>CAJUGU010000067.1 GCA_910586105.1 uncultured Eubacteriales bacterium | reverse complement strand
GGATCGCTCATATGTTCCAGTTTGATGCGCGTCCCCGGCGGGTACTGCTCCCGCAGCGCGTCTGCCTTTGCTTTGTCAAACATCATAATGCAACACCTCGTATGCCGACAATTTTAAGTTCGTTGAGCCGCTCGACCATATATCTGTCGGAAAGTCGACCGGTATCGAACCATACTTTGGATGCCCCAAATTGCCGAGGGCACTCCTAATCACAAACACACCGGCTCTCACCCCTCAATGTCATATCATTGATTTTCTGAATCCGTGTTTTCATGCATCCACCATCGCTGCCGCCGCACAGAAATCCGGTCGACGGGTATGGGCAGCCCCTGCAATCCGTTGCAGCCATCCATACTGGCATATCTTTTTTCGTTTCCATATATCCTCCGATGTTATAAATTCATGCCGCTATATTGTATTTGCGTGTCGTTTTCCTGCCGGTTTGAACGATCGTCAAATCCCTCTGATTCGTGTGCGGCTCCCCCGGCCTGCTCCATCTGCCCTATGCTGCCAGTGGTCAGGGCCTGAACATTCTCTTTCAGCGTCTGGCTGAGTTCCCGCATATGCGCGAGCCATGCTTCGCGGTCGCTGTCCTCAAACCATGACTGGTAGATGGCGTGGGTCGGTTCCTGGACTTTGGACAGTTCTTCCAACAAAATCTGTATGGAATCTTCTGTCGCCTTGATTTCCGGAACGTGCCGTTCAACAAATCCCTCCTGATCTCCAAGGTATTCATCCACAACCAATTCTCCCTTGCGGCAGAAATCCGCAGTGCATTCTGCAAGCAGCTGTGCCGCCTGCGAAAAACGGTAAGGGAACATTTCAGCGGTGTATGCTTCCAGCAGCTTTGGCGAACAGCCGCGGTTGGCCGTTTCGATTTCATCCAGAATATCAGCTTTCAAAAGCTCTATGGCCTCCGGCACATTGAAACTTTTAAAATCCGTTTTCTGAAGCTGTTGCTCCATGATGGAATTTAACATATCCAGTCCATAATCGCTTTGTCGCATGGTGATCCCCCATGTGCCCATGGTTATCCCTCCTGTCTAAATCCTGTGTTTATAAATTCATTCCCGGTCCGCCCTGCTGAGACTGCTCCGACGGTGCATAGACGGGCTGGCGATCCTTGCGTTCTACCATGCCGTAGGCGGTCAGGTCGGCGTTCAGCGCCTTGACCAGCGCATGACCGTAGCCTTCTAAATCAAGGTATGGAAGCATGATCTCTACCGAGTCCGGCGACATGATCACGCTCATTTCATCCCGTGCCACGTCCGCCAGCGTTTCATACTCCGGTGTTACGATGTATTCCTCCATCCTGCTTATCAGGTCGACAGCCCTGTCAAATTCGCTGCACCTTGTTGTGGCCAGGATCGCTTTGTACTCCGTCAGCTGTTTTTGCGGCATTTCTGCCAGCGTATCAGCCAGCTGTAGGACTTCGTCAAAATCCTCCGCATCATTGATAAGGTCTATGAGCATCGGGGCTTTGCAGTCGATGCACGCGAAGCCTGCTTCCTTCCAGCTGGTAACGTCCAGTTGCTCCAGTACCGCGCTTAGCTGCGCTTCTGTCGCGGGAAGTTTGAGCGTCATCGCCTGAGTTCCGTCGGACGCGGGATCGTTGAAGAAACCCTTCGAGATTTTCAGCAGCACTGTGTAGTCCAGCGACGGCGGCGTAAGGTCAAGCGTCCGGTGGGCTTCGATCAAATCGCAGTGCCGCTCGACATAGCTGTTCGCCGTGAAGGTGCCGCCCTCCATCAGCCGATGCTCGCGGCCGATCATCTTAAAATCCAATCTTTTATAAACATCTTCTGTAAGGGTTTCCTCGTCTCCCCACAACCCGTTCTCAACGAGGAATTCGCCGAGCTCTTTGTCTGTCGTGATGCCGCCAACGACATGACAGCATTCCGTGCTGTACGCGAAGTCGATCAGCCTTGCGATTGGGATCGGGTCGCTCGATTCAAAGGCATCCGCTTTCAGCATCCCATCGAATGCTTCCCGCTGCCAGTCCTCGAAGCTCGCCATTTTTTCAGCAAGCGCGTTGACCTCGTATAAGTTCCCCGAAGCGGTCGGCAGCAGATTTAAGATCCCACTACTATGGCAATAGGAGATTTTCGCTTTCACGTTCTCAGCACCGTCCGCCCGCAGCTGCTCCAACGCGTCGGCCAGCTGGTACGGCGTTGCCGGAAGCGTGAGGTCTGCCGACGTAAGCGACCCGTCACGCTTCGAGATGCTGACATTAAAAATCTGGTTCAAATTGTTTTCCTCCCGTCCTTCTTATTTTTTGTGATCGCTGCAACACAACATAGCATCATTCGGTATCAATATCCAGCGCAGAAACCAACAAAACAACGCTGGTTTTATTGGGCACAACCACTTTTTATGGAAATATCGGCGCAGGCATATCGTGCTTCCAACTCATAACAGTTCCAGCCGATTGGGATGGTACGCTGGTCAACGCGCTCCCGCGTCAGGAGCGCTGGTTCCCAAAACAGTTCTGCTCGCTCGAAAATCGCTGTCCGTGCATCGATCAAAATTTTCCCTCCTTCCGTTGCAGCAACAAAAAAGAGGGATGCGGTTTTCTGGTCTTTCGATCAGCAGCAACCCTCGTTTTTATAAAGATTTTAAATTGCAATGCGCAATTTAAACAATTTTCTCAACAATCTTTTGTACAGATTGAAGATTGATTTTCTTTCCGAAAATGCTTGTCCCTTTGGACGCTTCATCTCTCGAAGGATTTCATTCCAAACCTTATCACCTCGTACAATCAAAAAAAGCGGAGGCCGCTTCATTGCTGATTTTTATCAACAGCGGCCTCCGCGTTTCGGATTATTCAATTTTGAAAATTACAATCGGCAAATCACACAATATTTTTGAGAAATTTTTGTTGATTTGCTTTATTGCAACTTCATACGATTTCTGGTATAGGCAAGCCTGCCAAGCCAGGAAACTTCCGGATGCACACTGCAACATCTGCCAGGGTTTTCCGGAACACCCTTTTGAACCATATTAACTGCTTCTGCTGCATCCCCAGGATTTGGATGTCTGCCCTTTGGTGATTTTGCCTATGAAAATGGCTCATACATCGCTGTATGAGCCATTTCGTGGTGGAGACGGTGGGGATCGAACCCATGACCTCTTGACTGCCAGTCAAACGCTCTCCCAGCTGAGCTACGCCCCCGTAACGGTATTTTCGGCGTTTCTGCGCCGTTTTTCAGAACTTTTTGCGTGTTTAAACGCTGCTCGATTTTCTCTTTTTGTACTGTTTCTGCATTGAAATTACGCTTTCGGCATCTTGCACAATTTTCGTAATTTCTTCAACTTTTCCGGGGTGGCACACCTGATGCTTTGCGCTCCCAGCTGAGCTACGCCCCCGTATCGCTATTTTCGGCGTTTTTGCGCCGTTTTTCAGAACTTTTTGCGTGTTTAAACGCTGCTCGTTTTTCTCTTTTTGTACTGCTTCTGCATCGAAATTACATTTTCGGCATCTTGCACAAATTTTGTAATTTCTTCAACTTTTCCGGGGTGGCTCACTTGATGCTTTGCGCTCCCAGCTGAGCTACGCCCCCGTATAAACGTTATTGCTGATAACAAAATACAGTATACCCGAAACCTTCCGATTTGTCAACCACAATTTTTTACTTTTTCCTGCCGGGTTCAAAACAAAGCAACGGGCCTGCCGCAAGCCGCATCATCCTGCGGCAGGTCGTTCTCTTTTCGGAAGATCCTACCTTACGGGCATACGGGCGGCTTTGCAGACGGTCAAAACCCTGCTTTTTTCCGCTTTCCATCAAACGCCTATTGTTTTTTGGGCCGGGGATTGTTATAATGGTATTGACCAATGAAGAGGACAGCAGCCGCCGCCGGCGGAGGAAGGATCGAGTCATGAATGAAATCGAAATGGGTTTTCGGACCCAGATCGTCGGCGGTTTTCAGCGCGACGATGTTCTGCGTTACATCGAGCAGACCACACGCAGCTTTACTGCTAAGATAGAAGAACTGGAACGCGCGTTAGAGCGATCGCGTCGGGAGACGGGGGAGCAATCCGCCCGTGCAGACGAACTTGCGGAGCAGAACACGGAATTCAGCTCCAAAGACGCGGAGCTTTTAGAGCGGCTTGGCGCGATGACGTTAAACGAAGACAATTTACGCACCGAGTTGGAAGGCGTCCGGGCGGAACTGCTGGTGCAAACCACCGCGGCCCAACGGCTTTCTGCAGAAAACAGCTCCTTACGCGCCGAAAACGCGGCGTGCAAGGAAGAATTAGACGTACTTCGCCGCAAATGCAGCGAATATGAAGCCGCCAAAGAGCATATGGCGGAGATCGAGCTGCGGGCTTACCGGCAGGCGCGCGATCTGGAAAAGGAAAGTCGGGAGCAGGCGGCGCGGATCAAAAAGGAAGCGGCCGGGGTTGTCGACCAGCTCCGGCAACAGCTCCGTATCACGACGGACGGTTATCGGCTGGCTTTAGAGCATGCGCAGGAAGAATTCGGGGAGATGCAGCGCCGGGCGCGCGACCTGATCGGCAACTTGGAAAACGCGTCGGGGCAGCTTGGGAAGCTCCGTCCGAAGCCGGAAAGCAGCCGTACAACGATCACTGAAGTTTTTAACAGCATCCGTGGAAAGGAAGAAAAATGATGGCGCATTATGCCTTACATACCGACCGGCTTGCCGAAATGGCGCCGATGCTCCGGGCGGGCGACACGGTCCATCTGACCGGCACAGTCTACACGGCGCGGGACGCAGCGCACAAACGGATCGTCGAAGCGATGGATACCGGCGCGCCGCTGCCTTTTGACTTAGACGGGGCGGCGATCTATTATGCGGGCCCCACCCCGGCGAAGCCGGGGCAAACGATTGGATCGGTCGGCCCGACGACCTCGGGGCGCATGGATCCGTATGCGCCCCGCCTAATGGAGGCGGGCCTGAAATGCATGATCGGCAAGGGGGTACGCAGCCAGGCGGTTGCGGATTCAATGGCGAAGAACGGTTGTGTATACATGGTTGCGATCGGGGGCGCGGGCGCGGTCAAGGCGGCGTCGGTCGAAGCGCTTGAGGTCGTCGCGTATGAAGACCTGGGCTGCGAATCGGTCAAGCGGCTCACAGTGAAAGATTTTTATGCCATTGTTGCCATGGACTGCCAGGGCGGCAGTTTATACCGCGACGGCGCAGCCGCATACCGCCGAAGCTGAGCCCCTCCGGGGGATGTCCTTCGCGGACGGCGCCAAGGGGCGCTGCCCCTTGGATCCCCGCCCCTCGCCGGGGCGGCCGCCTATGCGGCGGGCACAAGAGGGATGTTATCCCTCTTGACTCCCGTTTCCGCCTGCGGGCGGGACGGGGGGGTTTACCCGCGGGCCCCCGCAGAATATTTTTTTATGCGCGTCACGGGAGCATCCCGTTGCGATAGTTTGCGAGAAGGAAGTATTGGGAGGAACCAACCATAGCGGAGCCGCCCGTTAAGAAGGGACGGGCGCTTTCGCGCAAAACCTGGACAGGGAAGGAGTAAAACAAGTGAGAACATTTGAAACCGATGTCATGCAGCTCAAGTACAACGTTTTAAAGGAGGTCGCCCAGCGCGCCTATGACGGGCACCTGATGGAATCGTACTATGAGATCCCGAAGATCATTTCCCCGGGCCCCAAGGCGACCATGCGCTGCTGCGTGTATAAAGAACGGGCGATCGTGCAGGAACGCGTCCGGCTGGCGATGGGCGGCGACCGCCGCAACCCCAACGTGATCGAGGTCATCCCGATCGCATGCGACGAATGCCCGGTCGAACGGTATACCGTCAGCCCGTCGTGCCGCGGCTGTATTTCGCACCGCTGCATCAAGGCCTGCCCGAAGCAGGCGATCACCAAAGAAGGCAATGGCCGCGCGCAGATCAATGAGGATGTCTGCATCGAGTGCGGGCGCTGCGCGAAAGCCTGCCCCTACGGCGCGATTACCGAGAACGTCCGTCCGTGCGAACGCAGCTGCAAGGTCGGCGCGGTCAAAATGAACGAGGACAAAAAGGCGTCGATCAACATCGATAAGTGCATCGCCTGCGGCGCCTGCGCCTATGCCTGCCCGTTTGGCGCGATCATGGACAAATCGTTTATGGTGGACGCGATCAACATTATTAAGAACAAGAAGAAGGGCGACGAATACGATTACAAGGTCGTCGCGATCGTAGCGCCTGCGCTTGCGTCCCAGTTTGAGAAGGCGACGGTCGGCCAGCTTGCGACGGCAATGCGTCAGCTGGGCTTTGATTACATCGCGGAGGCGGCAATGGGCGCGGATATGGTCGCGCAGAAGGAGACCGAGGAACTTGCCGAAAAGGGCTTCCTGACCTCGTCGTGCTGCCCGGCGTTTGTTTCGTACATCCGCAAGCATGTGCCCGAGCTTTCCGACAAGATCTCGCACAACCTTTCCCCGATGGCGGAGATCGGCCGGTTTATCAAGATCAATGCCGAGATCCCGGTCAAAACCATTTTCATCGGGCCCTGCACCGCGAAAAAGCAGGAGATCCAGCTGCCGTCCGTCGACCTGTGGATCGACTCTGTGCTGACCTTTGAAGAGCTGCAGGCAATGCTGGACGCGCAGGGCATCGACGAAACTTCATTGGAGGAGACCCCGGTGGACGACGCCTCCTATTTCGGGCGCGTCTTTGGCCGTTCCGGCGGCCTGACCGAAGCGGTGCAGCAGGTCGTGAAAGAGACCGGCGCGGAATTTGCCGTCAAGCCCGAGATCTGCGACGGCATCGAAGCCTGCAAGGTCGCGCTGCTCAAGGCGAAGGTCGGCAAGCTCGATAAGAATTTCATTGAAGGCATGGCATGCGTCGGCGGCTGCGCAGGCGGCGCGGCAAGCCTGACCCATGAACCGAAAAGCCGTATGAAGGTTGATAATTACGGCAAGGCGAGCGACAAGGCCGGCGTCGGCGATTCGATCGAAAAGTATCAGGAGAAGGTACAAACCATCCGTTGACCGCGTATTTTATGGCATACATACGCCTCCCCGGGCATACCTTTTACAGAAGGCTGCCCGGGGAGGTGTTTTGCTGTGAAAATTTTCTGGACGCCCCAGACGCGGGAGCGGGCCGGAGCCCGACGGCGCGGACGGAGACCGCAGCCTGCGGCGCAGAGGGACAGCCGCCCGCTCGGACGGAAACTGAAGGCATGGTCGCGGCAGCTTACCGCCGCAGCGCTGGCGCTGGCTACGGTCATGATCCTGCTGACGGCGCACGCGGCCGAGGGATCGTTCATCCGATACGCCGAATTCAACGTGCCGTATGCCGCGCTTGATCGCGCGCTTGCCGACGATCTCGAATGCGAAGGCGCAGTCTGTTGGATCGACGTGCTTTCGATCCTGGCGGCAAAATACGGCGGCGAATGGAAGCGTTATCACCCCGCCGATATGGACGCCGTCCTGGAAAAGCTGCATGCCGGTACGTCGGTGGAAGACCTGACCGACGGGCTGCAATATTATGGATATTTTCGTCAGGTATACGGCGCGGTGCTGGACGGATTCGTCGGCTGGCATTTGCAGGAGCTGAAAGACGACCGTTGGGAGGCGCGCTATGGGCTTCGGGTATTTTCGCCGTTGGCGGAAGGGTATTGGTACAACCATTTCGACGATTTCGGCGCGTCGCGGTCGTATGGCTATCGCCGCCGCCACCTGGGGCATGACATGATGGGGAGCGTCGGCACGCCGGTGACGGCGGTCGAGACCGGCGTTGTGGAGGCGCTGGGCTGGAACCAGTACGGCGGCTGGCGGGTCGGTATCCGCTCGCTGGATGGGAAGCGCTATTATTATTACGCGCATTTGCGCAAGGATCATCCCTACGCGGAAGGGCTGACGGAGGGCCAGCGAGTCATGGCCGGGGATGTGATCGGTTATCTGGGACAGACCGGTTATTCCCACACCGAGAACGTCAACGGGATCCAAACCCCGCACCTGCATTATGGGCTTGAACTGGTGTTTGACGAATCGCAAAAGGAATCCAATAACGAGATCTGGGTGGATCTGTACGCGATCACACAGCTGCTTGACCGGCATCGCGCTACCGTCCATGCGGAGGGAAAGGAGTATGTGCGGGAATATGATTTCTTGCTCTACACGCCGTCATAGCGGCTTTCGGTCAACGGTCACGCAGGCGGTGCTGACAGTGCTGGTTTTCTGCGGCGTATTGGGGTATGGGCTGGGCGACCGCGAAGCAATCCAGGCGGCGCGTACCCAGACGGGGGTGCAGCTCCCGATCCTGATGTATCACAGCCTGCTGAAGGACGACGCCCGGCAGGGGGATTATGTGCTTTCCCCGGATATGTTCCGGCAGGACATGGAATATTTGAAGGAAAACGGTTATCACACCGTGGTCGTTGCGGATCTGCTGGCCTATGTCGAGGACGGCGTGCCTCTGCCCGAGCAGCCGGTCATGGTGACCTTTGACGACGGCTGTTATAACAACTATCTATATGCATACCCGATCCTGAAGGAGCTGGGGATGAAAGCGGTGGTATCCGTGATCGGCGCACAGACCGAGCTGTTCACGCGGAGCGGGCAGGAGAACGCCTATTGGTCGTACCTGACGGTCGACCATTTGCGGGAGCTTTCCGAAAGCGGCGTTTTCGAGGTGCAGAACCATTCCTGGGATCTGCATACCTACGGCGAACGCCGGGGGTGCCTGCGCATGCGCGGGGAGGCGGAAACCGATTACCGGGAGTTCCTGACCCAGGATACCGAACGGCTCCAGCAGCTGCTAGAGGATGCGGGGCTGCCCGTCCCGACCTGTTATACATACCCCTTTGGCGCGTGCAGCTGGGAGGCGGCGGAGGTGATGCGGTCGTTAGGGTTCCGCTGTACCCTGGGCTGCGAGGAAGGGATCAATGAGCTGACCGGCGACCCTTCCTGCCTGTTGGGTATGAAACGTTGGAACCGTCCGGCGGGCTTGAGCACGCAAACGATGATGGATAAGATCGGCATTTGAAAGGCAGAGGAGGGAGCGCAATGGCGGAGGGCTGCCGTTTGGCGGAGCTGCGGTGCAGGGAGGTGATCAACCTGTGCGACGGGCGCCGCATGGGTTATGTCGGCGATCTGGAAGTCGATATCATGTGCGGCCGGGTGGTCGCGTTGATCGTCCCGGGGCGGGCGCGTTTTTTCGGCCTGTTTGGCCGCGAGGATGATTATATTATCCCATGGGATCGGATCGAAAAGATCGGGGAAGATATCATATTAGTACGGTTCGAGGCCCCGATCCGCCGCCCCAGGGAAAAACCCGGTTTTTTAAAGCGCTTCTCCTGATGCGGGGAAGCGCTTTTCCATGCGCGGCCGGGACCGCCCCGTTACGGCAAAGGCCGGACGCTCACCGCGCCCGGCCTTTGGCTTTGCCTTTTAAAGCTGGCTTTGCGTCGGGATAATGACCGCCGCCACCAGATATGCGAACAGTCCTGAGGCTGCGCCGAACATAAACAGTACGAACGCCAGCCGTACCAGCGTGGGGTCGATGCCGAAATATTCCCCTATGCCTCCGCATACGCCGCAGAGGATGCGGTTGGTTTCACTTCGATAAAGGCGCTTTTCCATTGTGATCTCTCCTTCTCCACATTTTATGATAGGATCCATTGGAACGAACCGCTTTTTACGCGGTCTCTCGGATTTCTTGACCGGCTTGGTCTCTGCCGATTTGTCACTTCTCCGTATAAATATTGACGCAGCCCATACCGGTCTCAATATCGACCCGCAGCGAGCCATCGCCCCGGTGGGCGCTGCCGATCAGTCCCGTAACCAGATCGCTGCCGTTCACGGTAATAGTCCCCATCGCGACTTCCGCGTCGAAACGGTAGTCCTCCGGCGCTCCGGGCAGGCCGAGATCCAGGTTGCCCGCGCCGACTTCCGCGTCCAGCCGGTCGGTGAACGCGATCCCGGAAATGGTCAGGTTGCCTGCCCCGACCTCAAGCTCGACCTTTTCGGCGGTCATCAGGGCGTCGGCCTCTACATTCGCCGCCCCGACCGAGATTTCGAGCTTTTCTACCGTGCAGCCCTCCGGCACGACGATCGTACAGGAACGCGCGTCGCCAAAACCAAAATTGAGCCAGCTGCTGTCCGTGTGGATCTTCCAGACGCCGTCGTCGATATCGCTTTCGATCCAGTCGTCGCCATAGCTGCCGTGCGGAAACTCCATGCCGTAAGCGTCCCCGGTCACGATGCGGTAATTGCCCGCGCCCAGATCGATGTCCAATTCCCTGATTTCCGTCACGCCGGGCAGTGCGCCGTCGATCGCCGGAAGATCGCCCCCAGGCTCCGGCAGGGACGGCTCCCAGACCGGGCTTTGGATGCCGTGCCTTCCCGACCCGCCCGCCGAAGCGTCCTCCTCAGCCGACTGCAGCCGTGGCACCCCCCATCCAAAGGGCAGCAGCGTGTTGCCGCGGATGGTAGAATACAGCCGCCCGCCCGCCGCCGCGCCGCCGATGCAGCACAGCAGGCCGACGACCAGCACCGCCGCGCAGATCCGGATCAAATTTTTCATTGGTCAAACCCCTTTCCGTCATTTTTCAAAAAATCAGCAGCAGCAGGCACAGCCCGACGAACACGACGAGCGCCACGCCGCCAAATACCGCCGCCAACGGCAGCAACACCAACATCACCAGCGCCGCTACGCCGCCAAGGCAGGCAAGAAGCGCGAGCGAAAACAGCGACATACTCAAGCGAAACAGGAATTTCACGGCCTTACACCCCTTTCAGTCGGTCTATAAAACGGGAGATCGCACCGGCCACCAGCCGCAGGAGCCTGCCGAGCTGCTCGATGCACCAGCCGCCGGCACGCAGCAGCGGGCGGAAGGCTGCGGCCCCGAGCCGCATACAGCCGGCGCCAAGCAATATGCCGATTGCAAACAGGCACAGGCCCACGCCCAGAGTCACGAGCGCCGACGCGGGCATCGTCCACAGGAACAACGAAAACACGCACAGCAGGAACCCGGCCAGCAGCAGCGCGAGCGGCAGCACGGCGAACAGCAGCACCCCGGCGAGCAGAATAACGCCGATCAGGGTCAGCACCGCGACGACCAGCGAGAAGATCGCCGCGACCCCGCTGGCCAGCAGCGGTATGCCGATCGTGACCCCCAGGAACAGCGCCCCGCAAAGCGCCAGGAAACTGACCAGCGGCGAGCGGCGCGGACGCGGCGCCTCCTCCGCCTCGCCGAAGATAGGTTCCGGTCCCGCCTCCGCGCCCGGTTCGCTGCGCGGGGCAGCGCGCACGATCTCTTTGTAATCGTTCAGGATCTGCTGGGCGACCTGCTCGGGCGCGCCCAGCTCTTCGATCACGCGCGCCTCGTTT
This sequence comes from uncultured Eubacteriales bacterium, assembly GCA_910586105.1. Lineage (GTDB taxonomy): Bacteria > Bacillota > Clostridia > Oscillospirales > Butyricicoccaceae > QXXE01. The sequence continues at coordinate 8,171 of CAJUGU010000067.1, read as the reverse complement.
TCCGGGCCTGCGTCGAGGAAATATTCTTCATAGTAACGGATCGCGTTCGCGCGTTCCTCCTCCGGCAAAACGCCGAGCGCTTCGCGCAGCGCGTTCATATATTCATAGGCTGTCATTGCGTATCTCCCCCTATCACCTTCTCAATGGAATCCCGATAGGCGATCCAATCGGCACGGTATGCCTTCAGCTTTTCCAGACCGGCGGGCGTGATCTGGTAATAGCGCCGGATACGCCCCGCGATCGCCTGATCGTAAGTCGACAAGCTGCCGTCCTTGAGCAGCCGCCGCAGCACCGGGTACAGCGTGGATTCGGAGATCTCCATGACCTGCCGCACGTCCTGTGTGATCTTGTAGCCGTAGGTGCTTTCCCGGGCAACGACGGCAAGGACGATCGCATCGAGCAGCGCGGATGTTACCGGAAAGGCCATACCGCCATCCCCCTTTCTTCATCTTCTGTGTATAATATTATACAACGTATAATATGCGCCTGTCAAGCGGGGCGTTTGCAAATAAATTATGAACGTCAGGCCGTGGAACTGTGAGCCAGCGCTTGCGCCCCTCCCGAAACCGTGCTATAATTTTTACAGTTTGCAGTTTTGGGAAAGGAGCCAGTTTTTATGAGTGATGCGTTGGTTTACCTGCGGAACCGGCAGGAAAACGGCGGCTATAACGGCCTGCACGGGCTGCGCGTCGTGACCGTGCGGGAGGGATACGCCGAAGTTTTGCTCCCTGCGGACGAGCGCTTTTTAAACCCGCTGGGTAATGTCCACGGCGGGGCGATCTATACCTTATGCGACGTTGCGGCGGGGACGGCGGCCGCCTCCCGCGGCCGGGTCGGGGTGACGCTGTCGTCGAACGTCAACTACCTGCGCCCCGGTCATGCGGGCGAACCGATGACCGCCGTCACCAAAGAGGTCAAGCATGGCAGACAGACCGCCGTCTATGAGGTCGAGGTGCGGCAGGGCGAACGGTTGATCGCGGCGGCGGCCTTTACCATGTATTATGTCGACCGGACGCTGGAGAGCCTGTCATGACCGCCGCCGCCGTCGCGCCGCTGCTCGAATGGTACGAGGCGGAAAAGCGCGACCTGCCGTGGCGGCATACCCGCGACCCTTACCGGATCTGGGTCAGCGAGGTCATGCTGCAACAGACCCGTGTAGAAGCGGTGCGCGGGTATTATGCGCGGTTCCTGGAAGCCCTGCCCGATGTGCGGGCGCTTGCGGCTGCGGAGGAAACGGTCTATCTCAAACTCTGGGAAGGGCTTGGGTATTACAGCAGGGCGCGTAACCTTCACCGCGCGGCGGTCGTCGTCTGCGAAGAATTCGGCGGACGGTTCCCGGAGGATCATAAGGCGCTGCTCAGCCTGCCCGGGATCGGGGATTATACGGCGGGCGCAGTCGCGTCGATTGCCTTCGGGGCACGCGTCCCGGCGGTCGACGGCAATGTGCTGCGCGTCGTGACCCGGCTGCTGAATGATGGCCGCCCGATCACCGACCCGAAGGTGAAGGCCGACCTGCGCGGGAAGGTCGCCGGGATCGTTCCTGCGGACGCGCCCGGCGCGTTCAATCAGGCGCTGATGGAGCTTGGCGCGACCGTCTGCGTGCCCAACGGCGCGCCCCGCTGCGGGAGCTGTCCGCTGATGCACCTTTGCGAAGGCTATCATTTGGGGACGGCGGCAGGCCTGCCGGTCAAGGCGGCGAAAAAGCCCCGCCGGATCGAGCCGCGCACGGTGTTCCTGCTCCGCTGCGGCGGGAAGGCCGCGCTCCGCCGCCGCCCGCCCAAAGGGCTGCTCGGCGGGCTTTGGGAGCTGCCGTCGGCGGATGGCGAGCTGTCCCCCGCACAGGCGGGCGCGCTGCTTGCCGAATGGGGGCTTCAGACCGGGCAGCTGCTTTCGCTGCGTCCGGCAAAGCATATCTTTTCCCATGTGGAATGGCATATGACCGGTTATTATGCCGATTGCGCCGCGCCTGCGGAGGGGTTTGCCTGGGCCGCGCCCGAACAGCTGCGCGAGGAATACGCGCTGCCGTCGGCGTTCCGCCCCTTCCTGTCCGTGCTGTAATCCCGCTCACCGCCGGAATGGATGCCGCGAAACCCATCGGTTTTTCCCGGTCAGATTGCGGCGCAGAGCGCTGCCGGTCCCCCTTGAAGAAGGAGCTGGAGCCTCCAGGGGCGACGGAACGGGGCGGTTTTTTTGAAGATCGAGCCGGTGACGTGCCCCCGGAATGAAAGGAGATCCGCTTATGCGTGAAAAAGTCTGGCATACCCTGCCGCCGCTTTATAATGACCATTCCCGCGTGCTGATCCTTGGCACAATGCCCAGCCCGAAGTCGCGGGAAGCCGGGTTTTATTATGCGCATCCGCAAAACCGGTTTTGGCGGGTGCTTTCCGCCGTGCTGGGGGAAACGCTCCCCGGGACGATCGACGGACGGCGGGAAATGTGCCTGCGGCATGGCGTCGCGCTGTGGGACGTCCTGCGCACCTGCGAAATCGAAGGCGCGTCCGACGCCGCGATCCGCGAACCGGAAGCGAACGATATTGCATGGCTGATTGCGCAGGCCGATATCCGCGCGATTTTCGCCACGGGGGCGAAAGCCGCCGAGCTTTACCAAAAGCTGGCGTTCCCGCATACCGGGGTGGAGGTTTGCCGACTGCCGTCTACCAGTCCGGCGAATGCCGCGTGGACGCTTGAACGTCTGACCGAAGCCTATCGTGCGATCGCGGATGCGCTGCGGTCGGATGCGCCTGCGGATTTTGCCGGCGGAAAGTAAAGATATCTGGCCGCCTGCATCGGATCTGGGAATATTGCCGCTGTCCGGCGGCGTCTCCTGCCAATACCATCGTTGGCAGCCCGGTCGGGAATATCCAAAAAATGGGGGGGATCCGATTCGGAGCAGTGCAAAGGCCCTCCGGAACAGCATCGCCCTTTCGAGGTGATATTACAGCGGCTTAGAGCAACGTTGGAAGACGCGGCGCAGGCTTGACCCGGTTGCCCTGCACAGGCCGCGCCTTTTGATGGAACGGCCGCGCCGGATGCATTTTCTTTTCCGGGCAATACCGGAAGGATCAGCGCGGAAAATCCGTAATATGGGTGGGTTGCAGGAATGCGGCCCACTTTATATATGCTCCCATTTCTGAAAAAACGGCGTCCCGGCCTGCCGGATCCTGCGCATTAAAACGCATTGTCAGCCGCTTTATTGCCCGATTCCATGCCGAAGGGATTGCTTTGACAAATTATTGAGTTTTTGGGCAAATCCAAAGAAAATTGCCAGTTGCGGGGCAGAGCGCTGCGCGGTGTCTCCGGAAAGCCGCCCCTTTCGTCAGTTGGAAATATTTTTCTGACAAAAGTCACGTGATTTTTGTTGAATCCATCGAACAGATATGGTAAAATATTCAAAAGCTGCTTTTGGAAAGGGGCGCGACGATGAAACGCAATTCCATGCTTTATTACCTGCTTGCAGGCGCCCTCGCCGGACTGCTGCTCGTCCTGTTCTTATTCCTATACTTCCCGCCATACGATTATTCGTCCCGCCAGACCGCCGACCGGCATACTTTCGGCTCCGTGATGCAGACGCTCGCCGACCCCTATTATCTGGCGATCGATAACAAGCTGCGCGGTCTGGCCGAGAGCCGCGGCGACGTATTGATCTCGCGCGACGCGCGGCAGCGCGCCGATAAACAGCTTGAGCAGGTCTATGAACTGATCGGGCAAGGGCTGGACGGTATCTTCATCAGCGCAGTGGACTGGGATCAATTAGCCCCCGCCCTTGAGGCCGCGGCGCAGGCGGGCGTGCCTGTGATCGCACTGGACGCAGGCCCCGACCTGCCCAATGTGGCCGTGACCGTCTCGACCGATCCCCAACTCGCCGGTGCGCTGTGCGCCCGCGATCTTGCCCAGCGCCTGCCCGGGGCAAGGGTCATGGTGCTGGGCCAGCCCGGGAACCGGTATTCCGATCTGCTCGTCCAGGGGTTCCGAGATACCCTGCGGGATTGCTGTACCATTGTTTGCGAAAGCGACGGCGGGCGCGAACTCGCGCTCTCCAGCCGGGTCAGCGACAGTCTGTTGAGGGAATATGGCCCAATCGACGCCGTCGTCGCAGTGAACGATCAGTCCGCGATCGGCGCGCTGGCCGCGCTGGAACGCGTAGGCTTGCAGGGGCAGGTACTTGTATACGGCGTTGACGGCTCGCCGCAGGCGCGCTCCGCGGTCCAGCGCGGGCTGATGACCGGCACGATTGCGAGGTTCCCTTACGATTTGGCGCAGCTTGCCAGCGATGCGATGTATACGCTGCTTGACGGCGGCAGCCTTGAACAAAGCGCGCTGCGCGTGGAACCCGCCCCGATCATGACCGAGGATATCGACCGCCACGAAATCACCAGTTGGCAATGAGCCGCGCGGAACCGTTCCGATAACACAACCCTGTGTAAATTGTCTCCGCAAATTCATGAAAATATAGCGTCCGGTTCTCCGACCCGCTATGCTGTTGGCGGGCGGCTCCGCGAATCGGAAACATCATTCCCCGTCGCAGCGGAAAAAGGGATTCCAAAGGGACGAGTCCCTTTGGCGCCGTCCGCGCAGGACCGCTGTCCGCGCAGGACCGCCGTCCGCGCAGGACCGCCGTCCGCGTAGGACCGCCGTCCGCGCAGGACCGCCGTCCGCGTAGGACCGCCGTCCGCGCAGGGCCGCCGTCCGCGCAGGACCGCCGTCCGCGCAGGACCGCCGTCCGCGCAGGACCGCTGTCTGCGCAGGACCGCCACAGAAAGGAGTCGCGCCATGGAAGAAAATCGGCCCCAGCAAATGCTGCTGCAAATGATGGCGGCACTCAACTTCGTTATCGTCCTCTTTCTGTCTATGACGATCGGCGTCACCGCTGAACGCATCGCCAAAAGCGGACAGGCCCGCGCCTTCCTTGACAAGATCCATTCCGTTCCCAATCTGCCCCGCATGACTCCCGCGATCGCCGTGGGCCTTTACCTGCTCCTGCTCGTCGTTATGACGCTCGCCCAAAGCCCCAAACGCTCCCCTACCCAGCAGCGCCTGTATGCCTGCGCCGCAATGGCCGTGCTTGTCGCCCTCATGGCCGCGCTCCGCATGAGCTATTCCGGCTGCGTGCTGCTCGTCGTGGCCCAATTCCTGCATCTTTTTCAATCCCGGCAGGTGCAGACCGTTTTTATCGGCATCATGACCGTGCTGTTCCTGTGCAGCGACTATGACCTCATCAGCCTTCAGCTGCCAATGGTCTCCTTTCAGGAGTACCTGTTTTATTACAACGTCAATACCGCAAACCTGCTGCTTTCGATGAAAAACGTGCTGGTTTCGATCAATATGCTGCTCTTTATCGCAATCATCGTGCAAATGTCCCTTCAACAGTCGGCCGAGCACGAAAAAGTGATCCGCCTCAACCGCCAGCTCGGCGACGCCAACCAGCGTATCATGGAATACGCCATCGAAAGCGAACGCGCCGCCGAGACCCGCGAACGCAACCGTCTGGCCCGCGAGATCCATGACACCATGGGGCATACCCTGACCGGCATCTCCGCCGGGCTCGACGCCTGCATCACCCTGGCCGATCACTCGCCCGAGCTTGTGCGTGAACAGCTGCGCCTGCTCGCCGATATCTCCCGGAGAGGGCTGCGCGACGTGCGCCGCTCCGTCCACGCCCTCGGCCCCGACGCCTTCGAGGACCTCCCCCCTCCGGAAGCGATCCGCAAGCTCGTGGAAGATACCGCCGCCGCCTCCGGCGTCCGGATCTCCCTGGACAGCGCCCTCGACCGGGCCCCGCTGCAACGGGACGAGGCCGACACCGTTTACCGCATCATTCAGGAAAGCATGACCAACGCCATCAAACACGGCCATGCCAGCCAGATCACGGTGCGCATCCGCGTCGAAGGCCGCTGGCTGGTGGTCATCGTCAGCGATAACGGCTCCGGTTGCCCGGAGTTTTCAAAAGGCTTCGGCCTTCGCCATATGGAAGAACGCGTCGCGTTGCTCGGCGGCAAACTGCAAGTGAAGAGCTTTCACGGTTTTACCGTCGTCGCGCGGCTGAATATCAGATGGAGGGATGAACATGATAAAGGTATTGATAGCGGACGATCAGGAGCTGATCCGTCAAAGCCTGCAAATCGTCCTCAGCGCCTGTGAGGATATCGAAGTCGTCGCGACCGCCCAGAACGGCCGCGAAGTCATCAGCGCCGTCCGGCGCACTTCGCCCGACGTGGTGCTCATGGATATCCGAATGCCCGAGATGGATGGCATCCAATGCACCAAGATCCTGAAGGAAAACGATCCGTCGATCCGGATCCTCGTGCTCACCACCTTCGACGACGACCAGTTCGTTTATCAGGCCCTCAAGCATGGGGCCTGCGGCTATCTGCTCAAAGGCGTTTCCATGGAGGATCTCGCCGAAGCGATCCGCACCGCCGCAAAAGGCGGTTCCATGATCCATCCGACCGTGGCCTCCAAGGTGCTGCGCCTGTTCGCACAGATGGCCCAAAGCGACCTGCGGATCGAAGTCACAACCGGCGGCGCGGAGGAATTAGGGCGCACCGAACGCCGGATCGTGGAGCAGGTCGGGCGCGGCCTGTCCAACCGCGAGATCGCAAAGGCGCTCGGCTTATCGGAAGGCACCGTGCGCAATTACTTAAGCACGATCCTCGGCAAGCTCGGCCTGCGCGACCGCACGCAGCTTGCCATTTGGTCGGTGCAGACCGGCTTTGCCGCCGGGAAGCACCCGCAGCTGTGACCGCCCGCCGCCCCGCCCTCCTGCTTGCCGCAGCCGCCTGCGCCTGCCTGCTGCTGGTTGCCTTCTATCCCCGGGAAACCGTGCTGCGCCTCGGGATCTATGTCAGCAGCGATTGGGACGCGCCCTACAGCGATTATTATGATCTGGCCGACACCGCGATCGAACGCTTTGAAGCCGAACATCCCGGGGTACGCGTCGAATACGTCAGCGGGATCCGCGAGGAGGATTATTCCGAATGGCTCGCCGCGCAGTCGCTGAATGGGCAGATCCCCGACGTGTTCTTCGTGCTGGATTCCGATTTTCAGCGGTATATCTCGATGGGCGGGCTTGCGTCTCTGAACGGCTCGATCGAACGCGACCCCGATTTTTTGCCGGAAAAATATTATCCCGCCGCCTATGAAGCCGGGAAGATGGGCGATACCGTTTATGCGTTGCCCGTGCAGAGCGCAACGACCATGATCTTTTACAACAAGACCCTCCTTGCCGCCGAGGGGATCGATCCCCCCGGGCAGGATTGGACCTGGGAAACCTTTTATAATATTTGCCGCCGCGTCACCCATGAGGAAAGCAGCGGCAGCCCGAAGCAATTCGGCTGCTATGGCTATCGCTGGGAATATGCCGTCGCCTCGAATGGCGCGTCGGTCGTCGATAAGGCGGGCACCGAATGCTATTTTGAGGATAGCCGCGTTGAGGAGGCGATCCGCTTTTGCCGCGAGCTGTTCCGCCTTGACGGCGGGCATCAGGCGACCGAACAGGATTTCTTTGACGGCCGGGTCGCCTTCCGGGTCATGAACCTGACCGATTACCGGACGATGGAATATTATCCCCTCGGATTGCTCGGGCAGCAGAATTTTGAATGGGGGTATTTGCGGATGCCCGCAGGCCCGCAGGGCGGGAATATCTCCTGCCTTGAGACCCGGGTCGCGGCGGTCAGCTCCCGCAGCCGGCATAAATCGCTTGCCTGGGATTTGCTGAAATTGTTGAGCTATGATCCAGAGGTGCAAAGCGTCCTTTATGAAGGCGCCGAAGGTACCGCCGTGCTGCGGATTGATGAATGGGACCGTGAATTGTACGCGCACGCCGCCGCTGAGCTCCGTTTGGACGCAGAGCTGTTGGATCAGGTCATGGATGAAGCGGTCGAATTGCCCAAGTATGAAACCTATGGGCAAACCCTGGCGATCGCAAATGAACGGTTGGATCCCGTCTTTTATGGGGACGCCGATGTCTCCGCAACCCTTATGGCGCTTCAGCGGGAAGTGCTGGCTTATCTTCGCGGCTGATCGCCGCGAAGATTTTTTCGGGCGCTTTGCCTTCGGGCGGCGCAATGCCAATCTTTTTATGCGGATCGGGTTTGCTCCCCCGCCCCTGCGCGGGGAGCGGCAGGGCTCTGCCCTGCACCCGCCCCTGCGCGGGGAGCGGCAGGGCTCTGCCC
>CAJUGU010000066.1 GCA_910586105.1 uncultured Eubacteriales bacterium | reverse complement strand
GATTATACATCAAATCCTTGCGTATGAGGTGTCAACTAAAATGGTACAACATCAACTTCCGCTTGCCAAGCTCAGTGGACAGTAAAATCCTAATCATAGCCATTCTCCTTTATGTTAGATTCTATCATTGATTTTAGAATCTTGCAGGAAAATGTTATAAAATCACGTTTTCGGTTGTATAATAACGGAATCCGTTATACGCACAACGAAAAAGCCTGTTGCTCAGGGAATCTCCCGAAGCAACAGGCTCTTTTTTAATTCTTTGCAATTATACAGTTTAGCGGACATACCAATACGAACACACTGCCTACCATATACACGGTAGGTGATGTGTTCGTATGGCTCGCTTTTGGTACGCCTCTATTCTACCGCTCCGGACGAAAGCGTGCAACCTATGATGGGCTTTTGTCGCGGTGGAGAGTGTGCCAACGATTGGAAAGCGCCACAGACTGCGGAGCGCAATAACAGAAACCGCCGCCCCGCCGCAGCGGAAAAAGGGAGTCCAGAGGGGTTAGCCCCTCTGGCGCCCGCCGCGCAGGCGCGGGGTCCGGGGCGGCGCCCCGGCGCAAACCCGCAGCGCCATGCCCGGGATAGAAAAAAGGGTTTGCAAACCGCGGGAAAAGGTATATAATAACAGTATTCCGTTGTTTGGAGGAACACCAATGAGAATTATGCAGCTGATGGGCGGCGGCGATGTCGGCGGCGCAAAAACACATATCATGTCACTGGTCAAAGCGCTCGGCGAGCGCCATGAGGTCGTGCTCGTCAGCTTCCGCGAAGGCCCCTTCGCCGAAGAAGCCAAGGCCGAGGGGATCCACGTGGAGGTCTTCCCCTCTATCAATCTCCCACGTGTGCGCCGGAAGCTGCTCGAACTCGTCGACCGCTTCCGGCCCGACGTGATCCACTGCCACGGCTCAAGGGCGAACATGATGGGCGCCCTCGTGCGCGCCAAACGGCAGCTGCCCGTCATTACCACCGTACACTCCGACTATAAGCTCGATTACCTCGGCGCGCCGCTGAAACAGCACACGCTGGGCACCATGAACGCGATCGCCCTGCGCTTCCTCGATTACTACCAGCCCGTAGCCGACCGCATGGCGCAGACCCTGATCCGGCGCGGCTTCGATCCCGAAAAGCTGTTCGTGATGTATAACGGCATGGACTTTTCCGGCCACGTAGCCGATTTCGACCGCGCCGCTTACTGCCGCGAAAATTGGGGTGTGGAAGTCAAAGCAGACGATATCCTGTGCGGGATCGCCGCCCGCCTGACCGCCGTGAAAGATATCGGCACCCTGCTGCGCGCCCTGCATATCGCCCTGAAAGACGCGCCCCAGCTCCGCCTGTTCATCGCCGGGGAAGGCGAAGACGGCGACATGCTCAAAAAGCTCGCGCACTCCCTCGGCATCGAAGAACGCGTCGTGTTCTGCGGCTGGGTCAACCCGATTGACCGCTTCTACGCCGCAATGGATCTGACCGTACTTTCGTCCCTCTCCGAGACCTTCCCCTATTCCGTGCTCGAAGGCATCCGCGAAGGCTGCGCCGCCATCTGCTCCGACGTAGGCGGCATGGGCGAGCTGATCGATACCGGCGAAAACGGCTACATCTATCAGCCGCGCGACGTGGAACAGCTCGCAAAATACCTTGTCCGGCTGGCGAATGACGACGAAATGCGCCGCGAGTTTGCGGCGCGCCTGCTGGAAAAGGCGTCCAACGAATTTTCCATGGATCACATGTGCAGGCGGCAGGAGGAAAACTATGCCCGCATCGTCGCCCGCTTCCGCCGCCCCGTTTCCGCAAAGGACGGTATCGTCATCTGCGGCGCCTATGGCAAAGGCAACGCCGGGGACGACGCCATCCTCAAAGCCATCGTGCAGGAGATGCGCGCCCTCGACCGCGACCGCCCGATCTGGGTCATGTCCCGCCGCCCCCGCGAAACCCGGCTGGAATACCGTACCGGCGCGATCTATACCTTCAACTTCCCCGGCGTGCTCCGACGGTTCAATCAGGCCGCGCTGTATATCAACGGCGGCGGCAACCTGATGCAGGATGTGACCTCCACCCGCAGCCTGCAATACTACCTTTATACCTTGAGCGCCGCCAAACGCCGCGGCTGCGCCGTCATGATGTACGGCTGCGGCATCGGCCCGATCAACCTGCCCGGCAACCGCGTCCGCACCGCAAAGGTGCTTAATCAATCGGTCGACCTTATCACCCTGCGCGACGACCTTTCGCAGGGCGAGCTGGAACGCATGGGCATCGTCAGGCCCGAAGTGCGCCTGTCCGCCGACCCTACGATCATTCTCGACCCCGCCCCCAAGGAAGTGACTGACCTGGCCATGGAAGCCTGCGGCATCCCTGTGGACGGGAAGTATATCGGCTTCGGCCTGCGCAACTGGAAGGGGCTCGACGGCGTGATCGAGGAGATCGCCGCCGCCGCCGAATATGCTTACCGGAAACACGGCCTGACGCCGGTCTTTGTCCCGATCGAATACCCGAGCGACCTGCCGCCCGCCGAGCGCGTCGCGTCGCTGCTGCACTGTCCCCATCATCTGATCGCGACCCGTCAGCCGATCGAAGTGACCATCGGCATCCTGGCGCGGATGAAGGCCGTGGTCGGCATCCGCCTGCATTCGCTGATGTTTTCCGCCGGGCAGGGCGTGCCGGTGATCGGCCTGTCCTACGACCCCAAGGTGGACGGCTTTCTGGAATTCCTCGGCAGCCGTACCTGTATCCCGCTGGCCGAAGCCAACCGGCAGCGCCTGTGCCCGCTGATCGACGAATGCGTCACCGGCGCGCTGGACGACCGCGTGCGCCATATGGCCAAACTGCTGATCGAACGGGAAAGCCAGAATTCCAGAGGCGCGCAGGAGCTGCTGCGCCGCATCGCTGAAAAATACAAAAAGGGAGGCTGCCGCCGTGAAAAATAAGATCGTGTGCCTGTCGACCACCAATTTCCACCCGCTGCCCACCCGCAAGCAAAACGTCATGACGCGGCTGCGCAACGCGGAAGTTTTATATTTTGACCCGCCGGTGTCCTACATCGCGCCGCTCAAGGACCGCCGTTGCGCCGCCCGCCTGTTCGCCCGCTGGAAAAAGGAGGACAAGCCGCAGGGAAACCTGACCGTTTACGCACTGCCGCCGGTGCTGCCCTTCTTCAACAAATACCGCTGGGTGAACCGGCTCAACCAGAAGCGGCAGGCGCGGTTCGTCCGCAAAAAGATGCAGGCGCACGGCTTCGGGGCGGACACGGTGCTGTGGTGCTATTCGCCGTCGTCATGCGACATCGTCCGGCGCGTGCCCCATCAAAAGCTGGTTTACGACTGCGTCGACCGCCATTCGGCATACAAGGGCCACATCAATACCGCGGTCGTAGACGGCATGGAGCGCGACCTTGCAGGCGGCGCGGATATGGTCTTTTCGACGGCGGTCGGCCTTCACGAAACGCTGCAAGCCTATAACGCGGAGGCCAAAATGATCCCAAACGGCGCGGCCTATGAGGTCTTCTCCCGCGTGCAGTCCGAGCGGGGAAGCCTGCCCTGCCCGGACGCGCTGAAAAACCTGCCGCACCCCATTTACGGCTTCGTCGGCATGCTTCAGGAATGCATCGATTACGCGCTGATCGAGCGCCTGGCCCAGGCCCGGCCGGACGCGACCATTTTCCTGATCGGCCGGACGCTGCCCGGGGTCGACCTCGAACACTTGAAACGGTACCCGAACATCGTGTTTCACGGGCTGGTACCGCAGCCCGAACTGCCCGCTTTTATCGCGCAGTTCGACGTGTGCCTGAACGTATTCCGCGCGGGCGCGCTGTCGAAGGATGTTTCCCCACTGAAATTCTATGAATATTTGGCGACCGGCAAGCCGATCGTTTCGACCCGGGAGCCGCTACAGGTTTCCGACTTTGCGGATGTGGTATATATCGCGGATGACGAAACGGCGTTTCTGAAAGCGTGCGCCGAAGCCGCGCGGGAGGACGACCCCGCGAAGGTCGAAAAGCGCCTTGCCTATGGCAAGGCCTGCTCCTGGACCGAGCGCGTGCGTCAGATGGAGGGGGAGCTGTACGCCCGCGGCATCCTTCAGGAGCGCTGATGCGCGGCTGGCATAAGCTACGACAAAAACCGAAAATTCGCGCGGCGGTTTGTTCAATCATACGATTTTGAGAAAAGCGGCAGGAATCGCTTGCACGAGCGGGAAAAACCCGTTAAAATAGAGATGTAATTTGTTTGTAACCATAGGTTTGACGGCTTGTAAGGGAGGGCGGAGCAATTATGATGTGTTGGGAGCAACGCGGCGCCGCTTTGTCCGCGCACAGGCGAAAGGGCCTGTCGGCGGATTGCTGTTATGGGGTTTTTGCAGGCATTTTTGCATCCTAAGTACACAAAGCAGGACGTTTTGCGTCCTGCTTGCTTATTTTTGCAGGAGGGAACAGCATGAAAAAAGTTTGTATCGTGATGGGCTCGGACAGCGACCTGAAGGTCATGCAGGCCTGCGCCGACCGGCTCAGCGCCTTCGGCGTCCCGTTTGAGATGCGCGTCGTTTCAGCGCACCGCACCCCGGCGGCGGCGGAACAGCTTGCGAAAAACGCGGAGGCGCAGGGGTTCGGCGTCATCATTGCGGCGGCTGGGAAAGCGGCGCACCTTGGCGGCGTGCTGGCGGCGTATACCACCCTGCCGGTCATCGGCGTGCCGATGGGGACCTCGGTGATGGGCGGCATGGACAGCCTGCTTTCCATCGTACAGATGCCCAAGGGCATCCCGGTAGCGACGGTCGCGATCGACGGCGCGGACAACGCGGCGATCCTCGCGGTGCAGATCCTTGCCGTTTCCGACCCGGCGCTCGCGCACGAGCTGGCGGCGTTCAAGGCGTCCATGGCCGAGGAAGTCGAGGCGAAGGACGCGGCGGTTCACAAGCGGTTCGCATGAGCGGGCAGTTTCCAACGTTTTTTCAAACATTGCTAGATATTGGAGGAAATGGAACATGTTGAAGAAAGAACAGCTTTACGAGGGCAAGGCGAAGAAGGTCTTCGCCACCGAAGACCCCGAGATCGTCATCGTCGATTACAAGGACGACGCGACCGCGTTCAACGGCGAAAAGAAGGGCGCGATCGCGGGCAAGGGCGCGATCAACAACCGCATGACCAATCATCTGATGCGCAAGCTGGAAGCGGCGGGCGTGCCGACCCACTTCGTGGAGGAGCTTTCCGACCGCGAGACCGCCGTTAAAAAGGTCTCGATCGTCCCGCTTGAGGTCATCATCCGCAACCTGTCCGCAGGCTCCTTTTCCAAGCGCTACGGCGTGGAGGAAGGCATCGTATTCGACCAGCCAACCATCGAGTTTTCCTATAAGGACGACGCGCTCGGCGACCCGCTGCTCAACGACTACCACGCGGTCGCGCTCAAGCTTGCGACCTGGGACGAGATCGAGAAGATCAAAAAGTACGCCTTCGCGGTCAACGATTTCCTGAAGGCGACGCTGCTGGAATGCGGCGTGACGCTGGTCGACTTCAAGCTCGAATTCGGCAAGCTGGCCGACGGCACGATCGTGCTGGCCGACGAGATCTCTCCCGACACCTGCCGGTTCTGGGACGTGAAGACCGGCGAAAAGCTGGACAAGGACCGCTTCCGCCGCGATCTCGGCAACGTCGAAGGCGCATATCAGGAAATGGCGCGCCGCCTGCTGGGCGCGTGACCAGGACCGGCGGGAGCCGGGTATGAATCAAACACCAAGGAGGGGCCTATGGGCGGTTTTTTTGGCGCGATCTCGAAACGGGACTGCGTTCTGGACATCTTTTTCGGGGTGGATTACCATTCCCACTTAGGCACGCGCCGGGGCGGCATGGTCATATATGATGAAAGGACCGGCTTCCAGCGCCAGATCCATAATATCGAAAACACGCCGTTCCGCACGAAATTTGAGCACGACCTACAGGGGTTCCACGGCAGCAGCGGCATTGGCTGCATCAGCGACACCGACCCGCAGCCGCTGCTGGTGCGTTCGCACCTCGGGCTGTACGCGCTGACGACGGTCGGCATCGTCAACAACGCGGAGGAGATCGTCGCGCGGTATTTTTCCGACCACGGACACCAGTTCATGGCAATGAGCTCGGGCAGGGTCAACCAGACCGAGCTGATCGCGGCGCTTATCAACGAAAAGCCCGATCTGGTCTCGGGCATCCGGCACGCGCAGGAGGAGATCGACGGCTCGGCGACCATCCTGATCCTGACGCAAAAGGAGATCATCGCGGCGCGCGACCGGCTGGGCCGGCTGCCGATGCTGGTCGGGCAGGGGCCGGACGGCTGCTGCATCTCGTTCGAGTCCTTCGCCTACCAGAAGCTGGGCTATCTGGACGCTTACGAGCTGGGGCCGCGCGAGATTGTCCGCGTCACGGCGGAGGGCTTTGAGACCCTGTCGCCCCCTGGGGAGGAGATGCGCATCTGCTCCTTCCTGTGGAGCTACTACGGCTACCCCAATTCGAGCTACGAGGGGAAGAACGTCGAGGTCATGCGTTACCGCAACGGCGAGCTGCTCGCAAAGCTCGATCAGGAACGGGGGCTTGCGCAGGACGTGGATTCGGTCGCAGGCGTACCCGATTCCGGCATTCCGCACGCGATCGGCTACGCGAACGCCAGCAAAATCCCGTTTGCGCGCCCGTTCATTAAATATACGCCGACGTGGCCGCGTTCCTTCATGCCGGCCAATCAGGACATCCGCAATCAGGTCGCGAAGATGAAGCAGATCCCGGTGCCCGAGCTGATCGAGGGCAAAAAGCTGCTGTTCGTCGACGATTCGATCGTCCGCGGCACGCAGCTGCGCGAGACGGTCGAATTCCTGTACGGGTGCGGCGCGAAGGAAGTACACATGCGTTCGGCATGCCCGCCGATCATGTACGGCTGTAAATACCTGAACTTTTCGTCCAGCAACTCCGAAATGGAGCTGCTCGCCCGCCGGACAGTGCAGAAGCTGGAAGGCGAAGCGGGGCAGACGCATTTGGAGGAATACGCCGACGCGGACACCGAGCGCGGGCAGTGCATGCTGCGCTCGATCTGCCGGGAACTCGGCTTTACGTCGCTGGGCTACCAGTCGCTGGACTGCCTGCTGGAAGCGATCGGCATCGACCGCTCCAGGGTCTGCACCTACTGCTGGAACGGCAAGGAATAATGATGTTCCGGTTAAAGGCCGCGAAGGACGGCAATACGCTGCAATACATCCCGCTCATCCGAAAATGCTTCCCGGCGCTGTCGATCGGAGAGATCCGGCGGCGGGCATTGCACGCGAAGCAGGCAAATCAGGATTTTACCGCTTCGCCCCGCCGCCGTTCTGGCGGGGTGAAGCTGCACGCACAAACGAGAACGGATGCACCCAGCCCCCGTCCCGCCCGCAGGCGGGAAAGGGAGTCCAGAGGGATAAGTCCCTCTGGCGCTCGCCGCGTAGGCGCGGGGTCCGGGGCAGAGCCCCGGCGTCTGCGAGGTGCGGGGAATTCCCTCACGGGAGGAAACTGTTATGAAATATACGATAAAAAAGCTGCCGCGCACCCCGTTCGACGGGGACGCGGTGCATGAAGAATGCGGCGTGTTCGGCATCTATGCGCCCGACTGCCCGGAGGTCAGCCCGTCGCACGATACCTATACCGCGCTGTTCGCCTTGCAGCACCGGGGGCAGGAGGCCTGCGGCATCGCCGTCAACCGGCACGGCGTGATCCGCTGCCACAAGGACGTGGGGCTGGTCAGCGAGGTATTCAGCCAGAAGCTGCTCGACTCGATGCAAGGCGAAATGGCGATCGGCCACGTGCGGTACTCGACCACGGGGCAGCCCTCGCGCGAGAACGCGCAGCCGCTTTCGATCACCCATATCAAGGGCAACCTCGCGGTGGCGCACAACGGCAATCTGGTCAATGCAATGGAGCTGCGCCGCGAGATCGAGCTGAACGGCGGCATTTTCCGTTCCTCGTCGGATACCGAAGTGCTGGTCTATACCATTGTGCGCGAGCGCATCCACGCCCCCTCGATCGAGGAGGCGGTGCTGCGGGCGATGCAGGTCATCCGCGGCTCGTACTCGCTGGTGGTCATGTCGCCCCGGAAGCTGATCGCGGCGCGCGACCCGCGCGGGATGCGCCCGCTCTGCATGGGGCGGCTGGGCGACGCGGTGCTGTTCGCGTCGGAATCGTGCGCGTTCGACGCGCTCGGCGCGGAGTTCGTGCGCGACGTGGAGCCGGGCGAGGTCGTCGTGGCCGGCCGCGACGGTGTGAAGAGCCTGCATTGCGGCATCGAAGCGCCGTCGGCGCAGTGCGTGTTCGAGTTCATTTACTTCGCCCGCCCCGATTCGGTGATCGACGGCGCGTCGGTCGAACGCGCGCGGCAGGAGGCGGGAAAATACCTTTCCATCGAGCACCCGGTCGGCGCGGATGTCGTGATCGGCGTGCCCGACTCGGGCATCCCGGCGGCGATCGGCTATGCGAAATGCTCGGGCATCCCCTACGGCGTGGGGCTGATCAAAAACCGGTATATCGCCCGCACCTTCATCCAGCCGGGGCAGTCCCGGCGGGAGCGCTCGGTGCGGCTCAAGCTGAACGCCCTGCGGGAGGCGGTCGCGGGCAAGCGGGTCATCCTCGTGGACGACTCGATTGTCCGGGGCACGACCAGCGCGCGGCTGGTGAAACTGCTGCGCGACGCAGGCGCGGAGGAAGTGCATATGCGCATTTCGGCGCCGCCCTTCCGGCATCCCTGCTTTTTCGGTACCGATATCCCCGACCGCGAACAGCTGCTCGCCCACGGACGCACGGTGGAGGAAATGCGGGGGATCATCGGCGTGGATTCGCTGGGATTCCTGTCGGTCGAAGCCGCGCGGAAGATCGCCGTCGGCTGTAAGCTGGGCTTCTGCGACGCGTGCTTTACCGGGGAATACCCGATGGAGGTCCCCGACCAGACTTTGAAAAATATGTTTGAAAGTGAGATAACAATATGATCGAGAGCCGTTCCGAAAGCTACAAGGCCGCGGGCGTAGACGTGACCGCCGGCTATGAGGCCGTCAAGCGGATGAAGCCGCATGTCGAATCGACGTTCACGAAGGGCGTGATCGGTTCGCTGGGCGGTTTCGGCGGGCTGTTCCGCCCCCCGGTGGAAGGGATGAAGGACCCGATCCTCGTCTCGGGCACCGACGGCGTGGGCACCAAGCTCAAGCTCGCGTTCCTGATGGACAAGCACGATACCGTCGGCATCGACGCGGTCGCGATGTGCGTGAACGACATCGCCTGCTGCGGCGCGTCGCCGATGTTCTTCCTGGATTATATCGCGGTCGGCAAGAACTACCCGGCGAAGGTCGCCGGTATCGTTGCGGGCATCGCCGAGGGCTGCCGGCAGGCCGGATGCGCGCTGATCGGCGGCGAGACCGCCGAAATGCCGGGATTCTACCCCGAGGACGAATACGACGTGGCGGGGTTTTCGGTCGGCATCGTCGACCGGGAGAAAATGATCGACGGCTCGCGGCTGGAGCCGGGGGACGTACTGATCGGCGTCGCCTCCTCGGGCGTGCATTCCAACGGCTATTCGCTGGTGCGCAAGACGCTGGGCATCAATGAAAAGTCGGTGCGCAAATACATCGACGAATTCGGCAAAACGCTGGGCGAAGAGCTGCTGACGCCGACCCGGATCTACGTGAAGGCCATCCAGGCCCTGATCGGGGCCTGCGACGTGAAGGCGATCAGCCACATCACCGGCGGCGGCTTTTATGAAAACATCCCGCGGATGCTGCGCGACGGCATCTGCGCCGACATCGAAAAGGCGGCGCTGCCGGTCCCGCCCATTTTCGGCCTGATCGCAAAGACCGGGAACATCCCGGAGCGCGACATGTACAATACCTTCAACATGGGCGCGGGGCTGGTCGTCGCGGTCGCGCAGGCGGACGCGGACAAGGCGCTTGCCGCGATCGCGCAGGCGGGCGAAACGGGCTATCTGATCGGCGCTTGCCGCGCGGGCGAAAAGGGCGTCGAGCTGCGCTGAAATTGAAATAAAAGGAACGATTGAAAATGGTGAAAATCGCAGTCATGGTTTCCGGCGGCGGGACCAACCTTCAGGCACTGATCGACGCGGAGACCCGCGGGGAGCTCATAAACGGGGAGCTTTCCGCAGTCATTTCGTCGGATCCGGACGCATACGCGCTCGAACGTGCGAAGTGCGCGTTCATCCCGGGCTATGTACTGCGCCGCCGCGATTTCGATTCGACGGAAAGCTATGGCGAAGCGCTGGCGGAGATGCTCGAGCAGCTCGACATCGGGCTGGTCGTGCTCGCCGGGTTTATGACCGTGCTTTCCCCCGCCTTTTGCCGCCGGTTTGAGGGGCGGATCCTGAACATCCACCCTTCGCTGATCCCGTCCTTCTGCGGCCCCGGTTTTTACGGGCTGCATGTGCATGAGGCGGCGCTTGCGAAGGGCGTCAAAGTGACCGGCGCGACCGTCCACTTCGTTTCCGAGATCGTCGACGGCGGCGCGATCGTCCTGCAAAAGGCGGTCGGCGTCCAACCGGGCGACACGCCGGAAACGCTGCAAAGGCGCGTGATGGAGCAGGCCGAATGGCAGCTCCTGCCGCGCGCGGTCTCGTTGTTTTGCGAGGGGCGGCTGAAACTCGAGGGCGAGACCGTCCGGATCCTGGACCGGCCCGGGGAATGAAATCACCTGTCTATCGCATGAAATGCAGAAAGGAATTGTATGAAGCTACAACGGATCGAGGATATTTTGCGCGGGCACGCCTATCCGGGGCGCGGCATCCTGCTGGGGCGCTCGGCGGACGGGCGGAAGGCGGTCGTCGCCTATTTCATCATGGGGCGCAGCGAAAACAGCCGCAACCGCATCTTTGAGGAAACGGAGGACGGCATCCGCACCCGCGCCTATGACGAATCCAAAATGACCGACCCGTCGCTGATCATTTACCATCCGGTGCGCCGGACGGGGCGTGGGCTGGTAGTGACCAACGGCGACCAGACGGATACGATCCGGGACGCGCTGCTGAAAGGCGTGACCTTCGCATCGGCGCTGCGGACCCGCTGCTTTGAGCCCGACCCGCCGAACTACACCCCCCGTATTTCCGGCCTGCTGTCGCCGGACGGCTCTTATAAGCTGTCGATCCTGAAATCGGCGGACGGCGACCCGGCGTGCAGCCACCGCTTTTTCTATGAGTACGACGCGCCGATCGCGGGCGAGGGCCATTTCATCCACACCTATCAGGAAAACCTCGACCCGCTGCCGTCGTTCGAGGGCGAGCCGCGCCGGGTGGTCTGCGACGCGCCCGATGCGCAGGCGTTCGCCGACCTGCTGTGGGCAAACCTCAACGCGGACAACAAGGTGTCCCTTTACGTCAACTATATCGATCTGGAAAGCGGCGCGGAGGATACCGCGATCCGCAACAAACACGCCTGAAAGGAGCGCGAACATGACCGAACTGGAACTGAAATACGGCTGTAACCCCAACCAGAAGCCGTCCCGCATCTTCATGCAGGAGGGCGAGCTGCCGATCCGGGTGCTCAACGGCAGGCCGGGTTATATCAACTTTCTGGACGCGTTCAATTCCTGGCAGCTGGTGCGCGAGCTGAAAGCGGCCACCGGCTGGGCGAGCGCGGCTTCGTTCAAGCATGTGTCTCCGGCGGGCGCGGCGCTGGGCTATCCGCTGAGCGACACGGACAAGGCGATGTATTTTGTGGAGGCCGGCCACGAGCTGTCGAGCGTTGCCTGCGCCTATGTGCGGGCGCGCGGGGCCGACCGGCTGTGCTCCTACGGCGACTGGGTCGCGTTGTCGGACGAGTGCGACGCCGACGTTGCGCGGCTGCTGGCGGCGGAGGTCTCCGACGGCATCATCGCGCCGTCCTACACTGCGGAGGCGCTCGAGATCCTGAAAACCAAGCGCAAGGGGAGCTATAACGTGGTGCAGATCGACCCGGCGTATGAACCGGCGGCGATCGAACGGCGCGACATTTTTGGCATCACCTTCGAGCAGGGGCACAACGATCTGAAGGTCGACGCGGACATGCTCGCTAATCTGGTCACGCGGAACAGGGAGCTGCCCGACGCGGCGAAAACCGATATGATCGTCGCGCTCATCACGCTCAAGTACACGCAGTCGAACTCGGTCTGCTATGTGAAGAACGGCCAGACGATCGGCGTGGGCGCAGGCCAGCAAAGCCGCATCCACTGCACGCGGCTGGCGGGGCAGAAGGCGGACAACTGGTTCCTGCGGCAGCATCCCAAGGTGTTGGGCCTGCAATTCGTGGACAGGATCCGCCGCCCCGACCGGGACAACGCGATCGACGTATATCTGTCGGACGAATGCGAGGACATCCTGAAGGATGGCGCCTGGCAGGGCGCGTTCCGGGTGCGTCCCGCCGAGCTGACTTCGGAGGAGAAAAAGGCGTGGATCGCGAAGCAGTCGGGCGTAACGGTCGGCTCGGACGCGTTCTTCCCCTTTGGCGACAACGTCGAACGCGCCCGGAAGTCGGGCGTGCAGTATATCGCGCAGCCGGGCGGCTCGATCCGGGACGACCACGTGATCGAAACGGCGGATAAATACGGCATGGTCATGGCGTTCACCGGCGCGCGCCTGTTCCACCACTAAGTTGTAATTGCAAGCCGGAGGGCAGGCGCCGGGGCTCTGCCCCGGACCCCGGTCCTGCGCGGACAGCGCCAGAGGGACGCGTCCCTCTGGACTCCCTTTCTCCGCTGCGGCGGGGAAGGGGCGCGGTGGCTGCCGTGATCCCGTGCTGCATCGCGCCGCCAAAAGGACGGCGGCGCGATGGGGCGGCTGCGGCGATTTTGGCTGGGCGCGTCGGCTTTTTGGGAGGTTTTGGTTTGAAAGTGTTAGTCATCGGCTCGGGCGGGCGGGAACATGCGATTTGCGTTTCGCTCGCGAAGAGCCCGAAGGTAGATAAAATCTGGTGCGCGCCTGGAAACGGCGGCATTGCTTCCGTGGCGGAGTGCGTGCCGGTCGGCGCGACCGATATCGAAGGCGTCGTCGCCTTCGCGAAAGAGCATAAGCCCGATCTGGTCATGGTCGCGCCCGATGATCCGCTGGCGCTTGGAATGGTCGACGCGCTGGAAGCGGCGGGTATTCGGGCGTTCGGCCCCCGTGCAAACGCCGCGGTGATCGAAGGCTCCAAGTCGTTTGCCAAGGATCTGATGAAAAAATATGGCATCCCGACCGCAGGCTATGCGGTGTTTGAGGATAGCGCGGCGGCGGTCGCTTATATCCACGAGCAGGGCGCGCCGATCGTTGTCAAGGCGGACGGGCTGGCGCTTGGCAAGGGCGTGACCGTCGCCATGACCGAGGAGGAAGCCGCGGCGGCGGTGCGCGACGCGATCGAGGGCGGCAGCTTCGGCAAGGCGGGCGCTCGCGTGGTGATCGAGGAATACCTGACCGGACCGGAGGTTTCCGTGCTCGCGTTTGTGGACGGCAAGAACCTGAAAACGATGCCTTCCGCGCAGGATCACAAACGCGCCTACGACCATGACGAAGGCCCGAACACGGGCGGCATGGGCGCGTTTTCGCCGTCGCGTTTCTACACCGAAGCGGTCGCGGCGGAGTGCATGGAAACGATCTTCAAGCCCACGGTCTCCGCAATGGCGCGGGAGGGAAGGCCGTTCCAGGGCGTGCTTTATTTTGGTCTGATGCTCACGCCGAAGGGGCCGCGCGTGATCGAATACAACGCGCGTTTCGGCGATCCAGAGACGCAGGCGGTGCTTTCGCGGCTGGATTCCGACCTGTTCGACATCATGAACGCGGTCATTGACGGGCGGCTGGGCGAAATGGACATCCGCTGGAAGGACGACGCGGCGTGCTGTGTCGTAATGGCGTCGGGCGGTTATCCAAAGGCTTATGAAAAGGGCAAGGAGATTGCCGGTCTGGATCGGGTACGGGATTCGTTCGTATACCATGCCGGTACGGCGCTGCGCGACGGGAAGCTGGTCACGAACGGCGGGCGCGTGCTGGGGGTCACGGCGACGGCCCCGACGCTGGAGGACGCGATCCGGAAGGCATACGGCGACGTGCGGCGGATCTCGTTTGAAGACGCGCATTTCCGCAACGATATTGGCGTAAAGTGAGGATTTAGCATGGAAAAGGCAATGCAGGAGCGCATTTTAAGCTGTATGGCGGATGTGCTGAACCAAAACGGCTTCCGCGGGGAGCTGCTCCGTCAGGGGGAGGAAAATCCGCTGATGCTGCGGTGTGAAAACCGCTCGATGGGGAAGGTCAAAAAGGACGTTGTTCTGGAATGCTGCTTCATCCCGATTGCGCTGCCCAGCGAGGAGACTGGTTTGCTGCAATTTTTCGTCACGCTGTTTGACAGCGTGCCCGAGATGTATGCCGAGCAGACCAAACACGCCTGCGAGTATTGCAACGATTTCAGCGCGTTGGGCGCGTTCGGGTTCTTTGCGGACGCGGGACAGATCTACCTGAAGCACAACACATTGCTGGATACCAGCGTGGATTTTGAAAAGGTCATTACCCTGGTTGCGGACAATATCTCGCTGCTGTTCGCTTCGGTTGGACGGTTCATCGACGGCTTGGCAACGGTCGGCTTTACGGGCATGCCGCTGCGCGCGGCGATCGATCAGGAGCTGTTCCCACGGCTCGGCTGACCGGCAGACCATGTGCGAAATAACATAAAAAAACTCGCCGATCGGCGAGTTTTTTTATGTTGCGAGCGATCTGCTGCTGCGAAACGCCGCAGATGTTATGCTCCGCTTACGACAGGTAAAAATCGTCCTCCGGCATTGCGCCGCCCACGATCGCGGGATCGAACCCATACAACGTGGCAAGGTAGGCTTCGAGCGCCTCCCGCAGCTCGGGGCCATCGATGCACACAAGGTTACAACGTGGGATCGCCTTTTCCGCAACGGCGGCTTTCACGATGCCAAGGGCTTCGATCGCTTCCCCTGAGGCGGAGGGATCGGCGTTGACCTGTTCGACGCAAGCCGCCTGATCAAGCGCGAACTGCGCCGCCGCTGCCGGGTGTTCTTCCAGGAAGGCGGTGCGTACAACGGTCACGCCCGTGACCAATCTGCTGCCGTCCTCCATCAGCCGCGTCCACTCGTCGCTCAGGCTGAATTTCAGCGCAAGCCCTTCATTCTGCTGCGCGGCGACGGTGGCGAACGGCTGCGGCAGGATCGCCACCGCGTCCGGGTCAGCCGCCAACAGGGCGATCACATTGGCAGGCTCCGGGTTGGAAAAATCAAGCGTGACCGCCGATCCGTCCACACCGGCGGCTTCGAGCAGGGTGCGGGCGGCATATTCCGGCGTAGCGCCTTTCCCGGTCGCGGCAAGGTAGACCGTGCGGCCTTCCAGGTCGGCTATGCTTTCAATGGCTGCGCCGGCCGGGGCGATCGCTTCCAGCACGCCAAGCGTGTTGATGTTGAGCGCCCGGACAGCGCCGCCGGTCTGCTGGTACACATTTGCGGCCAGGTTGGCGGGGATCAGAGCAATGTCAGCCTCGCCTTTGGCCAGCAGTGGGACGATCTCGGTCGCGGCAGTGTACATCTGGAAATCATAGTGTTCGTTCCCGGACGACATAAGCAGGGAAAGCCCCATCGAAGTAGGGCCGGAAAGGGAGACGACGCGGGTAACGACGCCGTCCTCATAACCAGGCTCGACAGGGGATGCTTCCGGCTCCGCCGCAGAGCTCTCCGGCTCGGACGCAGAGGAAGGGTTGGAAGCGCCTGCGCCGCCCGCGTCAGCTGCGGCGTCGTTCGCGCCGCAGCCGCCGAGCAAAAGCAGGCAGGCCGCAATGCATGCGGCAAGGATACGGTTTCTCATGCTGTAAAACTCCTTTTCGATAGGTGATCCGCCCGTCTCCGGGCGATAAAAAAGCGCCTTGTACTGAAATACAAGACGCTTTTGCGGACAGAGGGAAAGCGAAAGATGTCTTCTATCTCAGGGATGTCCTTTGATATCAGAAACCGGGCCGGGCGGCTTCCCGGCGGGGATCAATAATTTTCGGCCTTGATCGCAAAATAAGCCTGCGGATGCGCACAGACCGGGCAGACCTCGGGCGCGGCCTTGCCAACATGGATATGGCCGCAGTTCTCGCACTGCCAGATCATGTCGCCGTCGCGGGAGAAGACGAGCCCGCCTTCAAGGTTCGCGAGCAGTTTGCGGTAACGCGCTTCGTGTTCCTTCTCGATCGCGCCGACGCCGTCGAACAGGGCGGCGATATGGCCGAAGCCTTCTTCACGGGCTTCCTTGGCGAAGGTCGCATACATATCGGTCCATTCGTAGTTTTCGCCGTCGGCGGCGTCCTTCAGGTTCGCGGCGGTCGCGGGGACGCCGTCATGCAGCAGCTTGAACCAGAGCTTGGCATGCTCCATCTCGTTGTGGGCGGTCTCCTCGAAGATCTGAGCGATCTGGACGTACCCTTCCTTTTTCGCCTTGCTGGCGTAGTAGGTGTACTTGTTGCGCGCCTGCGATTCGCCCGCGAAAGCGGCCATCAGGTTGGCTTCGGTCTTGGTGCCTTTTAAATTGGGCATGATTAAAAAACCTCCTGTTTCAACTTCCAACAAATGTTGTTAGTACCTATTCTTATCTTTTATTATATCGAATATGCATGGGAAGTCAAGGCTTTTCTGGGAATCGGCAGGAAGTTTTTTTCTCCGCAGGGGATCGCTGCATCACCGGCGCCGGAGTACGTCCAAACCGCAACGCGCCTTCGCCGCAGGAGGCATGGCCCCATCCAACCGGAGAAGGGGGACGGCACGTCCGGTTACGGGCGCGGCTCCGACATCGGATCGCAGCCGTTCAACCGGGACTCATGGCAGCAGCCGCAGGAGGGTTGAACAGCCCGCAAGCGCAAAGCACAGCAGCACCGCCGAGCGGTACTTCCCGAGCGCATACCAATAACCGAACCGCATTCCGCGCGGCTTATCGATGGAAGCGCAAAAGGCCGCCGACGCCGTGACCAGCAGGCAGGGGACGGTGACGACCGCCTGAAGCCCAAACGTTTTCAGGGACATCCAGACGGTTTCGAGCGCAGGTTCGCCCAGCAGCGCCGCCACCGAAAACGAGAGCACGAAGGCGCGCGCCGCGACGACTGCCGAAATGAACAGCCCGCCGGGCGGCAGCAGCCCTGCGGCAAGCGCCCCCGCAAGCCAGAGCAGCGAGCCGATAAGCAGCAGCGCCGTATTCGGCTCGGACGGCAGGCTGAACGAGAGCTCGACGCCGCGGCTCGTGCTGATCACCCCGGTCAGGGAACCGGCGACCGCACCGCATAAAAAGACCGCGGTCAGGAACACGAACGCGGGGGTCTGGGTCAGGTTGGCAATCGAAAAAAGGCTGAGAACATTCTGTTTTTTCATAAGCTCCTCCACGCGTAAAGATGGGATCGTTTATTACAGAATATTCTCAGCCGCCGACGCTTAGAACCGGCATCTTTGCGGATCGGGGGCGGCCCTCCGCAGGTCCGTGCCTCCCGCCGGTCAGGGCAGAGGGGAACGCGGGATGCACACAGGGCCGCATCCCAGGAAACCGTGCGTCAGGATGCGAAATCGTCGAGGACGCAGGTGCTGCCGAGGATATCCCGGCAGGGCTCGACCTGATAGGGCAGGAAATTCTTGCTGAATTCCATAGTCGTGTGATAAGTACCGTCGTCCGCCTGCTGGAGCGGGGCGGCGAGGATTTCAGTACCCTTAACGACGCGCTCGGCGACGTACTCGGTATCGATGCCTTTGCAGATCGCCATCACGATCCGGCCACGGGTGCAGCCCATGATGGGCGCAAGCGCCGTGCCCAGCTCCTGTTTTTTATCGGCGCAGACGACGAGGATATCCGCTTTGACGACGGCGTTCATGTCGTCCGGATAGAATTTGGTGCCGCGATCGGCCAACTGGTTCGCGTCCTCAAAATCCTTTCGGGACAGTAAAACATTTTCGGGGGGAAGGATCTCCTGATCCAATACGTTCTGGACGATCGTGGGCAGCAGCCCGCCTTCGCCGATGAACGCGGCTTTGATCTTATGTGGCATACAGTCCACCTCCTTAAGCAGTGTGTGATTTCTTTTCATCCCCTATGATAAGCCGCGAAGGCCGATTTGGCAATCGGGAATTTGCATAATTTTTCTGGTTATTTAGATGGCCAAACTGTTCAGTGCTTCCTTACGATCCCGTTTCGACCGCTTTCAGGTAGATCGCGCATTCCAGCCGCTTGCGTTCCATTTCGCAGCCCAGCGCATAGGGCTTGTCCAGGTCTCCGTTCATGTTGAGGTTGGCCGCGCTGCATCCGCCGCTGCAATAGAATTTTGCCCAGCAGGAGCGGCATTTTTTGCGGGAGTAGATGTTTTTCGCCGCAAATTCGCGGGCAATGCCTTCGTCGAGCGTGTTGTCGAGGACGCTGCCCTGCCGGTATCCTTCCTTGCCGACGAACTGGTGGCAGGGGTAGATATCGCCTTCCGGGGTGACGGCCACGTATTCATAGCCCGCCCCGCAGCCGCGCAGCCGCTTAATGACGCAGGGACCCTGATCCAGGTCGACCATAAAATGGAAAAAGGAGACCTTTTCGCCCTTCCGACGCTTTTCGGCGATCCAGTCGGTCAGCCGGTCGTATTCGGCGAAGATCGCAGGCAGGTCGACCTCGCGCAGGTCGTAGCCCGTCCCCGGTTCGCTGACGACCGGTTCGACCGAAAGCCGCTCGAACCCTTCCGATACGATCGACTCCACGTCGGCCGCGAAATCGAGGTTCTTCGAGGTGAAGGTGCCGCGGGCGTAGTAGTCCAGCTGTGGGTCGCGCTGTTCGACCAGCTTTTGGAACTTGGGGACGATCGCATCGTAGCTGCCGCCGCCGGAGACCGTCTTGCGCATTTCGTCGTTGACCTCGCGCCGCCCGTCCAGCGAAAGCACGACGTTGTCCATGTTTTCGTTGATGTACCGGATCTTGTCCTCGTCGAGCAGCAGCCCGTTGGTCGTGATCGTGAAGCGGAACCGTTTGCCCGTCTCTTCTTCGCGCGAACGGGCGTATTCGACCGTTTTCACGACGGTGTCGAACGCCATCAGCGGTTCGCCGCCAAAGAAATCGATCTCGATGTTTTTGCGTTTGCCCGACCGTTCGATCACGAAATCGATCGCCTTTTTCGCCACCTCGAAGGGCATGATCATGCGGCCTGCGCCGAAGTCCCCGGTCGAGGCGAAGCAGTATTGGCAACGCAGGTTGCAGTCGTGCGCCACGTGCAGGCAGAGCGCCTTGACCGGCGCGCCGACAGGGACGTACTTCCCAACGTCCAGATAGTCGTCCTTAGAAAACAGCTGCCCGTCGACGTACAGGGCGTACAGCTCGGCGTAGGCGGCGTTGACCTCCTCGGCGGGGTACTGTGAAAGCGATTGCCGGATACGCGCCGGGCATTCGGGATTCATGTCGGAGGTCAGCAGGCCGGAGACGGCGTAGGCGGTCTCGTCCACCAAATGGACGGCGCCGCTGTTGATATCTAAAATGAAGTAGAGTCCTTTCATGGTATAACGATGGATCATATTGATTCTCCCAATTTCAAATTATGCTGATCGGTTTGACGCAGCCGCTTTTTCCCCGCCCGCAGGCGGTACAGGCGATGCGCAGCATCGCGGGTG
>CAJUGU010000065.1 GCA_910586105.1 uncultured Eubacteriales bacterium | reverse complement strand
CGTCCGCGCAGGACGCCTCCCCGGCGAGGGGCGGGTGCAGGGCAGAGCCCGCCGCTGTCCGCGCAGGACGCCTCCCCGGCGAGGGGCGGCCTACCACAGATTCAAAAGACGCCGAGCGCCTTCACGGCGCAGTCCGCCAAGGCGGAAATCGATGCGTCCCGCGCCGTCCATGCCTGCAGTCCCAATCGCTCCGCCTCCCGCGCCGTCTTTGGCCCGATGCAGACCGCCGGGAATCCCGCGAAAGCGCAGCCCTTCACGGCTTCCCCAAAGGCGCGCACCGCTGACGCGCTTGTGAAAGCTGCCGCGTCCAGTTCGTTTGCGGTCAGGCGTTCCCGCAGTTCCGTTGCCAGGTCAGGACGCAGTACCGTTTCGTATAGCGCGATGTCCGCGACAACCATGTCCGCCGCAAGTAAGCGCTCCGGAAGCGCCCCATCGCCGCCCGTTCCCCGCAGAATCAGGACTGCGCCGTCCGGCGGCAGTTCCGATAGCAGCGCTTCCGCTAAGTGCGCGCCGTCCGCACATGTCGGTACTAAGTCCGCCGTCAGGCCGTACTGCTCCAGCGCTTCCGCTGTGCCCCGGCCAACCGCCGCCAGCTTGAGCCCGTACAGCTCCCGCAGGTCGCGGCCTATGGCTTTCAACGCCTGCACCGTCAGGTGCACCCCCGCAGGGCTCGTGAATGCCGCCCAGTCAAAGGAACAGCTCAGCGCGCTTTTTAAAGCGCTTTGGTCTTCCTTGAGTACCGTTTCGATGCACGGGCACTCGATTACTTCCGCCCCCAGCTGCCGCAGCCGGTCGCTCAGCGTCCCCGCACGCTCCTTCGGCCGCGTCACCGCGATCCGCTTTCCATGCAGCGGCAAGACGCTGTACCAGTCCAAGTTTTCGCTCAGGCCGCACACCTTGCCGACCACGATCGCCGCCGGGCTTTTCAGTCCCGCCTTTTCGGCTTCGTCCGGAAGCTGGCAAACCGTCGAAAGCAGCTTCCGCTGCGCAGGCCGCCCCCCGTTCTCGATCGCCGCCGCCGGTAAACACGGGTCCATGCCCGCCGCCAACAGACCGCTGCAAATCTCCCGAAGCGCCGTTACCCCCATCAAAAAGACCAGCGTGCCGCGCAGCTTGACCAGGCTCCAATAATCGATATCCGGCTGCCTGCCCCGCTGCGCGTGCCCCGTGATGATGTGCACCGACGAGCTGTAGTCCCGATGGGTCACCGGTATCCCCGCGAACGCAGGCGCCGCCAACGCGCTCGACACCCCCGGGATCACCCGGAACGGGATGCCGTTCGCCCGCAGCACCTCGCATTCCTCGCCGCCCCGTCCGAACAGGAAGCAGTCGCCCCCCTTCAGCCGCACCGTGTTTTTTCCCGCCCGGGCATACCGCACCAGCAGCGCGTTGATCTCCTCCTGCGGGGCCGGATGATGCGACTGCTCCTTGCCTACGTTCACCAGCTCCGCTGACGGCGATGCCAGCTCCAATATTTCCGGGCTCGCCAGCCGGTCGTATACGACCACCTCCGCCGCGCGCACCGCTTTCGCCCCCGCAAGCGTCAGCAGCCCCCTGCCGCCCGGGCCCGCCCCGACCAGCGTCACCGTTCCCGTCATGCCTGTGCCTCCTTCCGCATTTGCAGCAGCCGCGCCGCCACCGCCGCCCCAAGGCTTTCCGCCTCCGCAGCCGCGCCGCGCGCTTCCGCTTTCCATACCATTCCATCCTCCGCATACAGCCCGCGCAGCCACAGCGTCCCGCCGTCCAGCTCCGCATAGGCCGCGATCGGGGCGAAGCAGCCGCCCCCCAGCCCGCGCACGACCGCCCGTTCCGCCAGCGCGCAGCAGCGCGACGCTTCGCAATCCAGCCGCGCCGCCTCCGCGCTCAATTCGCCCGCGCGTGCCTGCACCGCCAGGATGCCCTGCCCCGCGGCAGGCAGCAGCTCGTCCGGCTCGAACAGACGGTCGATCCGCCCTTCCAGCCCCAGACGCCGCAATCCCGCCGCCGCCAGCACCAACGCGCCGTATTCCCCCGCGTCGAGCTTTTCCAGCCGCGTCAGCACGTTCCCGCGCACCGGACGGATCTCCACGCCGGGGAACAACCGTTCGAGCTGCACCCGCCTGCGCGCGCTCGCCGAACCGATCGGTTTCGTCAGATCGTGCACGCGCGCGCCCTGCGGCAGCACCAGCGCATCCCGCGGGTCCTCCCGCGCCGTATACGCCGCCACCGGCAGCCCTCCGGGCAGCTCCATCGGCAGGTCCTTCAGGCTGTGCACCGTCAGGTCGACCTCGCCCGCCGCCAGCGCCCGGTCCAGCTCGCGCGTGAACAATCCCTTCCCGCCGATCTGGTCGAGCGTCCGGTCAAGGATGCGGTCGCCCGTCGTTTTCATCGTCACCAGCTCGCAGGGACGCCCCAGCCGGGCGATCGCCTCCCGCGCCTGCGCCACCGCAAGCCGGCTTTCCCGGCTGCCTACCTTAATCATTCTGTACCTCCCGCGAGCAGTTCCCGTATTTTTGCGGCCGTCCGCCGCACGCTTTTGTGATCCCCGTCGGTCGAGACCAGACCGGCGGTCAGCCCGCCGCCCTCGCACACCGCCGGGAAAAAGAAGGTCGACTCCGCCGCGCAGTCGGCCACGCTCACCGGAAGCCCGCGCGCCCGGCACGCCTCGCCGACCGCACGGTTCACCGTCCGATCGTCGGCCGCGGCGACCGCCAGCGCAGCGCCCTCCAAGTCGGACGGGTCGAACTCCCGCAGCGCGACGCCGTCCAGCCCCGCGCGGTTTTCGGGCGCGACGATCCGTACCTCCGCGCCAAACCGCCGCAGTATTTCGACCCGGCGCGCCGCGATCCGTCCCGCGCCAACGACCACCGCCCGCCGTCCTTCCAGCGAAACGAACAGGGGGAACCGCCGCGCGGTTTCGGCGCATCCCTGCGGGGCTTCGCCGCCCCCGGCTGAAAGCGCATCCGGCTCCGCCAGCCCCAGCCGCTGTGCAAGATACGTCTGCATTTCGGCGAGCGTCCGCCCGTCCTCCTGCAATGGCCGCGCGATCGCCAGCGCCGTCGCCCCGGCTTCCCGCGCCGCCGCGAGCTTGTCCGCAAAACCGCCCGCCGCGCCGGTTTCCTTGGTCACAAGCACCTGTGCGCCGATCTGCCGCAGCAGGGCGCGGTTCAGCTCCTTCGTGAATGGCCCCTGCATCGCGATCACATGCGCCCCCGGGAACCCCAGCGCCGCGCAGGCTTCGAGCGCTTCCACGCTGGGCAGCACCCGCGGGAACAGCCGTTCCCGATAGCCGCGCACGGCGGTAAACGCTTCCAGTTCCTTGCTGCCGGTCGTCAGCAGCGCCCGTCCCTCATGCGCGTCGAGCCACGCGGCGGCGGCTTTTGCATCGGGTACGACCACCGCGCCCTTCGCCGCTTCGGCGGGGCGGACAAGCCGCAGGTATTCGCTGTCCCGGCAGGCACGCCGCAGGTTTTCGGTCACCTCCCGCGCGAAGGGATGGGTCGCGTCGACCACCAGCGCCCCCGCGCCGACCGTCTCCGCCATCGCCTGCCCGTCCAGCCGTCCGGTATGCACCGTGATGCCCGGCAGCGGCCCCATCACGGCTTCGCCGTATTCGGTCGCGACAAACGCCTCGGCCCGCGCGCCCCGCTCCGACAGGAACCGGCAAAGGGCGCGCCCCTCGCTCGTTCCCGAAAAAATGAGCAGCCTCATAAGCCCCGGTACCCCCGCGGCGTGACCATACGGCCATCCACGACGCGCGTCGACGCGCTGCCGATGAATGCGGTCGTGAGCATGTCGCACGGCTGCTCCGCCAGCTCGCCCAGCGTGGTCAGGCGGCAGCTTTCGCCCTCGCGTCCGACCTGCCGCGCCAGCCCGCAGACGGTCTCGGACGGCAGCGTTTCCAGCAATATCCGGCACGCGCGGGGCAGCGCGTCGGTCCGCTTCCGGCTCGCCGGGTTGTACAGTGCGATCGTAAAACCGCCCGCCGCCGCGCCGCGCAGCCGCCGCTCGATCTCCTCCCACGGGGTCAGCAGGTCGGACAGGCTGACGCACGCGAAATCGCAGGTCAGCGGCGACCCGAGCGCCGCGCCGCCCGAGCAGGCGGCAGTCACGCCGGGCACGATCTCGATGTCAATATCGTACCCTTCGCAGACCTCGAGCAGCGGGCCCGCCATCCCGTAAACGCCCGCGTCGCCCGACGAGACCAGCGCGACCGTCCGCCCGCCCAGCGCCGCGTCGCGCGCGGCTTTGCACCGCTCGACCTCGCGCGTCATACCGGTCTCGATGCGTTCTTTGCCTTCCAGCAGGTCGCCGATCAGGTCGAGATACAGCCCGTAGCCCGCCACGCAGCTGCATTCCTCGATCGCGCGCAGCGCCCGCAGCGTCATTTGCTCCCGGCCCCCGGGCCCCAGCCCAACGACGTAAATTTTATTCATCGCAAATCCCCCTTCCGCACGCGTTCCAGACACGCGGCCAGCCGTTGCGGCGTGACGATCTCCTTCATGCCGCCCAGCAGCAGGTCGACCGTTTTCCCAACCGCCAGCTCGGCTGCGCCCTCGGCATCCTGCGCCCCGCACAGCTTTGGGAAGCCCGGCGTGTGGCGCAGCCGTTCGCAAATCCCGGCTTTCAGCGCCGCAATCTCCGGCAGCGCTTCCCGGTAGGCGTCCCACTGGCGGAACGCCTCCAGTTCTTCTTCCAGAATCGCTTCGGCGGCGGCGCGTTCCGCCCTTCCGGCCTCCGGCGGCGTCCCGAGCCCGTCCAGGTCGGCTACCTCCGCGAACGCGCTCAACTCCGGGTCGATATCACGCGGCGCTGCCAGATCGATCAGCAACCCTGGCGGGTCGCGCAGCTCGCCGAAAGCCTGCGCCGTCAGCGTCCAATGGGGGCTTGCCGTTGCGGAAACCACAAGGTCCGCGCCCTCCATCGCGGCGTACCGGTCGTCATAAGGGCAGGCCGTGCAGCCCGCCGGGATCACGGTCTCCCCGTGCCGGTAGGTGCGCAGCGTGACCGCCACCCGGCAGCCCGCTTCCCGCAGGAGCCCCGCCGCCAGCCGTCCCATCTTCCCGTTGCCGATGACCAGCGCGCGGCGGCCTTCGAGACAGCCCAGCCGCCGCGCGGCGAACCGGACGCCCTGCCGCACCGCCGACTCGGGTACGGCGGTCAGCCGAACCTCGGTCTTGACCCGCTTGCCTGCGGTCACGGCGCGCCGGAACAGCTGGTCGAGCACGCCGCACGCCGCCTTTTGCCGTCGGGCCAGCGCCGCCGCGTCGCCGACCTGCGTCAGGATCTGGTCGTCGCCGAAAATCTGTGATTCCAGCCCCGCCGCCACTTCAAAAAGCCGCCGGGCTGCGTCCATGCCCTCCCGGACGATTGCCGGGGACATCCCGAACGCCGCTTCGAACGCCGCCGCCGCATCGCAGTCCCCGCACAGATACAGCTCGGTACGGTTGCAGGTGCACAGCAGCACGCAGCCCTCCGCGCCTTCGGTCCCGCGGATACGGGGCAGCAGCCGTTCCACCTGCCCCGCGGCCAGAGCGGCGCGTTCGCGCTCGGCCAGCGCCGCCGTATGGTGATCGATCCCCGCCATTTTCAGCTTCAAAAACACAACCTCCGTTCCTCCGCGGCAAGGGCGGCGGTCACGCCGTTCCCAGCCAGCTTCCGCTGTAAAAGCCTGCCGCCGCGCGCCGAACAGACCGCCGCGCGTTCGCAGACGTTGTCGACGCCGACGGTCTCCCGCACGAACGCCGACGGCGTAAAGTCCCCTGGGGCCGCTTCCAGCTCCGCCGCCGGGAAGACGGCGAGCGTCAGCCCATGCGCCGCGCAGAAGGCCGCAAGCCCCGGCTCGTCCGCCTTCCGGTCGATGGTCGCCACCCGGCAGACCGCTTTCCATGGCAGGCCAGCCTGTTCCAGCGCGGCCTGCGCCGCCGCCTCAATCGCGTCCGCGCCCGCGCCGCGCCGGCATCCAATGCCGAGATGCACCGCCCGGGGCACAAGATGCAGCGTGCAGCCGAACGGCTCCACCGCCGTATCATACCCGACCAGAACGCCCGCCGGGCGGGCTTCCCGCAGCGCAAGCCCCGCCGGGATACGCCCGTCGACCGGGCATTCGCTCCGGAAACCGACGCGTTCCCCGCGCAGCAGCGCGCCCGAAATCGCGCGGATGCGCCCGGTCTCGACGATGGCAAGCCCCTGTTCGCGCGCCCAGTCATCGACGGCGAATACGCCGCGCCCGTCGGTCGCCGTGGTAATCACGGCCTGCGCGCCCAGCCCTTCGGCAATCTGGCGCGCGTAAGCATTCGCACCGCCGAGGTGTCCCGAAAGCAGCGGGATTACGAACCGTCCGCCCTCATCGGTCACGAGCACCGCCGGGTCGAACGCCTTCCCGGCAAGGTAAGGCGCGACCGCGCGTACCGCAATCCCCGACGCGCCGACAAAAATCAGCAGGTCGCAGTCCGCCATGGCCTGCTGCGCGAACCGTTTCAGCGCCGTCGCCCGCAGCGAGGGATCGCCGCACCGGTCGTAATGCTCCACAAGCGCGCCGCCAAGGCATCCTGCCGCCCGCTCCGCAAGCGCCGCCCCGCGCCCAGTGAAGGACACCAGCTTCGCATGCGTCATGCCTTGCCCTCCCGGAACCCGGTGGTGAACGCGGGGTCGTACAGCTTCGACCGCTCATATCCATCGCCGAGGAAGCCGCCGACTGTCACCAGCGCGGTCTTTTCGATCCCCTCGCGCGCCGCCGCTTCCGCAATGCCGGATACCGTCGTGCGCAGCACCTTCTCCTCCGGCCAGGTCGCCTTGTACACGACCGCCGCCGGGGTGTCCGGCGCATAGCCGCCCGCAATCAGCCGCCGGGAAAGCTCGTCCAGCCGTCCCGCCGACAGGAAGATTACCATACTTGCACCGTGCGCGGCCAGCGCTTCGATTTGCTCAGCTTCGGGTACCGGCGTGCGCCCCTCCATGCGGGTCAGGATCACGGTCTGGCTGACCCCGGGCAATGTATATTCCGCCCGGAGCGCCGCCGCCGCGCCGCAAAACGACGATACGCCGGGGCACACCTCATACGGGATGCCCGCCGCGTCGAGCGCGTCCATCTGCTCGCGGTGCGCGCCGTAGACGCACGGGTCGCCGGTATGCAGCCGCACAACGGTCTGCCCCGCCCGCGCCGCCGGGATCATCACCGCAAGCACTTCTTCGAGCGTCATTTTGGCGCTGTCATAGACGGCACAGCCGGGCTTCCGGCCTTCCAGCAGCGCAGGGTTCACCAGCGATCCGGCATATACGATCGTATCCGCGCGCTCCAGCAGCCGCTGCCCGCGCACGGTAATCAGGTCGGGCGCGCCCGAGCCTGCGCCTACGAAGTAAATCATACGCCCTCCTTTGCCGTGTCCTTCGCCAGTATGACCGAAAAATAGCCGGTCGGTTCGCCGAGCGCCGACAGGTCGGTCACGACGCGTTCCCCTTCCATGCCGCACCGTTCGACAAGCACGGTTCCATCCAGCCGCCCGGCGCGCTCCAACACATCCCGCACGTCAAGGATCGACCGCCCTGCTTTCATCAGCACAAGGCTGCCGTCGTAATCAAGCGCGTGTCCATGCGACGCGGGCAGGATGTGCAGCGCCTCGCCGCCCTCGCAGAGCGCCCGCCCCGCCGCCGCAGCCGCCGCGCAGAAGGAAGGCACCCCCGGTACCAGCTCCGCCGCATAGCCGCGCGCCGTTACCAGCCGGTGCAGATACCAATAGGTCGAATAAATGGCGGGGTCGCCAAGCGTCAGGAACGCCACGTCCTCCCCCTGATCGAGCAGCGCGCAGAGACGGTCCGCCGCCGCCTGATGGCTGGCTTCCATCGTCTGCCGGTCGCGCGTCATGGGCAGCTCGAAAAACTCCACCGGCTTCCCCGCCGCGTACCGCTCCGCGATCCGATACGCTGTGCGCTCGCCGTCCGGCGCTGCCAGCACGCTGCATTCCTGAATCAGCCGTACCGCCTTCAGCGTCAGCAGCTCGGGGTCTCCGGGGCCAACGCCGATCCCAAATAATTTGCTCATCCTTTTAACTCCTCGCAAAGCGCCCTTGCGCCTGCCGATTCCGACAGCACGCCGAAGCGCTCGGTAAACATAATGTATTCCGCTCGGACGCGCCCATTCAGCCGGTGCGCGATCCGGTTTTCGATCTCCCGTCCGATGCGGGACAGCACCGCCCCGCGCAGCCCCGCCGCTTCCAGCCCGGCGACGCACGCGTCCACGGTGACCGCCTCCATCAGCGCCTCCAGCGTTTTCCGGTCTGCGCCGCACAGCGCGGCGTGCGCGGTAAAGATTTCCCGCCGCCCGTCGCAAACGGCGGAATGGGTCTGCATCCCGCCCGCCGCCAGCTTGACCAGCTTGCCTGCGTGTCCGACCAGCAGCAGCCGGGGGAACCCGCGGAAGGCGGCGTGATCAAGCGCGTCGCCGATGAAGTTGGAGCATTTCACGGCTTTCCGCAGGTCAAGCCCCAACGCATCCCGCGCGAACGCCTCGCCATAGTTGCCGGGGCAAAGGAAGGCGGCGCGCTGCCCGGCGGCATAATGCGCGTCGAGCTCAAGGCGGATGGTTTCCACCAGCGCCGCCTCGCTCATCGGCTCAACGATCCCGCTGGTGCCTAAAATGGAGATCCCGCCTTCGATGCCAAGGCGCGGGTTATAGGTGCGCCGGGCGATCTCCTCCCCCCGTTCTGCAGAGATCACGGCGCGCAGCCCGCCGTCCATCGGATGCTCCCGCAACGCCGCTTGCAGCGCCTGCCGGATCTGTTCCCGCGGGGCCGGGTTGATCGCAGCTTCGCCAACCGCGCACCGGAGCCCGGGACGGGTCACGCGGCCAACGCCGTTCCCGCCCTCGATTTCAATGCCTTCCGGAATGGCGGAAACGGCTGCAAAAATGCGGATCCCGTTGGTCACGTCGGGATCGTCGCCGCTGTCCTTACGGATCGCGCAGACGGCGGCGCGCCCCTCCATCCGCGCGCCTTCGACGGATAAGGTCAGCCGGACGCCGCCAGGCGTTACATGCCGCACCGCCGCCGGGGCCTGCCCGGTAAGCAAAAGCTCCGCCGCCGCCCGTGCCGCCGCCGCCGCGCAGGTACCGGTCGTCCAGCCGCGCCGCAGCTGCCCGCCGCCCCGGAAAACGGTGCCGGGTCCTTCCATCCTTCGCCGCCTCCTCACAAGCCAAACTTCTCGGAATCAAAAAACGCCGTGTCCAATGGAGACGTTCCCCCATCTGACCGGCGCACGGAATCACGTGCCTGCCCCGCAATTTTGCGCGCAGCAAAGCACAGCTGTTTCCGCATACCAGCCATATTCCGTAGCCGTATGCGATTGGAAGAAGGGGGATCATCCCCCTTCCCGCAGGACGTGGGCAGGTCTTCTGGCTCCGGGATCGCTGCCTGTGCCGCCGCCTTCCCAGTTCCCCAGTGGCATTCGTTGCGGCGCAGGCTCCCCCGTTACAGCGGCGGGACCGCACGGGACTCACACCCGTTTCTCTATTCTCCTGACGGATCAGGCACCCAGTCCGTACAGCGGGCGCAGCAACCGCCCGCAAGGCGCATCCGCGCCTCATGGTTGAAAGTATATCGCATCCGTCGGCAGCTGTCAATCCGCATCCGCTGATTTGGGCACAATGATCCTAAAAAACGCGCAAATGCTCCCACTGCCGCCCGGAGGGTGACTACCGTCGGAACGGTGATGTTCAGCCGCCGCACGGTGTTTGACCGGCTTTTTCTGCCGTATTCAGCCGTCCGCTTCCGGGATGCTTTCGCTTTCCCGTGCGGAAGGTCCAGCCCGTCGACAGTTGCCGCGTTCTCGATCCTTCCCGCGCAGCGTCCTGCCGTCTGCTGCATAATGCCTACCCTTCTTCTCCCGCTTTGAAATTATAGATCGGCTGAATGATCCGCTCGATCTGAGCCGTTGGCGCGATGTTTCCGACGATGTCTTCCATGGATTTGTACGCCATTGGACATTCGTCCAGCGTCCCACGCCCCACCGATGTGGTGTAGATCCCCTGCATCTCCTTTTTGAATTCCGAAACGGTAAAGGCTTCCTTTGCGGCGCTCCGGCTCATCCGACGGCCTGCGCCATGCGGCGCGGAACAATTCCAATCCGCATTGCCCTTGCCCGTACAGATCAAGCTGCCGTCACGCATATTGATCGGGATAAGCAGTCGTTCCCCTTCCTGTGCCGAGACCGCGCCTTTCCGCAAGATCCCATGATCGAGGTCTATATAATTATGCACCGTCGTGAACTGTTCTACAACATGTGCATGCATCCCTTTCAGGATGGTGTCGACGATCGCTTTGCGGTTCAGCTCCGCGAATCGTTGTGCGATCTGCATGTCATGCAGGTACTGCTCAAGCAGCGGCCCCTCTGCATACGCCAGTTCGCGCGGCGTTTTACAGCTGAGCAGCTTTGCAGTCTTCATCTCCCTGAGCGTGCTTTGGATGTCCTTCTCCCGCCCTTCGGCCTTCATCGTAGCGATCACTTCCTCAAGTTCCGCCTTGTTATAAGCGCTGAGGGCGTGGAACGCAGCATCCTGATAATATTTCGCGATCTCAACGCCAAGGTGACGGCTGCCCGAGTGGACAACCAGATAGATCGAACCGTCCTCGTCGCGGTCGGCCTCAATGAAGTGATTGCCGCCGCCAAGGGTGCCAACGCTGTATAACGCCCGCGCTGAATGGATCTTATGGAAGCAGCAGAGCTTGGAAAGATCGATCTCCTTTGCAAAGCGATGCGCTGCGGTGCGTACCGCAAACCCGGAAGGGACGCCTTCCCGAATCACACGGTCGAGCTTTTGCGGCTCAATGTGGCTCTCACGAAGTTTGACCGTCTCCATCCCGCAGCCGATATCGACCCCGACAAGGTTCGGACAGACCTTGTCTTTTATTGTCATCGTCGAGCCGATGGTGCAGCCCGCGCCTGCATGGATATCCGGCATCATACGGATTCGGCTGCCCTCGGCATAGGGCTGGTTCAGCAGGTTGATTACCTGCGAGATTGATTCGCTGTCCGCATAATCGGCGAATACCTTCGCGCTGGCGTATTGTCCTTGCAGTTCAAACATATTCCTTCAGCCTCCCTTGCGCTGTATTCCGTACTATATTGTATCACGCGGCGCAGTACGAAACAAGCAAAAAGACAGCGGAGCCATACAGCTCCGCCGCCTTTTGTTTCGTTTACTTTTCGATGTAAACCTTGAAATTGTCGTAATCGACTTGGCCATTTGCGAAATTGTCAATGCCAAATGTCTGACCGGTAATTGGCGTACTGTTCTTTGTGCGGAACGCAAATCCAGTCTGAATGGACTGATATTCATCCTCATTCGGCCCGCGCAAATATAAATCGTATGTTTCCGTTACCATATCTGCAACAATCCTTAAATCATGCCATTCGTCATATGAAAAGTCCGCAACCTTTGCTGTCCCTGCTGAATTTTTCATAACGATTTTATGTTGCTTGTTGGAATTTTCAAACTGTACCGTCATGATAAAATTGCCACCAGTGTTTTTATCCTTGTTTGTCGGCATTATTACGTTAGCAAACTGAAGCTCCTCATTGAATCGAACAGAAAGTTCTATTATAACCCGTTCGCTCCCTGACGCTGTAAGCCCCTTTGAATATGGTAAGAACAAATTGGAATATCCCTTTGTTTCGCCCGTGGTAAGACGCACAAACCGGTTTCCTTCCTCTTCTGCAATTTGAACTGCGCCGCCATTGTTTACCTTAAAGTCCTCGAAGCCATAGGGCACGAACGCACCAACTTCTTCACTTTCAAAATCGCGATAAGTATAATAATCCGTTCCCCGCTCTGACAGGACATGCGAATCATCAAACGCGGCTTTTGCGTCGTCGATATCCTCGAGGGCTGCGTTCATCTGCAAATAGCTGACCGAACCGTTCTCTACAAGTTTCTCCGCCTCGGTCAAGGCTTCTTCCCATGCGTCAAACTCGTCTTGCCCGTAAGTGCCGACCGAACCGTCGCTGCTGAGGGGATAGGAATACTTTTCTTTTTCGGCGTTGCGTTCATCAACAGCTTTTTGCAGATCGGAAGAGTAGTCTGCATCAGTAGTTATTGTAGCCGTGACCACTGTGTTAAGCCCCTTGAGCTTACCCTCCAGCGTACCATTGCTTGGTGCATCATTCCATTCAACCTGCGCAATGCCCTTTGTCTGATCCGCATATGCGACCTCGACAAACAGCGGCGGATTTGCCGCTTGCGCTTCGGTCAGCTCGATGCCTGGGACATTTGTAATCGCAGACGCCTTCGGTACTGTCTGTGCCTGGATGGCATTCCCAATCGCCTCTGCGATCCAGACATAACCGGCTGCATTCGGATGCACCTTATCCGGGAAAGTGCTTGTCGTTGCACCGGAAGTAGCTGTGTGTACATCAATGAAACCAGTCTCCGCAATCAATGCGGCCTGTCTCTGAAGATACACGATTTGCTCATGAACAACATCTGCCTGGATCCCATAATTATTGCTGCTGTCAACAACCGTTGGCGAAGTAGCCAGATAAACCGTCGGGCTCGAATCCAGATCACGGAAACTTTCCACCAAGCGCAGCGCATCGTCTAAATATTGGCCCTGCATTGAATCCCAGTTGATCTTCTTGGAATCGTTCGTACCCAGCATGATCACAACGATATCCGGTGCAAACGCCTGACTGCTTTGATATTCCGAAGTAGTGACATACCCCTTCTTTGAGCTGCTATCCAGTCCATCATACAGCATGGTAGCTCCGCTTACGCCAAAGTTCCGCACCTCATAGTTGCTGCCCAGCAGTGTTTGCAGCTTTGCCGGATACTTATCCGCGTCTGCTACAGGGCCCCCCGACTGCGAACCAAAAGTGATGCTGTCGCCGATGCAGGCAACCTTGATCTTGTCGACCGTTACCTCAGCCTTTGCCGTCTTGTTATTGGTATTGGTCACGCCATCTGCCAGCGTCAACGCCGCGGTAAAGGTATAGGTACCCGCAATATCGGCGTCGTATGTGTCGCAGGTCCAGCCGGTTACATCCAGCTCACGCGTAGAGCGATCGCCCAGAGTGACTGTAACTTTGTCCGGCAGACTGCTCTGGGCATTTGCCTTCGTTGTTCCGATCGGGACTTTTTTGACGACCGGCGTAACAGCCGCGATGTTGTTCGGCTCCGTCGAATCGATCACGCTTGCACTGGAATAGACCTTGTAATCGTCGAAGTCAACCGAAACATTGCTTTGGCCGTCTACACCAAACCGCATAGAAATAATGGACGCATTGGCCGGTTTGCTTCGGAAACCGTAATTTTCCACGATCTTTTCGCCATCCATATACAGCGCATAGGTACCAGCTTCCTGATCCAGTTCCAACCGATAGCTGTTCCACTGGCCATAAGTGAATTCCTTCACATTCGTCTTTTTGCCGCTGTTGTCCGCCTTTACTTGATGTATCTGCTTATCGTTCTCGAACGCAACTTGGCACACATAGCTGTTGTTGCTGAATACTGGCATACATGCATTAGCGAACTGGCCATTCTGGCTGTTAAAACGCGCGCGATACTCGATTATCAGCTTTTCACCGCTTGCCGCTTGCTGGAATGCAGGCGTAAACGGCAGTCGCAGATTCACCTTCCCGCCACCGGACGGGGTAGTCAGACGCACATAATTCTGTCCGTCCTCGCGCATAACGGTATAATTGCCGGTTAATGCTCCTTCGATCTCGAAGCCATAAGGCCGTTTATCCGCCGTATCATCTTCAAAATCGCGGTAAGCAAGGTATTCCGTGGTGTTGGAACGAAGCTGCAAAGTCTTATCCAGCTCTGCCAGCGCCGCATCGATCGCAGCCAGCGCCGCCGAGGCTTCCGCTTCCGTCAGGTCGTCTTTTTTCGTCAGCTCCTTTGCCGCGTCGATCGCTGCCATAACCGCGTCATAGCCTGCCTGTGTGTAGGTACCCGCCGTCGTGCCCACGGGGATGGAACCAATCTCGGTTTCCCTGTTTGCGATCTGCACCGCAAGATACTGCCCGGCAAATCCTTCCGACCGCAGCGACGGTACCCAGCTGGCATCTGTCGGCGCGCTGTCCGCCGTTGTCAGATAGATCCGGTCGATGTACAAACCGTCTTCGCGCATCCACAGGCTGAATGTACGTTCGCCTGCTGCGTTTACATTGACATGGCCGACCTTCTGCCAATGCCATTTCTCATCCGTATTGTTGGAGAAATAGCCCGAGGTCTTGTAGCTGCCGCCGTCAAAGGTCGTGGTGGTATACGTGCGGTCAAGCCCCCCGCGAATGGAGTCGGATGCATCGTCTACAAAACGCCAGCGTACATATACATTATATTTCCCGGTCGTCGTGAAATTGATCTTATAGGACAATTCCGGACTGAGCACAGGGAACTCCTGAGCCGTCGTGCACTGTGCCCCCAAGTCAGGCAGACGCATTGCCATGCCGGTATCCGACTGCGTGAGCCGCCATTCGTTCGGAATCCGGCCAGCCGCCTCTGCCGCCGACTTCTTGGATACGGTATACGCCGCCATATCCGCTGTGATTTCGTCGACCGATTCCAGCACGTTCTCCATCGCGTATTCCGCCTCGATGGAAACCTTGCCGCCATTCTCCACAAACGCACCCGCGCCCCACTGTGCAGGGATATCCTTCGGCTCCGCCGCTGTGGAAGAACGCAGCAGGCTCGGGACGCTTGCCATAAAGCCGGTGTTGAACTCGCTGTGATAGCTTTCATCCGGGCCGAGCGCGGTCGGGATCACACCGTCCTCACCGGTATAAATGACCATTTTATCGATAACGATGTAATTATCGACCATCCACAGCTTCAGGGTATGGTTGCCTGCAGAGAGGTTCGGAAGCGTTACAACGTGCTTCTCGATCTGGCGGAACAGATTGGTCACCCAGATCGTACCCTGGCCTTCGTCCGCCGCTTCCGACTCGATCACGACCGGCGCGCCGCCGTCAATCGAATACGCAAACCGCACCCGGCCCTTCGAATTCAGCGTAGGCAGACGGTAAATCTCGAGTGGGAACGTCCCGGAAGAAGTCAGGTGGAAATCATATTCCGTGCTGGGGCCGGACGATGGATTCTCACAGGAACCAAGCGCCGGATCGTAAGCGCGGATCGCATCCCCGCTAAAGCCGCGGCCAAGGTCGGTAAAGGTTTCCCAGGTCTTGCTGCCCGCGTTGTTCAGGCGGCTGTAATGCTCCGCCTCCATCGAAACATATCCGTCAGCTTCTACATAACGTCCTGTAATGCCCGTCTGTACGGATTCGACGGAAACTTCGATTTCCTTCGTTTCGTCTCCGTCTGTACGGCTGACCGTGATCGTTGCGGACTGCCCCATATGGGACGCCGGGCTGTCCACCGTGACCCAGATACGGGTCTCATCGTTTACTGTGCCCGAAGACGCAGAGAGCTGCACCCAGCTCTGGTCAGCCGA
Source organism: uncultured Eubacteriales bacterium (assembly GCA_910586105.1). Taxonomy (GTDB): domain Bacteria; phylum Bacillota; class Clostridia; order Oscillospirales; family Butyricicoccaceae; genus QXXE01. The sequence continues at coordinate 4,770 of CAJUGU010000065.1, read as the reverse complement.
AGCCGTCCAGCCGAAGCTGCCAGCGCCCCTGTTAAAGATATCGATCCATTTGCCTTCCATGCTGTAGGGCGAGAACGACAGGGCAGAGCCGTCCTGCTCCTCGGGCTCGCTGTCCACGATCACGCCCATTTCGGGATCTCCCAACACCAGCGCGGGCGAACCGGCAGGCAGCTGCGTGATCACCGGGGGCGGCGCGGTTTCCGGATCGATAAAGTTATACCATTTCCCACTTTGCAGTTCGCCGTATGTTGCGATCTCGTTCTTTTTCGCCTGATCAGCTGCCTGCGACAGTGCAAGGAAAGCATCTGCCGAGGCCATACGCCCCTGATCGTAGGAAAGGTTGCTGCGATCGGCATAATAGAATGCCTGATTCACATAATATGCCCAGTTGATCTTGCATTGCACCAGCTCATAGAATCCGTCCTTCAGCCGCGCAGGCAGGCTGCTGTAGATGCGCTGGGTACGCTCGTACAGGTCGCGATAAACGGCCATACGCTTTGCCGCTTCGTCGCCATAATACGTCTGGTCAAAAATACCGAGCCGCATATGATCCAGCTTGCGCACGTTCGTCTGCTGATAGAAAGTCGTCAGGATATCTGCGATTTCATCCGCATGTTCCTCGCCAAAGGCGCCGCCCAGATAGTCCGCCAGGAACTGCCGGGAATCGTTTTTGTATTTGCCGACATCCCAGCCGTAACGAATGAAAAATGTCATTTCATTTTCCTGCGGCTTGATATCGCCAACGTTCAGCACCCATGCTTTCTGAATACCAGATTCATAGGATTTATCCAGTTCTTCGCCGATCAGCGCCAGCGGGGCCGAGCTGAGCCACATATAGCTTTGGTCGGCAGGCGCCCAATAGGATACGTGATAATACAGGCCATTGCCGCCGTCGCGGACTGCTTCCGCCTCATCGGGCAGACGGCGCATAAAGCTATGGTTGTCATCGCACCAAATGACCGTCACATTATCCGGGAGTGTAAAATGATTGTTGTTATAGATGGGGAGGACTTCCTTATAAGGGATGAACGCCTGGAACGATCTTTCGTATTTTTCCTCGCCCAGTACCTCCCGCAGCAGCTTCTGCTGTTCGTTAATGATCTCCATCAGCAGGTAAGCCTTACGGTTTTCCTCCGTATCCGCGACTCCGTCGGGGATCAAATAGTCAAATGTGCTGTTTTTAATGTTCGCAGTCGTAAACGGTTCGTCATGCGCGCCGCGCATGCCCAGCGTCCACTGCGCTTCGGTATTCTGATGGCGGACGATATTTTCCCGCCAATATTCGAGCAAATGCTCCTTGTTACGAGTATAGTCGTACTGTGCCCCGTCTCCGGTATAGCCTTTTGCTTTGCACCAGTTTGACCACTCGTGAATGTTGGTACGCAGCAGCATATCGCAGTGGCTTGAACCCACTACAATGCCGTATTCCTGCGCAGTCGTAATATTTTCCGCCGTATTATTGAAGGAATCCACATGCATTGCAGGCCAAATGTAGTTACCTTTCAGGCGGAGGATCAGCTCGAAAACCTTCGCATAGGTTTTCGCTCCCATCTGGGTAGTATCGCCGAACACATTCTTTGACCAGCGGCCGAGCTTTTCCTCGTCGTTCAGGAAAATGCCGCGGTACTGTACGGACGGTTCCCCTTCCTGCTTAAGCGGTTCGTCGATCACGATGCGGTTCTGCACAGCCGGAGTCACGTCTGCCCAGAAATACCACGGAGATACGCCGATCTGCTCGGAAACGTCGTAAATGCCGAAGATAGCGCCGCGCATATCGCTGCCCGCGATCACGAGGGCGTTCTCAACATTCGGAAGCGGGTTTTCTACGATTTTGATCACGTAGCTTTCCCATTTGCCGGTCAGCATCTTCGCTTCGTCGAGCTTGCCGTCGTCCATCAGCGACTGGATCACGCTGCTCTTTTCGACCGAGCCAATAATGATTGCATTGCTGCCAAGCGTCGCTGCATCGTTGAGCAGTTCCGGACGCTTTGTTGTCACGCGCACAACGTCCTCCTGCAAATCCCCAGCTGCGCGGGCGACCTGCGTATGGTCGTCTGTGCCAACATAAATATCCGGTACGTTGGTTCCGTCAAAGACAACGAATCCGGACGTTTCGACTGGCGGCTCTTCTTCTTCCGGAACTGTTACAGTAAAGGTCACAGTTCCTGTCGTATAGCCTGCCGCCGTTGCGGTTACAGTGATCGTCGCAGTACCTGCGCCGACCGCAGTGAGATGCAGGGCATTACCTTCCACCGTTACGGAAACCACGGATGGATCGCTGCTTACTGCACGGATCTCCACCCCTGAAGGTGTTGTTTCAACCAATACGTCTGTCGATCCTTCTAATGATCCGATATCGGGGATTGTAGCAATAATTATACCCCCCTCAGGCGGGTTAGGGTTTTCGCTTTCGCCAGGTTTGCTGCCACTGCCGCCTGGTTTCGATGGTGTCGCAGGCTTTGAAGGCCTTGTAGCCTTGTCCTCTTCTTCCGCATTTGAGTCGGGATCGCCATCTTCCTCGCGGTTTATTTCTGTGTCGGGCAGCACATCTTCGGAACCGATACTGGACGGCTTATCCACATTGATCACCACATCCGCCGCACCATCAGCAACCTTCGTATTCCCAATTTGACTGCGGTTTACATCAACGGTCACGCCCGGAGCTGAAATCTTTAGTGAACCAGCAGCCACGTTATCCAGTACGACGGAACCCTTCGCAGCGCCTTGCCCGATCAGGATTTCGCCGGTCATGCTGCCGGACAGCGTCACGCCGCCTGCCGTAACCAGAACAATCCCGTCCGAACCTGCGACGCTATAGGATCCGGAGGTCGTGATATACTGTGAAACCGCTCGATCCAAGATCGAAACGATCTCAGCACGAGTCAGCGGATTTTTCGGGGCCAGCAGGCCCACGCTCGTGCCGCCGACCATACCGCGCTGCGTAAGGGCCGCCACCATTCCAGCCGCCCACGAGTCAACCTCTCCGGCATCCGGAAAAACGGAAAGCCCCGATGCGCTGCCTTGTGCGATGCAAAGCGCGTTGCCAAGCACCACCATGACTTCTTGCCGGGTCATCGGCCGGGTCGGATACATATTCCGGCCGTCGCCGCTCATGATACCCGCTGCCGCGCACTTCAGCATAGCGTCGGTATACCATTCGCTCTCGGGCAAGTCCATGAACGTGTTCGCTGCACGTTCGTTTAAATTCAACAATTTTGTAATGATCTGCGCTACCTCAGCGCGGCTGATCGAGGCATCCGGGCGGAATTTCCCGCCGCTGCCAGTTACCAAACCACGGTCGCTCCAGGTTTCGATCGCCTGCTTTGCCCAATGCGAAGCTATATCGCTGTATCCGCCGGCTGAACGGACAGGATCTGCCGCAAAAGCAGTCAAATTCAAAACCGATAAGAGAATTACTGCGCTGAGAAGCATGGCCAGTAATTTCTTCTTCATGAACAATTCGCTTCCTTTCTTCGCAGTGCCTTTGCATCTGCATTTCTTCCTGTTTTCGCTTTTGCTCGGATCTTCGTAGCAACACCTTCCTTTCAAACTTCAGAATCATACTAATATATTATACTTTTCCGTCATTTTGGTCAAGCAAATTCAATATACGAAATTTATTTTTGTAAGTTTCGTCGCTTATTATAATAAGATATTGTACAAAAGTGACAAATTCATTTTGATAATAGCAATTTTTTTAATGAAAATATTGCCATCCAGAAATCCCGAAAAAACTTTGCCAAATTCGCCGAAGCGCATTCCCGGCTGCTGAGAAAGCGCTGTTGCCGCATAAAAAATAACCGAACCACAGAATGTGATCCGGTCGCGCAAACAAAATCAATCATACCAATTTAAAGATACTGCAATTCTTATCTTCCGCCAAAAAATAATTCGGATATGCCGCGCAAAGCCCTTCCATTTCGCTGTCCAGGTTGTGCAAGTGCTGTAAGAGCCGTGCGCTGGCCAGCCTGAAATCTTTATCACGTAGCGCCTGAAGCAGTTTCTGATGTTCCGCCACAATGTTTCTGGCATCACAGCTGCGCATATTTAAAAGTCGCGCCCTGCGGTAATGGGTATTGTACTGTCCCAGCATTTCCCAAGTCAGGCTTTGCCCGATCGCGCTGTAAAACACACTATGAAATGCATCGTCAAGACGGATCAGCTCCACCGCGTCTTTCGTCTCAACAGCCAAACGCTGCTGCGCGATCAGGCTATCCAGATGAACCTGCACATCAGGCACCTCAACTTCTAAAAACTGCTTGAGCACGGCAATCTCCAAATGCTCCCGCATAAAGCGTTCCTGCCGGACCCGCTCCGGATCGATCCGCGTAATGAGGGTATCCCTTTGCGGGGTAAACCGTACCAACGCATCCTTTTGCAGGCGGATCAGCGCTTCACGCACCGGCGTGCGGCTGACCTCCATCAAATCAGCCATTTCCTGAATTGCGATAGAAGTCCCAGGTTCCAACACCAAGTTTAAAATGTATGTACGGAGCATATCGTATGCCCGTTCCTGCATGGTTCCGGTGCGTGGCATTGTCCGCCCCCCTCCAGTCTGATTGCAATATAAATATTCTTTTAATATATTACCGCTGGCTTAAAAAAATTGCAAGGCTGTATTTACTCAAATAGCCACTTAAAAACAAAAGACCATGCGGTATTCAAAGAAAACAAAAAACCCCTCAAAACCGTCAAAATGGCGATTCTCAAGGGGATTTCTTGGAGCTGTTGAACAGATTCGAACTGTCGACCTCTTCCTTACCAAGGAAG
>CAJUGU010000064.1 GCA_910586105.1 uncultured Eubacteriales bacterium | reverse complement strand
GCTTAGGCATTGATATCCTTGTAAAAAAAGTGTCAACCAATATTGACAATATCACCCGATAACGGTCCCATTTCTATGACATGATCCGAAATGCAAATCACATCAGGGTCATGCTCGACGATCAATATAGTATTTCCCTTATCCCTCAATTGCATAAAAAGCTGATTAATACGGTCAAGATCTGCCGGATGAAGCCCCGTGCTTGGCTCATCAAAAATATATAATAATTCATTTAAGCTACTTCCTAATTGACGGATCATTTTAATCCTTTGGGATTCCCCTCCTGACAAAGTAGATGTCTGGCGGTTCAGGGTGAGGTAGCCAAGTCCGACACCTTCTGCAAAAGTGAGCTGCTTTAACAATTCTTCTATTACCGTATCCATATAAGAACTCTGTATCTGCTTTAAAAAAGCAATCAAATCTGTAATTGTCATATTCGTACAATCAGCAATGCTTTTTTCATTAATTTTACAATTCAATACCTTTTCATTTAAACGGCCTCCCGAACATGATGGACATTTCTTATCTACTACAATCCTCTGAATATCCTTCCTATATTGTTCTGTCCCACGACTATTCTTAGATAAAAATGTTCTTGTAATCCGTGGAATTAGCCCTTCGTACATTGATGTCGGCGGCCAGTCTTTTGTTGGATTTTGAGGCTTAAATCCCGATTGATAGAGCAATATATCAAGTTCATCCATCGTATAGTCCTTGATTTTCTTGTCGTTGTCAAATAGTCCAGTGGTTACATAGCGCTTCCAACGAACACCGCCCGGATAAAATGTTGGGAAACGAATCGCCCCCTCATTCAATGATTTTTCCTTATCCAAAAGTTTATCTATCTGAAAATCCCGAACTACACCAAGTCCCTGACACTCCTTGCACATCCCCTGTGGATTATTAAACGAAAATACATCCGAATATCCTACAAATGGATTCCCAATCCTGGAAAAAAGCAGACGCAATAAACTATAAATATCCGTCACCGTTCCGACTGTTGAACGTGTGTTATCCCTAAGGCGTTTTTGATCTATAATGATTGAAACCGGCAGGTTTTGAATGCTTTCCACATTTGGTTTCCCATAATGCGGCAAACGATTTCTGATAAAACTGGAATAGGTTTCATTTAGCTGTCGCTGTGATTCTGCTGCAATTGTATCAAATACCATTGCGGACTTTCCAGAACCAGACACCCCGACCACGCTCGTAATTTTATGCTTAGGAATTGATATTGAGATATTTTGCAAATTTTTCTCTTTTGCACCTTTCAAACTAATTTTATCTTCACCCATATAGGCCCTCCCATCTTGACATTTCCTGATATCTATTATATAATAAAACCATGACAAAACCTGTCATGGTTAGGAGGACGAAATGAGCAAACCGCAAAAACTTTTCGATCTGATTGCATATGTTAATATGAAAAGAAGATTTACAGCAAACGATGTAGCAAAAGAATTCGGTATTTCAGTACGGACAGCACATAGATATCTCTTGGAGTTAGATGCTATGGGGATTCCCTTATATACAGAACCTGGCCGCAATGGTGGATACCGTGTTTTATCAAATCGGATGCTGCCACCGCTTATATTTAGTGAAGATGAAGCACTTGCAATTTTCTTTGCTTTTCAATCCCTGCAATATTATAAATCACTTCCATTTGAAGTGGATATTGCCTCTGTTTCCCGTAAACTCTTTTTAGGACTTCCAGCAGACGCAAAACCACAAATAGAAAATCTAAAATCAACATTAGCTTTTTGGCATCGAAAAAGAGAAATTGAAACACCTCAGTTAAAAAAACTAATACAAAAAGCAGCACAAAAAAAGGTTATAAAAATCCAATATCAATCGCAGAGAAAACTTACTGGCAGGATAATTTATCCTATTGGCGTTTATGCGAATGACAATATATGGTATGTACCTGCCTTTGATTATGGTAAACAAACTATACGTTTATTTCGTGCAGATCGTATCATAGAAGTTGAAGACGCAGAGGGAAATTTTGAACCAATAACAGAAACATTAAATGATATTTTATATTCCTATAGAATTAAAGATCCCGTTCATTTATATGTAAAACTTTCAGAAAATGGAATTGTACGTTGTAAGGATAATCCATATTTTGAAACAAATATCCAGTATAATTCTGATACCACAGGTGGTTTTATTGATACAACAATAGATAAAGCAGATTTAAATTTTGTCAGCAATTTTTTCATGAGCCTGGGAGATGAGGCACTGGTAATAGAACCTTTGGAAATTCGGGAATTCATTCTTGCTTCTGCCAGAAAATTAGTTGATCAATACAGCTAACATTATCTCAAGTCAAAAACAATTTATGTTTAAATGTTTTATATAATCATTCTGTCAACTCAACACCCCTTTTAACAATCCTATCTCCACAACATATCCTATATCTAACCTGTCAACTCAACTATCCCACCCAAAAAGCAGTGGATATGTTTCCGCACAGTACAACAAACAAAAAATCCGGAAGCCGGAACAATTTTTCCAAACTGTCCCAACTCCCGGAAATCCCTTGCTTTCTGCACTTTTCTGCTATTCTACTCTTCCACCCGTGACATCAACACGACACACTCAACATGCCGCGTCCGCGGGAAGAGGTCGAACGCCCGCGCTTTTTCGAGCCGGTAGCCGGAGGCTGCGAAGCGCTTCACATCCCGCGCGAGGGTGGCCGGGTCGCAGGAGACATATACCACCCGCGCGGGCGACAGCTGCACGATCGCCCCGGCGGCGTCCTCTTCCAGCCCTTTGCGCGGCGGATCGACCGCGACCACGTCCGGACGCTCGCCCTGATAGGCAAGCCGCATGGCGGCCTGTCCCGCGTCGGCGCAGAAAAATTCCGCGTTCGCGATCCCGTTCCGGGCGGCGTTCTGCTTTGCGTTCTCGACCGCTTCGGGGACGATCTCGACCCCGATCGCCCGTTTGGCCTGCGCCGCGAGCGCCAGCGTGATCGTCCCCGCGCCGCAGTACAGGTCGAGCACGGTCTCGGCGCCGGTCAGCCCGGCATACGCGGCCGCGCAAGCGTACAGCCGTTCGGTCTGCGCGTGATTGACCTGATAGAAGGCGTGGGGGGACAGCCGGAACACGTTCCCGCACAGCCGGTCTTCCAGTTCGGGCTCGCCCCAGAGCGTCAGAGTCCGGTCGCCGAGGATCACGTTATCGGCCCGCTTGTTGACATTCAGCACCACGCCGGTCAGGGAAGGGCAGGCCTCCCGCGCCCGGCGCAGCAGGTCTTCCTGCGCGGGCAGCTTGGAGCGCGCCGCGACGATGCACAGATGGGCTTCGCCGCTCGCCTCGCCGGTGCGGACGTAGACATGCCGCACGACGCCTTTCTTTTCAGCGGCGTCATAGGGCAGGACGCCGTGCTCCTGCATCCACTCGCGCACCACGCCCGCGAGGCGGTTGGCGGCGTCCGACTGGATCGGGCAGTTTTCCACCGGGATGATATCGTGGCTGCGGGTGCGGTAAAATCCGGTCACGATCTCGCCGGCCTTGCTCAGGCCGACCGGGAACTGCGCCTTGTTCCGATAGTGTACGACCGACGGGGCCCCCTCGATCGGGACGCTGGGCGCGTCGATCCCGCCCAGACGGCGCAGGGCGTCTTCGACCTTCCGCCGCTTGGCGCGCAGCTCTTCCTCATAGGACAGATGCTGCCAGCAGCAGCCGCCGCATTTCCCGGCAAGCGGGCATTCCGGCGGTATGCGGTGCTTGGACGGCACGACGATGCGTTCCACGCGTCCGTAGGCCATCCGGCTCGCGACCTTGGTGATGCGGATATCGCACTGGTCGCCCGCCGCCGTGCCCGGGATGAAGACCGCCATTTCATGGATGCGCGCAACGCCCATGCCTTCGGCGGTATAGCCCGTGACCGCCGCACGATAGACCTTATTCTTTTCCACCATAAATATCCCTCAAAAACGATTCGCTCAGTTGGTTGGAGATCGCGGCGTAGGAAACCGGGAAGCTCTGCGCCCCCGCCGCATAGGGCGCGATATCGTATTCCTGATAATAGACCGTCAGCGCTTCGGCGCCGATGCTGAAGTTGCCTTCATCGAAGTTGGAGGCGAGCAGCTCGGCCCAGTTGTCGTAATAATCGCCGCCGGAGCCCTGCGCCGTGACGTGCGCCTCGATCTGCTGCACCAGCAGGTCCTTGTACGCTTCGTCGCGGAACAGTTCCGCCAGCTGTACCTTCGAGCCGTCCGACTTGCGGAAGTTGTCGCAGGCGACGATGTGCGAGCCGTGCGCGCCGCCGGTGAACATCTCGGTGTCGCGCCGGATCGACAGGAACGCGCCGCCGTCATAGACGATCTCGTTGGTCGCGTAGATGGTAAAGGGCAGGAAATCCCCGCCGTAGTCGGCGGCGGCTTTTTTGTTTTCCCGCGCGAAGTCGACCAGCCCGCCGGTCCACCAGTCCTTCTCCTCGCGGAGGAGGTCGTCGTAGTAGCGGTCGATCGCCTTTTTGGCGGCACCGTCGACCAGCCCGTCCACGTTGGGGCGCATGATGTAGGCGGTCAGCAGCGGCTGGCCGTCGGCGCTGTCCTTGATGACCGTCATTTCCTCACCGGAGTCGCCGCCGTCGATCGTGACCTGGGCGGGTTCCTCCGCCGGTTCGGCCTGCTCGGGCTCGGGCGGCGTGGGCGCGGCCTCCTGCGCCGGTCCGTCTGGCGCCTCCCGCTCCCCGCAGGCGCACAGCAGCGCCAGCAGCAGGGAGGTCACGATCAAAATGCGCAGCAGTTTCATGTATGCCAGCTCCTTTCGCGCCGTGCATCCGCCGGAAGGCGGAATGGCCTTTTTATCAGTATATCACACATTCCGCATTTTGGGAATGAGAATAATTGTGAACAATTTTGCAAAAAATCATGAACAGCTGCAAAAGGAGGAGGTGCAGGGGCGATGGCAAAGCAGATCCCGGAGATCCCGTCGGGGTTCATGAGCCGCATTGCGCACAGTACGCGGGCGATGGACGCCTTTTTTTCGCTCGATGAAGACCGGCAGCAGGCGCTCGCGCAATATTTGACCGGCGAACCGGAGGCGGTGAAAAGCCGTATTGAGGAAGCGGTCGAGGCGCTCGAAGACCAGCCGTACCAAAACCGGTAGGGAAGACGGCGGGAAGATGGCCCGGCGCATGATTTTACTGCGCGCCGGGCCTTTTTCGCGCCCCGCAAAGCATTGACAGAAGGCCGGATGATTGTTAAAATAAGATTGTATGCAATGCGTTTTCGATACAGAAAAACATTAGGGAATGCGCGGCGGCAGCGGACGGGAGGCTCCGGGGCCGCGCAGGACACGAGGGGAGAAGACTGATGTATCATTGCCATATCCATTTTTATCTGGCGGGCTGCGGCAAGGCGGCCTTCCGGGTGTTGAAGGCGCTTCCGCCATTGGAGAATTTCACACATTCCATTGCGGAAAGCGACGGCCTGGAGCCGGCGCTGCTCGAAAAGGCGGACGTGATCCTGACGGATGTGAGCCGGATGGACGCCGGGCGGGCGCTGGAGCTGCTCCGGGACGGGAAGCGCCCGGATGCGGAATGTATTTTGATAGCGGGCCAGCCGCAGCTGGAACAGCTCGCGGAGGCGTTGGAATGGGCGGACGACCTTTGGGCGGGGCCATTGTCCGAGCAGGCGTTGCGGCTGCGGCTGACCCGCTGGCAGGGACGCTATAAGCTCCGCATGGACCTTTGGGAGGCGCGCGAATTTTTAGATACGACGATCAACAGCGTGCCCAACCTGATCTGGTATAAAGACCAGGACGGCAGTCACGAAATGGTGAACGACAGCTTTTGCCGCACCGTCGGCAAGACCAAGGAGCAGGTGCGCGGCAAGGGCCACGCTTACATCTGGAACGTGGAACACGACGACCCGGCCTGCACGGAGTCTGACCGCGAGGTGATGCAGGGGCGCGAGACGCGTGTTTCCGAGGAGATGGTGCAGACCGGCGAGGGTCCGCGGCTGCTGACGACTTACAAGTCGCCGCTGTTCGATCTGGACGGCAGCGTCATGGGCACGGTCGGCGTGGCGATCGATATCACGCAGGAACGCGCCTATGAACAGGAGATCGTCCGCAAGAACCAGACGCTCGAGACCCTGTTCACCACGATGGAGTGCGGCGTGCTCTGCCATTCGCTGGACGGCAGCCGCCTGCTCAGCATCAATCAGGCCGCGCTCCGCATCCTGGGCTACAAGTCGCAGGAGGAGATGGAAGGCTTTTCGCTGATCGCGGACACGGTCGCGGGGGAAGACCAGGAACGTCTCCGGGAGTGTATCCGCTCGCTGAAGAAGCCGGGCGACAGCGCCAGCATCGGCTACCGGGTGCGCCATCACGACGGCGAGGAGCTGTACGTGATGGGGAACATCAAGCTCCGCGAGGAAGGCGGCGAACGGTTTTACCAGCGCTTCCTGTTGGACTGCACCGCGCAGAAGCTGCGCGAACAGCAGGAACGGGAGGAATCCGAACGCCGGCAGATGGCGCTGGTCCATGCGTTGACTGTTGACTACAGCATGGCGTGCTTTTTCAACCTCGACACCGGGCTGGGGATGCCGCTGGCGCTTCAGGAGCAGGGCGACCCGATCCGTGAAGCGGTCTTTTCCGGCAGCACGTCCTTCCGCGAGGGGATGGAACGCTATATCCGCCTGATCGTCCATCCGGACGATCAGGAAATGCTCCGGCAGGCGACCGCGCGCGAACGGCTGGTACAGGAGCTGAGCGAGGCGAAGGTATACAGCGTAAACTACCGCGTGGCGCTTGGCGACGAAGTGGAGTATTTCCAGCTGAAAGCCGTCCGCGCGGGCTCGTGGGAGGAGCAGCGCGCGGTGGTTCTGGGCTTCCGCAACGTGGACGAAGAGACCCGCCGCGAGCTGGTGAAGAAAAACCTGCTGGAAGACGCCCTCATGCAGGCCAAGCGCGCGAGCAAAGCCAAGAGCACTTTTCTTTCCAATATGTCGCATGACATCCGCACGCCCATGAACGCGATCGTCGGCTTTACGTCGCTTGCGATCACCCATATCGACAACAAGGAGCAGGTCGAGGAATATCTGAAAAAGATCATGACCTCGGGCAACCACCTGCTCAGCCTGATCAATGATATTTTGGATATGAGCCGCATTGAAAGCGGCAAGATCCACCTGAGCGAAGAGCTGTGCAGCCTGCCGGATATTTTACACAGCCTGCACAGCATCGTACAGGCGGACGTCCATGCAAAGCAGATGGACCTTTTCATCGACACGGTCGACGTGCTTGACGAGGAGATCTATTGCGACAAGCTGCGGCTCAACCAGGTGCTGCTGAACCTGCTCAGCAATTCGATCAAGTATACCGGCGCGGGCGGCACGGTCGGCCTGCGGATCACCGAGAAGGGCGGCGCGCCGGCCGGGTACGCGAATTATGAATTCCAGATCCGCGACAACGGCATCGGCATGAGCGAGGAATTCGTACAGCGTATTTTTGAACCGTTCGAGCGGGAGCGCAATTCGACGATCAGCGGCATCCAGGGCACCGGCCTTGGGATGGCGATCACCAAGAACATCGTCGACATGATGAACGGCCAGATCAGCGTCCGGAGCGAAGAAGGCAAGGGCACGGAGTTTACGGTGCTGTTCCCCTTCCGCATCCGCACCGGGGCGAAGGAGCCGCAGACGATCCCCGAGCTGCACAACGCCCGCGCGCTGGTGGTCGACGACGATTTTAACACTTGCGACAGCGTGTCGTATATGCTTCAGCAGATCGGGCTGCGGGCGGAATGGACGCTTTCCGGCAAGGAAGCCGTGCTGCGCACCCGGCAGGCCGTGGCGCGCAAGGACGACTACTGCGTGTACATCGTTGACTGGCTCATGCCCGATATGAACGGGGTCGAGGTCGCGCGCCGGATCCGCAAGGAGACCGAGGATGAAAACGCGGCGATCATCGTTTTGACCGCCTATGACTGGGCGGATATCGAAGAGGAGGCGCGCGGGGCGGGCGTGACTGCATTTTGCAGCAAGCCGCTGTTCCTGTCGGAGCTGCGCCGGTGCCTGTGTTCGATTGTCGGAGCCGAGACGCCCAGCGAACCCAAGGAGGAGCGCAAAAGGCCGCTGCATACGGGGCGGATCCTGTTGGCGGAGGATAACGAACTGAATCAGGAGATCGCCGTTGCGATCCTGAAGGAAGCCGGGTTCACGACCGAGGTCGCCGGGAATGGAGACGCGGCGGTAAAGATGCTTTCGGCCTCCAAACCGGGATATTACCAGCTGGTGCTGATGGATGTGCAGATGCCGGTCATGAACGGCTATGAGGCCACGCTGGCGATCCGGAACTTGAAGGATCCGGAGCTTGCGGAGGTGCCGATCATTGCCATGACCGCGAACGCGTTCGACGAGGATCGGCGGGAAGCCCTGCAATGCGGCATGAATGGACATATTGCAAAGCCGATCGATATTGATAACCTGCTGGAAACGCTTGACCGGATCCTGTCCTGATTGGAGCGGGTAAAGCACGAAATGAAAATGGGGCTTATACCCGCGAACGCTGAATTTTGCCGCTTGCTTCGCCCGCGCGGTGGGCGCCGGGGCGCCGCCCCGGGACCCCGGTCCTGCGCGGACGGCGCCAAAGGGACGCGTCCCTTTGGAATCCCTTCCTCGCCTGCGGGCGGGATCGGTGCGGACAAAGCCGTTTCTGCGTGCGGCTTCGTCCCGCCAAAACGGCGGCGGGACGAAGCGGCAAAACCAGTAAGTTTTTTTGAATGTGAGTATATTGGCGTTTCGCGCTTTCCAAATCGTTGGCGGCGCAACGGCGGATTCGAACGTTTGTCAGGGACTTTGCCGTATGCTACCTATAGCTACTCATAAAAGAAAGCCGCCCGGAATGGGACGGTGATGTAAGAAAACATTTTAAGCGAGGGTCGGCGTAGCGTCAAGCTGCGCCGACTTTCGCATTATTTTTGTCTTGGGCCTTGAAAATGCAAAAAATAGGTCAAAGTAACCAAATTGGACCAGGCCAATTTCTTTCATCACCCGGTAGACCGTCCGCACGCTGGGGATGGCGGCGCCCTCCGGCTGCTTCAGCAGCGGCGCCTGGTACATTCGCTTTCGCCCGCGGGTGTCATTGCAGACATCCCCGTCATGGATCTCCCGCATGGCCTCCGCCAAGCCACGGCGCTTCCCGGGCCGCTCCCGCCGGGAGAGATACCGGTAAAAGCCCTGCCGGCTCTCCTTCAGGATCCGACAGTACAGGGCGATTTTTCCAAAATGTGTCCGCAGCGCTTTACACAAAAATTTTCCGAAAAAGTTAGCCTTGACTACATAATTCTGCGTATCGTATAATAAAATAACAATAGCTCGTGAGGGAGTAATCAGCGCGCTGCGCGGCAAGTCAACACACTGGCGGAAACGCCTGGCTTGCCTTAATTGGTGAGACTCATGTACAGCGGTCTTTTCATGCTGTGCCTGTGTCTTTTTTTCTTCAAAAAAGCCGGGAGTATCCCGGTTTTTTCCGTTTCCCCCAAAATCTTTTCAACAAAGGAGTTTACAACATGCAGGCTTTTGAACTTTTTATGATCGGCGTCGGGCTTTCCATGGATGCGTTCGCAGTCTCGATCAGCAAAGGGCTTTCCGTCCGTCGGTATGCCCTGACGCAGTCGCTTTGCTGCGGCCTGTGGTTCGGCGGTTTCCAGATGCTGATGCCGTTGACCGGCTATCTGCTGGGCGTCCGCTTTGCGGGCTATGTCCATGCGGTCGCGCATTGGATCGCGTTCGTCCTGCTCGCCTTGATCGGCGGGAACATGGTTCGTGAAGCCCTCGCTGGGGATCATGAGGAGGTCGGCACATCCTTTGCGCCTTCCGCCATGCTGCCGCTCGCGATCGCGACTGCGATCGACGCGTTGGCCGTCGGCGTGACCTTCGCCGCGCTTGAGACGGCGATCCTGCCTGCCATTGCGATCATTGGCGCGACGACCTTTTGTATCTCTGCCGCAGGCGTGAAGGTCGGTTCGGTCTTTGGCGAAAAATACGCGGATAAAGCCGAACTGCTTGGAGGCGTGATCCTGATCCTGATCGGCGTAAAGATCGTGTTGGAACACTACAATATATTATAAGCCGTTCCAACGGTTTTGGTTCCTGCCGAGGGCTTGTATGCGCAAGCGGCAATGGCGTGCTGCGAAAGCCTCGCGCCGCCGGCCGCTTTCGGATACCGGACTACGGCCCCCGCGCGCCCTGTTTCTGCTTCGCGCCTCTCCGAGTATGCGCGGAGCGCTCCCGGCCGCTTTCAGGGGAAGCCGCCTGCCTTCCGCAAATTTCGCTGTTTTTTCGCGAAATTGCTTGCATCAACTGCTTTTGCGTAGTAAAATGAAGAAGTAACAGCGCCCGGCGATTGCCGGGGCTGAAAAAGAAAGCAGGGCTGCGGAAAGCCGCCCTGAAAGTAAAGGGGTTCAATTTTATGCAAGCAACCATCTGGACGCTGCTCCCGCCGATCATTGCGATCGCGCTGGCGCTGATCACCAAGGAGGTTTATTCCTCCCTGCTCATCGGCATCCTGTCGGGAGCGCTGCTGTACACCGGTTTTTCGCCGCTCGGCGCGGTGGAGACCGCCTTCGGTATCATGGGGAACAAGATTGGCGATAACGTCAATATTTTGATCTTTCTGGTGCTGCTTGGCATCCTCGTTTCGCTGGTGACCAAATCGGGCGCGTCCCGCGCCTATGGCGAATGGGCCAGCCGCCGTATCACCAGCCGCCGGGGCTCGCTGCTCGCGACCTCCGCGCTGGGCGTGCTCATCTTTGTCGACGATTATTTTAACTGCCTGACCGTCGGTACCGTCATGCGTCCGGTTACGGACAAGTATCAGGTCAGCCGCGCCAAGCTGGCGTATATCATTGATGCTACCGCAGCGCCGGTATGCATCATTGCGCCGATTTCCAGCTGGGCGGCGGCGGTCGGCTCCTCCATGCCGGAAGGCTCGAGCATCGACGGCTTCAACCTGTTCCTGCGCACCATCCCGTATAATCTGTATGCGCTGCTGACGCTGGCCTTCATCATCTGGATCATGGTCTGGGATAAGGATATTTTCGCCATGAAGGCGTATCAGGAAAAGCTCGGCGAGAAGTCGGACAGCCTGAATGTCGAAACCCATGTCGTGGGCGGGTCCGGGCAGGTCAAGGATCTGGTCGTGCCGATCCTGTTCCTGATCGTTTCCTGCATCGCCGCCATGCTGTATACCGGCGGGTTCCTGGAAAGCAGGAATATCGTGGAGGCGTTCGCCGACTGCGATTCCTCCGCGTCGCTGGTGCTAGGCTCCTTCTTCACGCTGGTGTTTACGTTCGTCATGTACGTCCCGCGCGGCATCCTCAACTTCGGGCAGTTCTGCGAATCCTTCACCGAAGGCTTTAAGGCGATGGTGCCCGCTATCATGATCCTGTGCCTTGCATGGACGCTTTCCGGCGTCTGCTCCGGCGATTACCTGAATATCGGCGGCTATGTCGATTCGGTCGTCCGCGGCAACGCCACCATCATCCGCCTGATGCCCGCCATCTTCTTCCTGATTTCCCTCGGGC
Source organism: uncultured Eubacteriales bacterium (assembly GCA_910586105.1). Lineage (GTDB taxonomy): Bacteria > Bacillota > Clostridia > Oscillospirales > Butyricicoccaceae > QXXE01. The sequence goes on along the minus strand of CAJUGU010000064.1, from coordinate 8,911 downwards.
TGGCGTTCGCGACCGGTACTTCGTGGGGGACCTTCGGGATCCTGATCCCGATCGCCGTTATCGTGTTCCAGAACCAGCTCAGTGAACTGCTGGTCGTGACCGTTGCCGCCTGCCTCGCGGGCGCGGTCTGCGGCGACCATATTTCGCCGATCTCGGACACCACGATTTTGGCTTCCGCAGGCGCGCAGTGCAACCACATCGACCATGTTTCGACCCAGATCCCGTATGCGCTTTCGGTCGCCGCGATGTGCTTCTGCGGCTATCTGGCGGCCGGGTTTACCGGCAGCGGCCTGGCCGGGCTGGCGACGGGCGTGGTCCTGCTGGTCGTGTTCGCAGCGGTCATGATGGCGCGCGAACGCAAGGCGTCCTGATACGGCGTTCCTGCCGTTTCCCTGCCGCGGCTCCGGTCATCATAACGGGATCGCTCCCGCAAGGGTGGGGCTTTGACTGAGCATTTGGGCGGTATGGCCCCGGAGAAACGGGGCTGTACCGCTTTTTTTGTGCGGCTTGCCGTTTCGGGCGGGCTTCCCCATGACGGGTAGGCGGGGGTTCCGTAAAACGGCGGGAATGCCGCAAAACAGCGGGAGCGCCGCGCCCTTTTTTATGTGTGGGCGCAGCGTTCCCGCTGCGTTTTTTACGTGTCGACTTCCAGAAAATACAGCCGTCCCCGGCTGCGGTCGAGCAGCGCGGCGGTAAAATTCCGGGAATACCGGGATTCGTCAAAGATGTGCTCCGGTTCACCCTCCTGCCGGTCGATCAGCCGCCAGAAACCGTCTTCGACCGGGGGGATTTCGACCCCCTCCGGGGTGTGCGCCGAACGGCTGTACAGCATGCCGTTTTCCTCCCGTTCCGTCCCATAAAAGATGGCTTTCGCGTCCTCGGAGAGGGGGAGCGCGTGCCATTCCGGGTTTTGTTCCAACTGGGCGGCGAACCTTTCGCAGGCGTCTGCGTCCAACGCCAATTCAATGTATCGCACCCCGTCGCCGTGGAAACCACCGTGTGAATCCATCGACTGCACCGCTTCCGGGCCGCCCTCCAAACGCAGGGAAAGGGCGTTTTCGATATAATACGCCGGTCGGTCAGCCGGATCGGTCGCCGCAGCCGTCAGCAGCATCAGGGCAACGGCAGCGGCTGTATAAAGCGTGCCGATCCAACCTCCCAGTATCATTCGCATGATCATTGTCATAGATGCCTCCTGTTCCCGTCCGAAGGGTTTGCCCCTTCCGGGGCGTCCGGCGACGCCGCTTCCTGCGTGCGCCGTTCGGTTTCCCGCACGCTCGACATCCGGAACCATGCGCCGATCAAAAATCCGACGCCCTGCTGTCCACCCAACAGGGCGAGCAGCCACCAGAACAGTCCGGGTTCGAACGCAAGCTCGTATTGCAGCGGGTGGATTGCCACTGACACCAGCGAATACAGAGCCGCCATCCGCCAGCGCAGCCCCGGCACGCCGCCCCAGAATATGCCCGCCAGCATCCCGATCAGGAATGGCGTGCCCGGCAGCAGCAGCGCCAGCAGCGGCCAGCTGCCATATGGCTGCGGGAGCGCGTTCCCGCACCGGATGTACAGCACGATCAGAACGTTGAGCAGCGGCAGGGTGCACAGGTACCGGCGCAGGCTTTTCCAAAAGGCCATGATGCGTTCCCCTCCTTTTGCAGTGATTTGGAATACGGCTGGCGGTCAGACGGGGGAAGGGGGGCCGCCCTTCTTCCGATTGTATGGAGACCTTGCCCGGCGCGTCGGGCTGGCAGCCGGGGGGCGGTCGGGATACGTTCCCGGCGGATGTGATATGCCAGCCGCGGGGAATGCTGTGGAATGGAATACCATGGTAGGGAATGCCGCGGCAGGGGATACCACAACAGGGGACGCGCCTGCGGCTTTGCAGGCCGGAGGGCGAAAGCATCCTGCCGCGTCATGCCTCCGGCCTCCATTCGAGCAGGTCGCCCGGCTGGCATTGCAATGCGGCGCAGATTTTTTCCAGCGTCGACAGCTTGATCGCCTTCGCTCTGCCATTCTTTAAAATGGAGATGTTCGCCATCGTGATCCCGACGCGCTCCGACAATTCGGTGACGCTCATCTTGCGTTTGGCAAGCATCACGTCCAGATTTACAACGATCATACCCTTACCCCCTCAGATCGTCAGGTCGGCGTCGTGCTGGAGCTCGGACGCCTTCCAGATGAGGTGCGACAGCGCCGCCGACAGGGCGGTCAGCGTGATCCCGACCAGCAGGATCGTGACCAGCAGCAGCGCCCGCCCCGGCGTGAGCGCGCGCAGGAGCGCCGCCGCGCCCCCGAAAAACAGGTACAGCACACAGTCGAGGAATAAAAACTGGCTGATCCGTTTGAGCGCGGCCGCGTTTTCCGCGCAAAAGGAACGGTCCTGCCCGATCCGGGTGCAGATTCCCCAGAATTGCCACAGGCACGCGAAGCAGGGGATCGCCGTCAGCCAGCAGAACCCGACCAGCGGGAGCCATAGGATTTCGGCGCAGCTGTTGTCCGGGATCAGCCGGTCGAGCAGCCCGGGGATCAGGAACCAGACCGAAAAAATGCCCGCCGCAGCCGCCAGCAGCGTGACCAGCTTGAGCCAGCGCGCCATTTCTTTTTGCTGCATGGATATCATCTCCTTCTGCGATATAGTATAGCACGGATTTGCCGAATGTCAATTTATTTTTATCGTTTTACGATAAAAATATTTCGAGGATCGAGGAAAGACGATTGGAGGACGGCAATCGTTTGGAAGGGTTGGCGCAGCGTTGGCATACAAAAAAAGAGCCCCGAAGGGCTCTTTGGAGGTCTGCCGCGTTGGGGGTTCGTTATGTTGTAAGCGTTTCACGGAATGATTTGCGGTCAATCGCCATAGCGGAAGTGCTTTCCCTCATAGTAAGAGTCGCAAAGATGCTCCCGCAGCAGGGTGCGTGCCGGTTCGGGGAGGTCGGCAAGGTCGTATAATTCGCCGTTCAGCAGCGCGTTCTGCGCAACCGAATGATACATCGTAACCCCCGCGTTCCGCAGCTCGCGCTGCTGCTGCATCCGTGCAGGCCCCGTCCAGCCGAGCGCGTCGAAGACGGTTTCCATCAGCATCGACGGGCCGACCGTGGGGCCGTCTCCTTGCAGGTTCCGTCCCAGCGCGGCCTTTGCCGCGTCATTCCCCCAGATCAGGTATTGGGTCGAATAATGGCACAGGAACCCTTCCGGCGTGTCGCAACCGATCGGCATTCCCAACGAATGGTATACCGATTCGTTATCCCCCAGCCACGGCTTGTGGTCGCCGAAGACGACCAGCACCGTCGGGGAATCGCTCGCCCGCAGGTGTTCGGCCAGCGCGGCGAGGTTTTTCCCCGTGTTCGCGACCGAACCGAAATAATTATTCAGGATGTGGTATTCCGTCTCGGAATACCCTGCGTCGACAATATATTCGCCGCCCCAGACGGTTTGATCGTCCGGATACGGCCCGTGCCCCTGATAGGTGACGGAAAACGAAAACCATGGCTCCGGCGCAGCGTCGCACAGCCGCTGAAGCTCCGGGAACAGGATGTCGTCCGGTGCAATCCCGCCGCCGGCCAATTCGCCGTAATGGTTTTCCAGGAACCAGTATTCTGAAAAGCCCAGGTTGGCGTTGACCTGATCGCGCTGGTAAAACCAGTCGTTTCCCGGATGGCTGCCCGTGGTATGATACCCCTGCCCGCGCAGATACCAGACATAGCTGTTCGTCGGCGCGCCGAAGGAGGGAAGCACCGGATAACCAGTCAAAAACGAGCGTTCGGAATTGACCGTACCGCCTGCGAAGATATTCGTCACCAGCTTGCCGGAAATGCCTTCCGCCTCCAAAGCATGCAGCGGGGCATAGACTTCATCGGCCAGCGCGGGCGCGTTGGGCACGTCGGTGAAATCACAGTAGCCTTCCAACATGATCGCCAGAATATTGACCTTCTGCCCGTCCGGGATATCGGCGTCGGGATACGCCGCCAGCCGCGCCGCGGAATCGGCTTCCTGATAACCGTCCGGAGGGGGCGACGCCGCCGCGCGCAGCGAGTGCAGGAAGGGGTACACGAACCCCTTGGATTGATAGACCTGCGTAGAATCCCATTGATTGGTCAGGCCGCCGTTTTTGGTCAGCGTGGAATACACGCTGTCGCTGAAATACACCGCGCGCAGCGGGAAAAGCAGCGCCAGCACGACCGCCGCCGTCGCCAGCCGCACCCGGCGGGACGGTTTCCAACGGGCGCATACATACAGCGCCAGCGCGCCCGCCGCGATGCACAGCGCCGTGAAGGCCAGCCCTTTCGGGAAGAATACGTCGTATTTTCCCGCCATGTCGCCCGCTTCCCGCACCAGCACGATGTCCTCGAACAGGAACGGGTCGTTGCGGAACTGCAGCTTGAACCAGTTCACCCACGTACAGCCCATGACCGCCGCCCCCGCCAGCAGGAAGGCCAGATAGGCCCGCCCGGAAAGGGCGAACAGCAGCGCCGCCAGCAGGACGCCCGGCAGTAGGTTGAGCACGACGACCCAGGGGTTGGAAAAATAACTTGCGAGCAGCGTCCAGCGGTCCGCCTTCATTGCGAACAGCAGGGACAGCACGCCCAGGCATAAGGCTGCGGCCAGCAAAAGCGGGATGGTGACGCGCGCCTTTTTGCCGAATTCAGGTAATTTCATGGCTGAGGCTCTCTTTCTGAAAGCCTTTGCAGGCGACGCCTGCAAAGCAGCGGCGGGAGAGGGCTGCCCCTTCCCGCCGCGTGGGCCCTTCCGCCGGACGGCAGGGGCCTGCTTTATATTTGGATAATGTTTGCCTGCGGGGTTGATTCGCAGGCAGGGGGGGAAGTCTCCGCGCGCTTCCGGGTTACGGAAACGCGGGGCGGATCCCCTCAGGCTTTTAGAACGCGATCTTTTCCGCGAGATAGTTCACAAGGTCTTCGATCTTGATGCGTTCCTGCGCCATCGAATCGCGGTCGCGGACGGTCACGCAGCCGTCGGCCTCGGTCTCAAAATCGACGGTCACGCAGAACGGCGTGCCGATCTCGTCCTCGCGGCGGTAACGCTTGCCGATCGAACCGGCTTCGTCAAAGTCCACGTTGAAATGCTTCGCCAGCAGCTCCCACACCGGCTGCGCCTGCGCGGTCAGCTTCTTCGAGAGCGGCAGCACAGCCGCCTTGAACGGCGCAAGCGCCGGATGCAGCCGCAGCACCGTGCGCACGTCGTCCTTGCCGTTTTTATCCTGCCCGACGACTTCTTCGTCGTAAGCGTCGCAAAGGAACGCCAGCGCGACGCGGTCGGCACCGAGCGAAGGCTCGATCACGTAAGGGATATATTTTTCGCCCGATTCCTGGTCGAAATATTCCATCGATACGCCCGAGGTGTTCTGATGCTGGGTCAGGTCGAAATCGGTGCGGTCGGCAATGCCCCACAGCTCGCCCCAGCCGAACGGGAACAGGAATTCAATGTCGGTCGTCGCGTTGGAGTAGTGCGACAGCTCCTCCGGGTCGTGGTCGCGCAGGCGGAGGTTTTCCTCCTTCATGCCGAGCGACAGCAGGAAGTTGTGGCAGTAATCCTTCCAATATTTGAACCATTCGAGATCCGTGCCGGGCTTGCAGAAAAATTCCAGCTCCATCTGCTCAAACTCGCGGATGCGGAAAATAAAATTGCCGGGCGTAATCTCATTGCGGAACGATTTGCCGACCTGCCCGACGCCGAAGGGGATCTTCCGGCGGGTGGTGCGCTGGATGTTCTGGAAGTTGACGAAAATACCCTGCGCGGTCTCCGGACGCAGGTACAGCTCGTTCTTCGCGCTTTCGGTAACGCCCTGGAAGGTCTTGAACATCAGGTTGAACTGACGGATTTCGGTAAAGTTATGCCCGCCGCAGTTGGGGCACGCGATCTGGTGCTCGGCGATGTAGTCCATCATCTGCTGGTTGGACCAGCCCGCAGGGTTCGCGTCCGAATGCTCCTCGATCAGCTGGTCGGCGCGGTGACGGGTCTTACAGTCGCGGCAGTCCATCAGCGGGTCGGAAAAGCCGCCGACATGGCCGGAGGCTACCCACGTGGTGGGGTTCATCAGGATCGCCGAATCCAGCCCGACGTTATAGGCCGATTCCTGCACGAATTTTTTGCGCCACGCGTTTTTGACGTTGTTCTTGAATTCTACGCCCAGCGGGCCGTAATCCCAGGAGTTGGCAAGGCCGCCGTAAATCTCCGAGCCGGGGTAGACAAAGCCGCGCCCTTTGCAAAGGGCGACGATCTTTTCCATCGTTTTTTCGCTGTTTTTCATTGTTGTACACGATCTCCTTTCGGCGTATATGGCGTATACGCACTTTCTTTGCCGCTTGCGGCATATCACATCTTATTTTACTACAGATGCGCCGAATGTCAAGCGCGAAGCGGCTTTTTTCTGCAAGGCGGCGGTTTCTATTTGTACGTATGGATGTTTTTCCGGCGGACGGGCTGCAAATCGTGGTTACATTCGGCGTTGGCGGGTGGTATACTTTTTGAGAAACACAAAAAGCCAGGCGTTTTTTCAAGGAGGTATGCGGTCACACGCAAGGTGGAACAGCTCGATATTTGCTACAGCAACGGCCGGGAGAAACGGTGCTCCGTGTTTGCAGGCGTTTGTCTGTCGCGAGAATTGTTTGAACAATATTATGAGAAGGATTATGACTTACTGTACGAGGATTATATCGGCTTTGAAGCGGGAATCGATTTCGGAATCAATATGAAGAGCGTGCCTGCCGAACAACGCCAAACGGAATGATCGGGGTCAAAACGCCTGTATTTCGGCCAGCGCATTCCGGATATCCTGATACACCAACGGCTGCATACTGTCAGCATAAATTGAAATATCCGCCTTGTTCAGCGCCGCAACGATATCCTCCCGCAGCTCGGGCTTGTACCGTGCGATCGTTGGCAGCAGCTTGATACATTGCCTTGCCGTGATCGGCTTGCGATCCGTGATATGTTTCAGATATTCGTCAATGATCTCATCGATTTTATAATCGGCGTCCCATTGCGCGTTACAGGCGATCAAGGTCAAACCACGAGTACGGATGTAGGAATTATTGCTTGCGAGCATTTCACCGCAGCGATCCAGGAAAGGATATACCCGATCGCTCGCTTCGCTTTCTTTTTGCAGCAGCTGCAAGGCACTAAAAGCAACTTTGTTGCTTTTATCAAACAATAATGGAAAAATTTCTGCAATATTGACGGACATATTTCCGACCTCCCTGATAAAGCTGACGAACTGCGTTCCCTATGCCGATCACGCTTTGCCGCCGAGGGATCGTTTTCAGATTTGTGAACATACGGAGGGATCTCGGTGAAGGTCACAAATCTGTACGGGCGGCGCGCCGGTTTAGTCGATCCATCCCATTTTCCGCCCCATGATGTCAGGACCGTCCGGCGGCTCCGGCAGTATGAGCGTTTCCGCGAAGCCAAAATATTCCTTGCTGCCCAAGCCTGCCGTGCGGTCGGCCCAATATTCCAGCCAGTCCAGAAAATGAAAGGGTTTGCCCGTAGCCGGATCGCGCATAGGGACGACTCCGCAGTCGTTGGCAAGGTCAAAATACCAAACCGTGCCATAAGTCTCCGGGTCTTCGCTGTTCACGACCAGAACGCTGTCCATGCCATCCCCTTCGGTACACAGCGCTAACAAGCCGTGATCCGCCGTGAAGGGGATGTCATCGTCATAAAATTCGTCCATTTCTTCTTCAGTCATATACAAAAGGTAAAGGATATGATCCAATGTATAAGGAAACGGCTGTTCAGCCGTGCTTTCCTGTGTATGAAAAGGCAGAAGGCCATAAAAGGGCTGGCTTCCGGAACCGGCTACCGTGGTGATAAAACGGCGGTAGTCCTCCGGGAGCCGGATTCCCTTTTCCGTTTCAAATGCACTCACTTCGGCCTCGCTGTAAGGCGGCTGCCAGACCGGCGGCCATTCTCCGCAGGTAAATGAAAATGTTTTGTCCTTCATCTGTTCGATCTTGGACATGATGCGTGCAATGCGCTGATCGTATTCTTCCAACGGTGCCATGTTTTATCCTCCTGTTCTTTCGCGATCGGTCGATCGGATCATGATTCAAGTATATCACCATCCGGAATGCCCTTCAACCAGAATTTTTGCAGGATGTGGATGGAGAAGCAACGTCCCGGCGCTCGATTACGGCGTTGGACGCTTGATATGAAACATCCGGCAATAATCCCGTTGTGTTTCCGGCTCATATTCGGCAATCAGTCTGTCAAAGGTTTCATCGGACGGGACATCCTTCCGCTGCGCCTGTTATAAGGAGGAAAAATACACATGTCGCCACATCGGTGGGATCGATACGACGCAATATCCCTGATTTATAAGGATAAGGTTCATGAGCGGTCGAGCCGTCCTGAAACGGGTGGATATCGATCAGCCGACGATGTACATCGGCGGCGAATTCAATCGGATGCAGGCGCGGCTGCATTTTCGGCAGTTCCGCTGCAAACGCAGCCATCAAAGCAGGGACTTCCTCCGGCGCGGGCGGGATATATTCCGTGCCGATAACGAACGCCTGTTCGATCCGGATATTCCCCGGTAATATCCGGATCGATATCACTATAAAAAGATAATGCAGGCGTCAAATCTTGTCTTCGGAAGGCAGACGGAGAGCACGGAGCGCGGCCATATAGCGGGCGATTTTTTGCAGCAACTCGTTGTTTTCCATAAAAAACTCCTAAAAGTTTGTGGACTGCTCTTAATTAAACCAGTATTGCCGAATAAAGGCAATCCAAAAGCGTTGCAATCCGTTGTAAACGGTGACAGGCCGACCGGCAAAATGGTAAGAAAGACCAGCCCGCTGTCGTAATGGCGGGCTGGTCAGTGCGGTAACAAGAAACGTCCTTGCGTCCGCATCCGAAATCCCCCGTCCCGCCCGCAGGCGAAAAGATCGGAAGA
>CAJUGU010000063.1 GCA_910586105.1 uncultured Eubacteriales bacterium | reverse complement strand
TTAAGCTCGTTCACGGTGACAATACTTGGCTGGAGACGGCCCGGGAAGATAACTTGACGCGCACTTTATTTTTTTTTGGAGGTTCTTCGTATGAAAAGATTTATTAGTGCTATTTTGATGTTGTCGTTGCTTTTTACAGCATCGATGCCTGCTGGTGCAGTCGTAGTGGGGGGTGAAGATGTTCTTTCTGCTGATATCTCTGATGGGATATGTGGGATTTTAGAAATCGTGGAGCATGATAAGGAAATGTGGGGTCTTTCCAACGTCGACTTTTCTAATATTTATGTGGGTGATCCGGTTCATACCTATGAATATGTAGATGGTTCATTTATTGAAACTTCGCCTTACTATCCATTATTTGACAATCAGACTTTAATAGCCTTTTATGTCGATATTGATGGAGAAATTGGACAAGTGATGCAAGCCTTTGTTGATGACGTTAATACAGTTAATCCTAGTGAATTTGCTCTTGTAAGTGATACCGTAGCATGCTATCTGTATGATGGCATTGATTTTTATTCTATTGCTGAGTATCCAGAGGAGTTTCTTGAACGTGATTTATATTCGTCTGGTTTTCACGAGGAGCCCAATTTGCTGGTGACTAAACTGGAACCGAAATATCGCCTTAATTATCAATCTCCTGCAGAGCGTGTTCAGACATATATTTCTTGTCCTGTTGGTTTTGTTGCCCAGCCTGATAGGTCCAATTGGTGTTGGGCGGCGGCTGTAGCATCTGTAGCAAATTATAAGAATGGTACTTCTTTATCTGCCGAAGATGTTGCGTATGCTATTGATCCTGATATGGGCTACGAAATAGCGTTAAATGGCAATGAGATTGAGCTGGCGTTGGAGGTAAAATATCAATTGGACTATAGCTATAGGAAAACAGTTCCATCAGATAATGTTATACTTAAAAACATTGATTATCGTTATCCTGTCTTAGGAATCTGTGAAAGTCCTTCTGCAAGCCTTGCTCATATGGTCGTTATAAATGGTATAAATGTTGTAGCCGGATATCTTACGGTTATGGATCCTAATTATGGTTTTGCTACAACAACATTTAAAAACGGTGAGTATGTTTATATAGTTCCTGGGAAAAACAAAGAATGGAGTTTTACAGAAGGTATTGCGCATTTTTGGAAGGCCTAATATCTAAATGTAAATTAGTTTTTCAATGCGTAAGTGTTTCATTGTTTTTACATTATGCATCGTTATTTTGTGTTTTTTGCTTAAAATAGAACGATCTCATCCATTTTTATCGTTAAGTAGTGCGGATATTGAATCAATTTCCATTGATTGCATTTGGCTTCCTTCAGAGAGAATTTTAACTCCGGAACAGCAAGTGCGATGTGTAGAAATGTTGCAAGGGATTACTTTGCGTAATGAAATCAATAGTGTCGTTTTTGGCATAAGATTTGATTTTGGTATTACGCTAAATACTGGTGAGTTTGTTTCATTTTCCGATTATGGAAGATTTTGCATGATGAATGGGGTCACCTATAAGGCTGAACACGACTATGATGTTTTCGAGTTTTTTGAGGAATTTTTTCCTAGGTATGCTGTGAGAGTTGAAGATTATACGATTTGATTTTCTTATTGTGTATACTTTATAGAAATTTTGATTGGAAGTTGGAGACTGAGTTTTTGTCTTTTATCATAACTGAACTGCCTTTCAAAGTAGAATACCTGTTACTCGAATGTTTTAAGATTGAAGCTTTTTTTAACTACTGGCAAATACTGTCGGATTGGCGACTTATATTTACCCTAAATGTTTAGAATTCTTAGTTTAAACATTTTAAAAAGCGGCTGCTCCTTTAATCTGGAACGGCCGCTTTTTTGTTTAAACGGCAAAAAATCCTTTTTTTATGCGTATAACTCTTGATTTTAAAAGCAAATAGAGGCTTTTAGAAATTGCGCTCGCTCCAAAAGCTGTTAATTCCGCAGGCAAAACTCAAGGATTTCCAAAAACCGTTCACACTCAATTTCATGATTGAGCGCGCTGACCGAAACGCGCACTGTACCGGTTTCAAACGTCCCGGCAGAGCGGTGAGCCAACGGTGCGCAGTGCAAACCATCCCGAACGCAGACCCCACGCTCTGCGAGCCTGCCTGCGGTCTCCTCACAGGAAAGCCCGTTCACACGGAAAGAAAGCACCCCGCATTGTCCGGGGCCATCGAACACCTGCACTTTAGGCATCATGGACATCCCTTTCACCAGCTTCGCGATCAACCGGCGCTCATGCCCTAGAATCTGCCGTGTACCTCGTGCCCTGATCCATGCGATCCCGGCGCTCAGGCCTGCGATCCCATGCGCATTCAAGGTACCGCTTTCAAACCGATCCGGCAGCATATCCGGCTGTTCGGTGCGCTCGGACAGGCTCCCCGTTCCACCCGTAATCAGAGGCTCGCGCAGCGCGTCCGAAAGCACCAGTAGGATCCCGGTACCCTGCGGCCCGAACAGCGCCTTATGCCCCGGACAGCAGACCGCCGCAAGCGAATGCAATTTTCCCACCTCCAAAGGCAGCGCGCCCGCTGATTGGGAAGCGTCCAAGATCATGGGGATCCCTTCGCGGGCAAGCAGCGCGTCGATTTGTTCGACAGGCTGCGCATAGCCGAAGACGTTCGACACGTGGTTGATGATAAACAGCTTTGCCCCCGTTTCGACGGCTTTCTCGGCGGCTCTGACGGCTTCTTCCGGCTGGAACAGGGGGGACTGCATCACGATAACAGGGCAGCCGAGCGCCGCAAGCGGGCGCATGACGGAATTATGTTCATAACCGGTCACGGCGACCGTTGTATCGGGCCGCGCCAGCGCATGGATCGCGGTATTCAGCGCATGGGTCGCGTTTAAGGTGAAGACGACGCGTTCCGGTTCTTCGATCCCAAACAGGGCGGCGGCCTGTTCCCGGCATTGATAAACCAGTTCACCGGCGCGCAAAGCGGGCTGGTGCCCGCTCCGCCCGAATCCGGCGGCGGTGCGCATCGCGTTTTGTACGGCACGGAAGACCTCCGCAGGCTTGAGCAAGGTCGTCGCGGCATTATCAAAATAGATCATTTCCTACCTCCTGCCTTCAAACGATACGGCACGGCGTAAAATTTTTATCCCGCATCCGCTGCTGTGCCGCCATGTAATAGCATCGCGGGATACTGACGGCAAACGAACACGACCCGACCGCCAGCGAACGCGGGGGCCGAACGATCCGGCCAGTCACGCCCGCGCCGGCTAACATCCGTTTAAGCGCCAGCGCTTCGGTCTGCGACCGGCAGATCAACAAAACTTTATCCAAAGGGATCACTCTCCTGCAATCTATCTAAGGAAGACCGGCAGCGGTAGGGAGAGGTCTCGCTAGGGAGCGCCAGCGGCGCGCCGTGGCAAGGCTCCTGTGTCTGCGCGGTCATTGCGTTCCTTGTATTCCTTTCATGCTATGTTGCAGAAAGGCAAAAAGTGTGTTATTCTTATGGCAGACACTTTGGCAAACGAGGTATGAACCATGCAGAAACAGCTCCAGATCCATTTGAGTTTTTTGTCAGTATTGGGCGGATTAGCGGAGGATCCGCTGGTGCAGCGGTATCGCGCGGTATTGGAAGCGTTGAAAAACGACAGCGCGGCCTTTGGCGCGGCTTATGGCGCGCTCTGCCGTGCCGTTTATCAAATCGGCGATATCGGGCAGGCCATTTTGGAAGCCGTCCATTGTGACGAAAACGCTTTGAACGCGCAGCGCAAAGCCCCGCCGCAGCATGTTTTGGATGCTGCGACCCATGATTTATCCGTGCTCAACAACTTGCTTGCCATGTCTGGCGAGGATTTCCTGAAGGATGCCCGGAAAACCTTTCCCGGTATTGCGGAGTATTTGACCGGACTGCCGGACTTCCCGGCCGGACGCCCGTTGCCGTTTTCGACCGGGGAAGAGCTGGCCGGCTATTATCGGGAAAACGGCTGCGGATTTTTCGCCCGTGCGAATGCGTTTGTAGTGCGGGCGGATCATGACATCCGCCCGGTGGCGCATCCGGATCCGATCCGTTTGACCGACCTGCCGGGCTATGAGCGTCAGAAAAAGGCGATCCTGACGAATACGCTGGCCTTTTTGGCAGGGAAAGCGGCAAATAATATTTTGTTATACGGCGACAAGGGCACCGGCAAATCGTCGACGGTGAAAGCGATCGTCAACGAATACGCGCCGCGCGGCTTGAAGATCGTGGAACTGCCGCCGAAAATGGTGAAGATGTTCCCGTGGCTGTGCGAGCGGATCGCAGCCTCGCCGTTCCGGTTCATCGTATTTTTGGACGACCTGTCCTTTGACCAGGAGGATGAAAACTTCGCTGCATTGAAAGCCTTTATTGAGGGCGGACTGGCGGGACGCCCGGATAATCTGGTGATTTACGCGACCTCGAACCGCAGGCATTTAGTACGCGAATCCTTTTCTTCACGGCAGGGGGATGAGATCCACCTGCGCGACACTCTGGAGACTGCAACTTCGCTTTCCGATCGGTTTGGGCTTGAGATCACCTTCTCGGTACCGGATAAGGACGAATACCTGTACATCGTCGACGAACTGGCGGAGGAATACGGGGTCGGGCTTCCGACCGAAGAACTGCATTTGCTGGCGGAGCGCTTCGCCTTGCGGCGCAGCGGGCGATCCCCGCGCACGGCGCGACAGTTCATCAGCCAGCATCTGGCGGAAATGCATCAAGGCTAAAACGGGACGGGGCGGCGCGGCGCGGGAGCGTCGCCTTTTACCTGCGCTGCAAATGGGATAAGTAAAATCTTGATGGGCGTAAGCTACGGAAAACATAGGCCGCTCCCAGTGGACATAAGCACGATATGAGACGGCGCAAACGGCTGAAAATCCGCAAAAAGCCCCTCGCAAAACGTTGTTTTCCGTGATATTTGAACGGATACAAAAGGGCTTTTCGCTTTATAGGAAGGCAGAGATCCTTGCAAATTCAAGGCGTTTGGGCGGGTTCATCCTTGTTATAAATCGCGGCGCGATAGCGGAAGCTCGACAACGGCATCCCGCACTCCCGCGCGGCGGCGGAGCAGGTGATTTGTCCGGCCTTCCAACGCCAATAGGCGCTGTCATAGTTTTCCGGCAAAGGCCTGGGCGGTCTCCCAAACCGCACGCCTCGTGCTTTGGCCGCGGCAATCCCCTGTTCCTGCCGCTTACGGATATTTTCCCGTTCATTCTGCGCCACGAAGGACAGGATCTGGAGCACCAGATCGGCAATGAACGTCCCTAAAAGATCTTTTCCGTTCCGGGTATCCAGCAGCGGCATATCGATCACGCAGATATCGACCCCGACCTCTTTCGTCAACACCCGCCATTGCTGCTGGATCTCCTCATAATTACGTCCAAGGCGGTCGATGCTCAGGATATACAGCAGATCGCCCGCCTGAAGCCGTTTGATGAGCTTGATATACTGCGGGCGGTTAAAATCCTTCCCGGATTGCTTATCCATATAAATATTTTTTTCCGGCACGTCCCGTTCCTGCATTGCGATCCGCTGCCGGCCTTCATTTTGATCCGTGCTGGATACACGGATATAACCGTAAACCGTCATTGCTGCCCACTTTTGGTATCGTCCTTATCGAGTCTCCGGTTGCCCGGAAATGGCTTTATCTTATTTTACAGGACTGCGCACGCAATGTCGTCATATTGTTTCCGAAAGCTGCCTCAAAATATCTCTGATTTCGGGACAGCTTTTTGGCGTTTTTGTAAAAAAACGCTATTTTATTTTGCCGGAACGGCTTCCGGCCCTGCTGCATAAATTGCTTTCAGTACCATTTGAAAGGAGGTTGCCGGAGCTATGCCTCCGGCTTACCGCATATGGAGCAGAACAGTTATTACACCCAGACAAGCGACGCAAGGGGCGCCGAGCCCATGATCCCGCTGGCCGGGCTTGGCGAAGGGACCGCGGCTTATTCGGGAGACGATCTCGCGTCGACCCCGGATATCTCATTGCCTGCGCCGGGGATCCCGGCCTATCCCGGCGACAGCGACGCGGCAGGCGTACCGGTGACGCCGCTGCCCAACCCCGGGGAAGGCGGGCCGGTTTATCCGGGCAATGACATACCGGTGTTCCCGCTGCCCAACCCCGGCGAGGGCGGCCCGGTTTATCCGGGCGACGATGCGGCAGGCGTCCCGGTCATCCCGCTGCCCAATCCCGGGGAAGGCGGGCCGGTCTATCCCGGCAATACGATCGGCGGGACGATCAGCGGCGGGACAAATTCAGGGATTGCGATCCTGCCCGCAGTGATCGGCACCCTGCTGGCCGGTGCGGCGCAGGTACGCTTTTTGAACGCGGCCTATGGTTACCCGGTCCTGCGCGTGCTGATCGGCAATTCCCGGTTTGTGAACCTGCTGAACTATGCATCCGTCAGCAGCTATGGGCAGGTGCGCGCGGGGTATCGGACGATCAGCATCGTCGGGACTGACGGCTACATTTATTTACAGAAGACCTTACCGTTCCAATCGAATTCGATCTCAACGGTCGCGATCGTGAATTCGTCGTCCGGCATGGATCTCATCCAGATCGCGGACAGCTGCTGCCCGCCGACGAACGGTTATTCCAATTTCCGCATCGGCAACCTTGCCTATAACAGCGGCCCGATGGACGTTTTAATGAGCGATGGCCGTGTCGTTTACAGCGACCTGCGGTTTAAGGAAGTTGCGTCATTCAAGCGCATCACGCCGGGCGCATATCAATTCTTTTATGCGGACACCAATTTGTCGGCGATGCCCGCATATCAGGACATAGAAACCCTTGACTCGGCATGGTTGGGCGTATACCCGCCCTATGAGACCTTCGGCTCGCTGTATTTGAACGTCGGCAGCAATGCCAATTATACGGTATATCTGCTGCAAAGCGGTTCGGGACGCAACAACATCCAGAACCTGATCCTGACCGACCGCTGACCGCATAAAGCGGACGGAACCCTTTCCGCCGGAGCGCAGCCCTGCAAATGGGCCGCCTGCCAAGGAATAGCAATGCCGCCGGGAAGCAGCGGTTGAAGAGCGCTGCTTCCCGGTTTTTTTACGTGCGGCCCTTGACAGGGGGCGATGGATCCTGTATAATCATTATTGACCAAAGGTCAATAATGAAATTTAGGAGGTGCAGGGGATGGCGCGGCCTGTAAAACGGGATCCGGAACAATGGAAAGCAGATATTCAAAACGCGGCGCGGCGGCTTTTCTTGTCAAAAGGCTTTGAGGAGACCTCGATCGCGGAGATCATGGCGCTGGCGGGAGGCGCAAAAGGGATGTTTTACCGATTTTTCCGGAGCAAAGAGGAAGTGATGCAGGCGTTGGGCGACCGGCTGTTTTTTGAAAACGACCCCTTCGCCGCGGTGCGGGGGCGCGCCGATCTGAATGGGCTGCAAAAGCTGAAAACGCTGCTGGCGTTGGATCGTGCGGATACCGACCGGGAACAGCTGCGTTTACAGGCGGCGCCGATTTTTGAAGATCCGAGACTGCTCGCGTCGGCGGTGGAGGCCAACCGGCGGGTGCTTACGCCTTTATGGCGGGAGCTTTTAGAAGAAGGTTGCCGGGACGGTTCGATCCAGACCGAATACAGCCGCGAGCTTGCCGAGCTGTTGCCGCTGATCAATTTCTGGCTGATCCCTTCGATCTTCCCAGCTGCGGCGGACGAGCTGCGGCATAAATACCGTTTTATCCGGGAGCTGCTTTGTAAAATGGGCCTGCCGATCTTGGACGAGGAAAAGGCGGCGCACGATGAAGCGCTGCTTGAAGCCGCTGCCGCTGACGCTGAAAAAGCTGCACGGTTTACCGAACCGATCCGCTCCACAATGCCTGCAAATCCAGCTGCAAAACGCCAAGGCGCTGCGGGAGGTGCGCTAGAATGAAGCAAAAGCTGTTCACCCGGAATTTTACCCTTCTGCTGCTCGGTCAGGTTGCATCGCTGTTCGGAAACCAGATCCTGCGGTTGGCGCTGTCGATGTATGTATTGGAAACGACCGGTTCCGCCGCCATATTTGCCGGGATATTATCCATATCCGCGATCCCGACCATTTTATTATCGCCGTTTGGCGGCGTACTGGCCGACCGGGCGAACCGGCGCAACATGATGGTAGCGTTGGATGCCGGTACCGCCGCGGTTGTTTTCACCGCCGCTCTGTTCCTGACCGGACAGAATGCAGTCGGCGCGATTGGCGTCCTGCTGGCGATCCTTGCGGTTTTGGGCGCATTTGAAACGCCAACCGTACAGGCTTGCCTGCCAACGATGCTGCATGGCGATTGGATCGTCAAAGGCAACGCCGCTGTCAATCAAGCCGCGTCGTTGTCGGCGCTTGTCGCGCCGATGCTGGGCGGGATCGCTTATGCGGCGTTCGGCTTAAAGCCCGTCCTGTATGCAAGCGTCGTCTGCTTTCTGCTGACCGCTTTGCTGGAAGGTTTCATCCGCCTGCCGCCTGTGCATTTGGAACCGCAACCGGGTATTTGCGCCTGTATCCGTCAGGATATCGCAGAAAGCGTGCGGTATTTATGCCGGGAACAGCCGGACATTTTAAAAATGCTGCTGTATGTCACTCTGTCGCGGTTTTTCGTGATGGGCGTGACCGTGGTCGGGCTTCCATACATTGTCCGAACAGGATTGGGATTGGACGCAAAGTATTATGGGGCTGCGGAAAGCGGCCTTGCGGTCGCGTCCATCGGTGCAGGGATCGCCGCCGCGCTGCTGACCGGACGGCTCAAGACCCGCAGGCTGTCGCTGGTACTGGCCGCGTTAGGCGTATTTCTGCTGCCTGCGGGGCTTGTGTTCCTGCTGCCTGCCGGAACGGCTGCCCGATATCGGATCGTGGCCGCATCCTTTTGCGGGATGCAGGCTGCGGCGGGGATCTTTTCGATCTTTGCGGTGTCGTTGATCCAGCAGAATACGCCTGGCCGTCTGCTGGGGAAGGTCATGGCGTATACATCCGCGGTCACGTTATGCGCGCAGCCGTTCGGGCAGATCCTGTACGGACTGCTATTCGACGGTTTTCCGGAGGCGATCGCGCTGGTGCTGCTGCCGACCGGAGCCGCAGCCTGCCTGATCGGGCTTTGTTCGGCGCCGCTGTTCCGGCGGATGGAAGCCGCAACGCAGCGCTGACGGGCAGGCGCACGCGCCTTTTTGCAGCATCCGCCTGCCGCTGCGGGGACGCCGTTTCAAAAATTTTTGCATGGAATTTGCGCTTCGCGGGAAAACTGCTGAAAAGGAGTGTGATACCATGAAATTTTTCCAATGCGAACATTGTGGGAATGTCATTGAAATGGTGCATGACGTAGGCGTGCCGGTTTATTGCTGTAGCACGAAAATGAAAGAACTCACCCCGAACACATCGGACGGGGCGACGGAAAAGCATGTGCCGGTGATCCGGAAGGAAGACGGCGGGCTGATCGTCGAACTGGGTTCGGCGGCCCATCCCATGAATGAAGATCATTTGATGGAATGGGTCGTTCTGGAGACGGAGCACGGGTGCCAGCGCCGCGACCTGCGCCCCGGCGACGATACCACATTGAAGTTCCACACCTGCGACTGTGACAAACCGATCGCGGTCTATGCGTACTGCAACCTGCACGGACTTTGGATGGCGAAGGTATCCTGAAGCAAGACCCCCGCTCCGAAAAGCCAGACCGCCCGTCTCAGCCAGCTCACGGCGCGAAACGCGCCTTGCACTTCCCGCGTGCGAGGCGCCGCCGTTGCGGGCGGGAAGCGGCGTTCGCCGAAAACGATTTTGAAAATCGCGATAAAACGAAAAACCGCCGTATGAAATGCGGCGGTTTTCCATATCAGAACGACGGGCGCAGATGCGCCGCGATAAAAGCGGGCCGACCCGCGCGGTCAATCGTTGGCGCGGATGCGTTCCACGATCGACTGCCGGGCAATGACCTGATAAAGCACCAGCGGGATTCCCGCGCCCAGCAGCGCGAACACAGGCAGCAGGCAAAGGACCGGCAGCATGGTCGGGCGGTAGGTGAAGAACCAGAACATGCTCCCCATCACCTCGCCCAGCAGCGGCCCTCCCGCAAGGGCGAGGAGGAACGATACGCCGATCGCCGCCCCGGCATAGAACAAGCCTTCGCATACGAGCATTTTCTTGAGCTGTTTGCCGGTCATCCCGACCGATTGGAGCACGGCGAACTCCCGGCGGCGGGTAAAGATACTGGTCAGCACGGCGTTGAAGAAATTCAGCACGCCGACCAATCCAATAATGAAGCTCAGCGCGCCGCCGAGGATCAGGAACATCCCGCGGAAGCTCTCGAACTCGTCCACGTAGCTCTGCCTGGATTCATAATCCAACAGCGGGTCGATGGTCGTGGTGTAATCTTCGAGGTAATCCTCCATGCGGCTGACCGTTTCGGGGGAATCCACATCGACCAGCAGGCTCAGGATATCCCCCGACTGCATATCCTGCTGGAAGCGTTCGGCATTGAGCACAAACTGGTTGGCGCCGAAGAAACGGAAGCTCATGGAAAGGCGGACATTGACGGCGGCGCAGACGGTATATTCGATGTCCTCGTACCGGTAGGCTTCGGCGTGGTAGGCGCGGCTGGTATTTTCAAGCTGATCGGCGGGGATCTCTTCGCCGGTATCATTATAATAATATTTCCATTCATCCACCCGGCGCAGCGTGATCTTGTCGCCCGGCTTTGCCCAGTTGCTGGCCTCCTCCAGCACGTCGTAATCGTCGGTAAAATAGACTGCGGCGATCGCGTTCTGTGTGGGATCGTAGAGCGGCGCGAGGTCGCCTTCGTACAGGGTGAGATGGTCGAGCGCAAAATCTTCCATTCCGTAAAGGTCGATCTCGTTTGCGATTTTCCCGTTGCCGTCATGCGCCATATGGGACAGCATTTCGTCCAGATATTCCGGGGAAGTCCAGCTCTGCAGATTGCTGCGGACCAGCTCCTCCGGCTCGAAAGCCTGGACCGTGCGCGATGCGCCATAGACCCGTCCACTGTCCTGGATGCCGGGCTGCGTCAGGATCTGCGTCAGGTCGTCCTCATGGAGATAGGAGGGGAAGCCGCCGGTCTGGAAATAAGACGCGTCGCTGACGATAAAGTCGGTCACGACCCAGCTCCGAAGGTACTTATCCATATCGAAACCATTTGCAAAAACATAGGTCATCTGCATCAGCACGACCGCCAGCGAAAGCGAAAGCACGACCAGCACGGTCTTGCTCTTGCTGCGTCCCATATTGGCCCACGCCATACGGTAAACGTTCGCGCCGGAGGTACGGCGGCGCAGTTTTTTGCTTTGCCTGCCCCCGCCGCCTTCGGTATAGCGCACGGCCTCGATCGCGGAGACTTTGGACGCGATCTTCCCCGGCTTGCGGCAGGAGATCAGCACCGTGACCAGCGAGAACAGCGTCGCAAAGGCGAACGCCGCCGCCGGTACCCGGACGGAATAGACCGTAAAGCTGGTCATCGACATGATAACGGGGACGAGCGCCTTGCCGATGAAATAGCCGAGCGCCAGCCCGATCGGGATGCCGCCCAACGCCAGCGCCAGCGCCTGATAGCGGACGATGCGCCGGAGCTGCCGCCCGGTCGTGCCGATGGTCTTAAGCAGGCCGTAAAACTGGATGTCGCTGGAAACCGAAATGCGGAAGATGTTGTAAATGATCAGATAACCGGTGAAGATGATCAGCAGCAGCAGCCCCGCGACGGCGGCGACCGTCATAAAGTCGAAATTCGAGGAGATCTGCGCGCCGAGATAGCCCCAGTTCACGCCGATGCTGATGGAACGCTCGGGATCGAGGCCGGCCGTCTGCCCGTCGTCCTCCTGATAGCCGTGGTCGGCGAGGATCGAAAGCATTTCGTTTTCGATGTTGGCGCTGGAACCCAGCATGATATTCATATCGATCCGGCCGGTCATATCGTCTTCACTTTCCCGCTCGTAACCCTCCAGCACCTCATCCAGATAGGCGCGGGAGACGTTCGCGAAGCTCGCCATACCGGCGGGGTCGTATTCCCACCAGCCGCACAGCCGGAAGGTATCGGTGCGCAGCACCGGGTCCGATGCCGGGCCGATGTAATAGGGCAGCGTGATCTCCGCGCCCATTTCCGGCTCCACGCCGAGCAGCGCCAGTACGCGGCTGTCGGCAATGATCTCATCCTTTTCCTGCGGATAATGCCCTTCTTCCAGCTCGATGAAATAATCATGCGCGCAGTTGTCGTCCATCCAGCTGACCTCGACGTGCGCCTTATTGAACGGCGGGTCGGCGGGCATCCCAAGGAACTGCCGCAGGGCAATGCTTTTAATCCGTTCGTCGGTGGAAAGCTCGTCGATCTGCGTCTGCGAAACATTTTTAAAGGTGCCGTGGAAACGCCCGCCGACCTGCCGGAAGGTCGATTCCTGGAACGCATTGACGATTGCGCCCGCGATGCTGAACAGCGACATGAACAGCACGGTCGTCAGCGCGATCGCAAGCACGGCAATGACATTGCGTACCTTTGCGGCCCGCAGGCTGCGCGCCGAGATCCGGCGGATGCAGCCCCGGTTTGCGACCTTGATCCCGAACCTCATACCGCGCCACCCCCTACGATCCTGCCGTCTTCGATGTGTACGATATGGTTGCCCAGCTGCGCGATCTCCTCGTTGTGGGTGATCATGACGATGGTCTGCCCGTATTTCTGGCTGGAGATCTGCATCAGGTTGAGCACCTCCTGCGAGGTCTTGGAGTCGAGGTTTCCGGTCGGTTCGTCGGCCAGCAGGATCGCAGGCTTTGTGGCAAGGGCGCGCGCGATCGCTACGCGCTGCTGCTGCCCGCCGGAAAGCTGGTTCGGCAGGTTGTGCAGCTTGCTGCTCAGGCCAAGGGTCTCGATCACGCCGTCGATGAAGGCGCGGTCGATGTGTTCGCCGTCCAGCTCGATCGGCAGGACGATGTTTTCATAAACGTTGAGCACCGGCACCAGATTGTAAGCCTGAAAGACGAAGCCGATCTGCCGCCGCCGGAAGATGGTCAGGTCGTCGGCACCCAGCGCGAAGATATCGCGCCCGCCGATCAATACCTTGCCGCTGGTCGCGCGGTCAAGCCCGCCCAGCATATGCAGCAGCGTCGACTTGCCCGAACCGGAGGTGCCGACGATCGAAACGAATTCGCCTTCCTCGACCGTCAGGTCGACGCCGTCGAGCGCGCGCACCAACGTATCGCCCGAGCCATAATATTTCCGCAGGTCCTGCGTCTCCAAAATAGTCATATCCGTATTCCTCCTTGGATTCATTTTTTGCTTTGACCATAGTGTAACATACAAATCTTTCGAGAATCTTTCAGGAATCTTACAGTTTTGAAAGATTTGCCGCGGTTCCGACGCGCGCGGGAAATTTCCGGCGTGCATACGGCCTTTGCCAAACTGCCGAAACGGTTATCCCGCCCGAGCGGGAGGCATTTCTTGCCGTTCGGGCTGCGCTGCGCATTTGTCCGCCGTTGCCGCCGGCTTACGAATACAGGCTCTAAAAAAGCCGCGAAACGGAAACCGTTTCGCGGCCTGCTCTTTTGCCGTGCATCGATCGAGCGCGCCGTTAAGGCTTACAGATCCCACAGGCGCTATACCCTTGTGCGATCAAACCATCGCGGGGGCTATTTGAAGTCGAATAGTTTTTCGGGGCGATCTTCGGGACCGAACGGCAGGAAGGATAATGAAACTTGTGGGTCGAAGTATTCAGCACATAGGAAGCGCTGGTTTCCTGCTGCGATTCATTATTATACGTATTGAAATTGTTTCCGCCGCCGCCGGTTGGTACAGACGGAGAAGCCGGCGCAGGCGCTGAAGGCGAAACCGGCGCCGCCCCTGGGATCGCCGGATCCGCGCCGGTGGTCGAGATATAGATACCATCCGTTTCCGGATCCCATTTTACGATGCAGTCCAGGCCTTCGGCAACGAAGCGCACGGGTACCATCGTACTGCCGTTCACGATCTGTGCAGGCGTTTCCAGCGCTGTGGGCTGGCCGTTGACATAGGCGGTCGGGCTGCCGATCTGGATCTCGACCGCAGACTCCCCGCGGCGGCCTGCTGCGGTCTGGGTATCGTTATCCCAGGTCAGTTCTGCGCCGAGGGCGTCAAAGATCGAGCGCAGCGGTACCAGCGTGTGACCGCCGATCGCGGTGGGCGGGACTTCCGGATGTAATTGCTCGGAATCGACATAAAGATCGATGGCGCCCGCGCTCACCGTCAGCGCTGACGCGGCCGCAATGGCAGATAAAACCTTTTTCCAGTTCATGCTTCAAACCTTCCCTTCTTCAGCGATACATATCCATATTGCTTTTAAAAATCACGCGGCTTTCGATATAATGGATATCCCGGGCTGGCTTCTGCGCCCGTAAAAGAAAGTCGCACATATACTTTGCGGCAAGGTATACCTGTTGTTCGGGATCCTTATACAAGATATTACGGATGATCCCGGTCTCCAAATTATGAAAGGTCTCCTCGAACAGGTCGCTGACCACGATGCAGACCTGTTCGGTCGCGGCGTGCGCGGTCAGCTCATTGATCAGCAGCACGCTCAGCCGTGCGCTCACGCTGAACGCGCCCAATAGATCGGGGCGTTTCACAAGTTCTTCCCGGAGCCGTGTGCAAAGGTCCTGCTCGTTTTGATAGCCATACAGCTTGATCAATTCCAGATCCTTCCGGTTTTCGAGCAAATAGGTTTCAAACCCGCGGACGGTTTCCGAATGGGAGGGGATCAGCAGGTCGCCCGCGCAAAGGAGGATCGCGCCCGCTCCCGTGGTCTGATTTGCCAACAGCTCCGCGGCCAGCCGCCCGGTCATTTGATGGTCGGCCTGTACGCAGACCAACCTGCCGCATTGTTTCGCATCGTCGCAGGCCAAAAAGATCGGGATCCCGCTTTCATGATATAATTTCACGGCCTGTTTCCCGTCTTCATCAAAGTGCCCGATCGTGACCAGCGCGTCGATCTTCCCCTCATAGCGCTCAAAGCAGGCGCGAAGTTCCGCGCCTTGGGTATGCGCGGCGCTGTTGCAGTAAGGCAGTTCGATCGCTTCCAGATCATAGTCCTGAAATTCATCCATGCAGCGGCGGAAGCCCTTCCAAACCTGGGCGTAAAAGTAGCGGCCTTTGTCGTCCGGGATCGGGAATGCGCCAACGATCCGCAAGGGGTTCCGTTTCAATACGGACGCGGCCATATTGGCCTGATAACCGCGTTCGGCGCAAAGCGCCAATATTTTTTGTTTGATCTCCTCGCTTACGCCTTTTTTCCCGTAGATCGCTCGATGCACCGTCCCGGTCGATACCCCGGCTTCGGCTGCGATATCTTTTATGGTAATACGTTTCCCCATGAAGCACCTTCTTGTCGTTTGATAACGAAAACGTTTAAATGTCCAAAAACCATTTTAACGTAGTTCTCGCAAATAGTCAATATAGTTTTGAGCACCTCGTTTGCCGGGCCGCGCGGTAAATAGGCGTTTGGGCATAAATGCAAGCCCCCGCATTCCGAAGGAATGCGGGGGCTGCATCAAGGATTGAGGTGCATTATTCGCCGTAAACCTCCAATTCGCGGATGGTTACGACCGTGTTTTGTTGTATTTTTCCGCTTTTATCTTTGCAGTCGTAAATCGTTACCTTGACATAGCGCGCCGGGATGTTTTGGAGGGCGTCGACCGTTTCGTGATAGTCGGCATTCTCCCGACGGTCTATGACCTCGGTATAGGTTTGCCCATCCGTACTGACTTCGACCGCATAGCGGTAGCAGCGGTTATCCTTCTTTTCCCAGAAGGTTTTCAGGGTTTCCAACGTGTGGACATCGCCCAAATCCACAAGGATCCAGGGTTTATCCGTTGCACTGGGGGTTTGGGATTTCCAACCGTTTACCAGATCCCAATTATTGCTGCAATCCGACAGGCTTTCGTGAAGGATACCGTCAACAGCCATTTCGGGCGTCTGGTTCCCTTTACGGTTGGAATCTTGTCCGGAAACGGTTACCGTGGCATTCCGTGCCAGATTGTTTGCCTTGTCCGGATTTGCCGGATCTTCCGGCTCTTCACCTTCGTCGCCGTCTCCGTTGTCGGGTTCCCCGGTGGGGGTCAGGGTGATATTCCGACCGGTGAAATAACCGGCTGTGGTGCAAACGAATTTCAGTTGATATTCGCCCGCTTCAAGGGCTGTTGCCTTGGCGATCGTCAGGCCGCCGCTGCTGCGCATATCGATCGAGCCAAGCGAATGCTCCTGCCTGTCTTCGCCAATCAGCACGACTTCAAAGATGCCGCGGCTGCTAGAGGTCTTAGCAGACATGCTTGCCTGATATGCCGATGTGCTGCTGATTTTAAGAGGCGTTGCCAATGTGAAGTATTCACCCTGAGCCATTTGCGCCTGGAAATAGGAGTCGCTTCCATTTTTGTTCTCCGGCTTGATCTTATCGTCTGCCAGACTTTCCGACTTGTCGGAAACCGTTTCTCCGATCAGATTATAAGTTATCGAGGGGATTTCCATGGTAAAGGTGTATTCCGCGGACTCCTCACCGTTTTGTGAAGTGACTTTAAGTACAAAACCGTTCTCCAGCGTTTCATTTTCGTCCAACCTTTCGTCGGAATCGTTGAAAATCTCGCAGGTTTGCTCGCCGCCCAATACGGAGCGGAAACTCTTCAGCACATCCCCTGCGGTAGAACCGGCAGCCACGGTAATTTTCGTACCCTGAAGCGCGGTAATAACGCTGCTGTCCGTTACTTCGATATCCGTGCTGGCGGGGATCTCGGCCTCCTGATAGATCTTTACGGTATAGGGCTTGGTATCCTTCCCGTTTTTAGCGGTGACGGTCAGGATATCGCCAGTGACCAATGGGTACGCTTCCTCCGTTTGCGCATCGCCAAACCGGTCGGTAAGGGCGTATTGCTGACTGCCATTATCGGCCTTTTCGGGACGGATCTGCGCCAACAGCTGCCCCAGCGTGGTACCCTTCCGCACGGAAACGGTCGCGGTTTCGCTGTCGATCTCCTTCACATCGGCCGCAGCTTCGGCCAACCGGATCAAAACGTCGGTTTCCTGCGCCTCATTCCGGATGGTCACGTTTTCGGCATGGCCCTTATCCGTATAGCCGCCTTCCACCTCGATCAGCTGCACGCCGTCAACGTAGCTCAATTCGACCGGCTTTTTGAATACGACGCCGCGGATAACGACATCCTCAATAATGCTGACATCCTTTCCGCCAAACGAGCTTGCATTGCTTGAATGGTCGATAATGTTTTCATAGGTCAAACGGCGGATCCGGGTGTGAACGGGCGCCGGGGTCGCCTTGTAGCTGTCCGTATAGGCTGTCCGGACCAGGATTGCGGCCTGTTTGCTGTTGTTGAAAATGTCACGATAGGTGATATCCTCCACCAGCCCGCCGCGTTCGGTCGGGGCCTTGATCCACATGCTGTTGTCGGAAACGTTGTCCTTAAACTCGTTGTTCTGGAACAGCACGTCATGCGCGCCGCCTGCCATTTCACTGCCAATGATCAGGCCGTAACGGCTTCCAACGCTGTATACGTCGCTGACCCGCAGGTAGGCGGTCGGCTTGCCGCGCAGCCAGCCTTCCCGGTTTTTTCCAGATTTGACGGCGATCGCGTCGTCGCCGGCACGGAAGAAGCTGTTCAGGATGTTTACATGCGTGGAAGAATCCACATCGCAGCCGTCGCCGTTGAGGATGTAATTGCGGTTGCTGCCGACATTGGTCTTGTAGTTGCTCAGCGAGACCACGGCAACATTGTCCAGCGTAACGTTTTTGCTGTAGATCATATCGATCGTCCATGCGGGGCCGTTGGCGATCATCACGTCGGCGACATACAGGCCGTTGACGTTGTGGGTGACCAGCACGTGCCCGCGGATGGTCTGATCCTGACGGCACAGATCGTAATTGATCCCGTTATTGCCGCCTTTCACCGCGCTGTTCGGGCCTTCGTTGTAGCCCAGCCGGTAGCCGTTGGCGTTGATCTGCCCTTCGCCGCAGATGGTCACGTTTTCGATGTTGCAGGGCGCGGTATAACCGTTTTCGCCTTCATCATAGACGCCCACGGTCAGCAGGCTGGCGTAAACATATTCGTTGTCCTTCCCGGCGTAGTCCTTGCCGGTCTGCTCGTTCTCGTTCGCCCATTCGTTGGCGGGCTGATACAGTTTCCGCCAGCCCTCCCAGCGGGAGACGATGCGGGGATAATCCTTCGGATCGGCGCTGCCCATCAGGATACCATCCACGCGGAAGGTGATATCGCTTTTCAGGAACAACGCACCGGAATAGAAGATATGCCCTTCCGGCAGCCAGACCTCGCCGCCTGCGGGACAGGCGTCGATCGCGGACTGGATCGCGGCGGTATCAAGGGTGGAGCCGTCGCCGGCTGCGCCGTATTCCATCACGTTCAGCACCTGGACCGGCGCGGGATCGGTCGTAGCGGTCACGGTTTCGGAAACGCTCCCGCCGTCGTAGTAAGAAGTCACTTCAAACGTGTAACGGGTCGCGGGCGACAGATCGCGCACGGTATAGCTCATTTCGTTCCCGAGCGTTGCGGTCAGCTTGCCGTTGACGCGGATCTCGGTGGAACGGAGGTCGGAAGCGCGGTACAGGGAATCACGGTTCCAGACGAGCGCGACCGAACGGTCGGTAACGGTCTCTTCCGGGATATGGAGATTGCGCAGGTAAATGCTTGCCGAGCCGTCCACGGTGACTTTGTGAACGTCGTAAACAACATTTGGCGCGTCAAGCAGCGCTTCCAGCTCTGCCGTTGCTTCTTCGCTTGCGGAAATGCTGCGGATCTCGCCCAGCTCGTTGGAGGCGCGTTGATTCGAGGCGCTTTCGTCAGGATCGGCGGTAAAGAACAGGCGTTCTTTTTGTTCGTCCTCCAGGGAATCCAGCGCGATCGCGTAGACCGAAGCCTCGCCCGCGTCATAGCCCTGCAAATTCCCTTCCGGATCGACCGTGACGATGCTGCGGTCATCGCTCAGCCAGTAAACGCGCGGATCGGTCGCGTTGCCGTCGACGCGCGCCTCAAGCGCGGCGACCTGATCCCGCACCAGCACATCCGGGCCGCTGATCGCGATCTTGGATACCGGGACGCGGCTGCCCGTGACCGTCACCCGGCAGGAGGCGCGGAAGCCTGCATAAGACGCCGTGACCGTAGCGACGCCGGCGGAACGGGCGTCCAACCGGACGGACGGAGCGCCGAAGACCGTATCGTCGGCGGGCTGCACGGCAACAACGCTTTCGTTGCTGCTGCTCCACTGCACATCGGGGGAAAGCACGCTGGCCGGGTTGACGCTGGCGTACAGGCTGCCCTGCGTACCGCCGGCAAGGCTCAGCTCGTCGCGATTGATCGAAATGCCGGTCGCCTGGGTCGCCTGCGGCAGGACCTTCACGCGGAAGCTCTGCGTAAAGCCGCCCTGAACGCTGGTCGCAGTGATCGTGACCGTCTTGAAATTGCTGTCGTTCGCGTCGAGCGCCGAGGAATTGGTCTGGCGCTCCTCATAGTTGGAGGTCGAGCGGGCGGTCACAAGCCCGTTTTCATCCACGGCGGCGATATGCGGGTTGGAGGATGTCCAGATGATATCGCTTTCCCCGCCCTGTGGGACGACTGCGAGCTGACGGGTATCCTTCCCGTTTTCGCCGGCTGTCAGTTCGATGGTCTCTTCGCTGCCGCCGGTCAGGCCGGTGACGCGGAGCGCGTCCTCGGTCACGGTGACCGTACAGGAAGCGGCGCGGCCATTCACCTTTGATCTTACGGTAAAGGTGGTTTCGCCCACGCCGACCGGTTTCACGACGACCTGATCGTAAAGGATCCGGCATTCCGGCTTTGCCAGGTTGCCGATATCGGCAAACGCGGCATAGTCCTGATCCTCGTTCAGGGATACCTCGATCACGGAGGCGTCATGATCCCCGACGATTTCCAGGGAGGTATCCATCGTGCCGTCCGCGGGGATATCCACGGGGAAGAACAGCGGGGTGAGCGTTACCGGGCCGCCGTCCTTTTGCAGTGTCAGCCGCTCCGCGCTCAGGGACAGGGCCTGCATCGTTGTACGGTCGTAGCCGTCGGTGGAAGCGATTTCGCAGACGGCGCCGCCGATCAACTTGTCGCCGTCATACAGGGCTGCGGTCACGTTCGCGAAGCCGCTGGTCTTCGCCTGTACGGTGGCCGAATCTCCATTTTCCGACTGCACGGCGACGATATCCGCCGCCGAACTGCTCCAACGGATTTCCGGGGCGCTATATGCGGTTTCGTCATAGGAGGCGGTCAGGGTCAGCGTTTCGCCTTCCTCGTTGCTCCGGCCGCAGGCCATTGCATAGGTATGCCAGTCCAGGGTGACCGCGCCGTTGTCGCGGACCCATTGTGCGGTGATCGTGGAACCGGAGACGAGCCAGCCGTTGAAGGCAAAGCCTTTGCGGCTCGGGTTGGCGATCGTCAGGCCAGCCGTCACGGTAACGGGATAGCTGGGGTTCCCGTTCGCGGGATTGACGGTCAGCTGGCTTCCGGCGGGGAAGTTCCCCAGGGTCTCGCCGTTTTCAGCTCGCACGGCGATCAGGTTGTTCGAGCCGGAGGAGCCGCCGGAAGAACCGCCGGAGGGACGCGACGGGCGGGCGATCGCCCCGGTGGAGCTGTCTTCGGACTCCGGCTCGGGCTTTTCCTCCTTGCCGTCGTCGAGGATATTCACGACGCCCGTGCCGGACGAGATCGAACCGGAAACGGTCGTGCTCTTTACGGTCACGGAATCCTTGTCCGGCGTCGTTACGATCAGGGAGCCCTGAATGGAAGCGCCGGTCAGGTCAACGCCGCCGCAGGTCACGATCACGATGCCGCGATAGGTCTCGGAATAGGCGCCGGGGGCGGTGATGTAACCGGCTACCGCGTTATCCAGTACAGTGACTGCGGAAGCGCGGGTCAGGATCTGTTCCGGGGCGAAGTGCCCGCCGCCCACGCCGGAAATATAACCGGCTTCGTAAAGGGCCGCGACATAGGGCATTGCCCAATCGGCGACCGAAGACGCGTCGGCAAAGTCGGCCTGTGCGCCATGTTTCGGCGCGATGCCAAAGGCGGTGCAGAGCATCGTGCAGGCTTCCTGCCGGTTCACGTAGGCTTCGGGATACATTTTGCCGTCGCTGTAGCCGTTCAGGACCCCGGCGGCAACGCATTTCAGCACATACGGGGTATACCATTCGGTGGCGGGCAGGTCTGCATAGCGGTTGGCCGCCTGCTCGGTATAGTGCATGGTGTCGGCAATGATCTTTGCCAATGCGCCGCGGGTCACCGGCTGATCGGGCAGGAAATCTCCGCGGGTGTTCCCCGTTAAAATGCCGAGCCCGGACCAGCGCTCGATCGCGCTTTGCGCCCAATGGTTTTCCGTGTCGCTGAATTTCGCCGCGCCTGCGCTCATGCTCAATGAGCCGAGCAGCATACCGGCGGCTAAGATCAGGGACAACGTGCGTTTGAACCTTCTCAACACAATTCCTCCTTTTATAAAGCGTTCCACCTTTAGCGATAAAACGTTTTATCATTGAGTAAATTTTATAGCGGTTTTACATTTTTGTCAATAGGGGAAATACAAGAAATCACGGCAGTTTCATAAAATATCCAGTAATTTACAAAAGTAAGAATGGTTGAT
>CAJUGU010000062.1 GCA_910586105.1 uncultured Eubacteriales bacterium | reverse complement strand
GCTCTGCCCTGCACCCGCGATTTTTTTTGTAAAAAAATCGAGTAAAAACTTCATTTTCGCTGCGGCGGGGAAAGGGTGCGTACTCAGCCGTTCATGCGTGCTGCCCTGCCCGCCATAACGACGGCGGGCAGGGCGGGCTGCCATGGTAAGAAATGTCAGTCTCTCCCCGTCGTTCGCTCCTGCGAAATCGTCGCCCGTTTTTTTTTCGGGCGGGCAAAAAAGCCCTTGACAAACTGGGGCGGGCGCGTTATACTATTTATCATAGTAAATCGTAAAACCGACGAACAAGGGTAAGTAAGACCGATACCGCGTTCCCAGAGAGCTGCCCGCCGGTGCGAGGGCAGCAGCGCAGGACGGATCCGAATGGACTTGTGAGGGCAGCTTGAAACCCCGTCCCCGGGCGAGTAGGCGCTGACGGGTATCCCGCCGTTACCATGGGAGGGCGCGTGTCAGCGCGCTGCTGAGAGGGCGCTTTTCCTGATGCGCCAATTTGGGTGGTACCGCAGAAGTTTTCCGCTTTTGTCCCATGATGCCGAGCATCATGAGACAAAAGCTTTTTTATTGCAAAAATGGAGGTTCGACCATGATAATACCAAGCTGCGACGACATTTTAACGCTCGCAAAAACCTATTCCACCATTCCCGTCTGCCGGGAGGTCTACGCCGACATCACCACGCCGATCCTGCTGCTGCGCAGGCTTCAGGCACGATCCGACCGCTTCTTCCTGTTGGAAAGCGTCGAAGGCGGCGAGACCTGGGGGCGCTATTCCTTCCTCGGTTACGATCCCGTGCTCCGCGCCCGCTGCAAAAACGGCTCCGTCACCCTCGAAGGCGAGGAAAACCGCACCGTCGAAACCGGCCGGCCGCTTGACGTGCTGCGCGAAATCCTTTCCCGCCGCCGCGCGCCCCGTCTCGCCGGGCTGCCGCCCTTCACCGGCGGCTTTGTCGGCTACTTCGCCTACGCCATGCTTGCCTACGCCGAGCCGACGCTGCATCTGATGCGCGGCGCGTGGGACGATTACGACCTGATGCTGTTCGACAAGGTGATCGCATATGATCACCTCCGGCAAAAGATCGTCCTGATCGTCAACATCCAGACCGACCACGTCATGGAAAACTACGGCAAAGCCTGCGCCGAACTCGAAGCAATGGCCGCCCTGATTTCCGACCAAAGCCCGCTGCCACGGCAGAAACCCGCCCCCAAGCCGTCCTTCACCTCCAATCTGGACGAAGCGCAGTATGCCGAGATCGTCGAAAAAACGAAGGCGTATATTTTCGACGGCGATATCTTTCAGGCCGTGCAGTCGCGCCAGTTCCAAAGCCCCTATGACGGCTCGCTGCTGAACGCTTACCGCGTGCTCCGCACGACCAACCCGTCCCCTTATATGGTCTATCTTTCGATCGACGGCGACGAGATCATGTGCTCCTCGCCCGAAACCCTCGTGCGGCTGCAAAACGGACGGCTGACGACCTTCCCCGTCGCAGGCTCCCGCCCGCGGGGCAGGACCCCCGAGGAGGACCAGGCCCTTGAGCGCGAGCTGCTCGCCGACGAGAAGGAGCTTTCCGAGCATAATATGCTCGTCGACCTCGGGCGCAACGACCTTGGCCGCATTTCCCGCGTCGGCTCGGTCGAGGTCACCGCGTACAAGGCCATCCACCGGTATTCCCGCATCATGCACATCTGCTCGCAGGTCGAAGGCGATCTCCGGGAGGGCTGCGACGCGTGCTCGGCGATCGAAGCCGTGCTCCCCGCAGGCACCCTTTCGGGCGCGCCGAAAATCCGCGCCTGCGAGATCATTCAGGAGCTGGAACAGCGCCCGCGCGGGATCTATGGCGGCGCGCTGGGGTATCTCGACTTCACCGGCAACCTGGACACCTGCATCGCAATCCGCATGGCCGCGAAAAAGGATGGCGTCGTGACCGTGCAGGCGGGCGGCGGCATTGTCGCCGATTCCGTACCGGCAAATGAATTCCAGGAAAGCGCAAACAAGGCGCGCGCGGTCATCGACGCGATCGAGCGCGCGGCAGAAGCGGAGGACTGAACCATGGTTGTTTTGATCGATAATTATGACAGCTTTTCCTACAACCTGTACCAGCAGGCGGCGGCGATCGTGCCGGATATCCGGGTATACCGGAACGACGGCATTTCCCTGGCGGAGCTGGAAGCCCTGCGGCCTTCCCACATCCTGCTCTCCCCCGGCCCCGGTTATCCCAAGGACGCCGGGATCTGTGAAGAAGTCATCCGGCAGCTGGGCGGGAAAATCCCGATCCTGGGCGTGTGCCTCGGGCATCAGGCGATCTGCGAGGCGTTCGGCGCAAAGATCGTACACGCCCGGCAGCTGATGCACGGCAAGCAAAGCACGATCGCCGTCGATCCCTCCGAACCCCTGTTCCACGGGCTTCCGGAGAGGATCGAGGCCGCGCGCTATCATTCGCTGGTCGCGGCGGAGGATACCGTGCCCGACTGCCTGAAGGTGCTTTCCCGCGACGCGATCGGTGAGATCATGGCCGTGCGCCACCGGGACATGCCGGTTTTCGGCGTGCAGTTCCACCCCGAATCGATCCTTACCCCGCTGGGCGGCGTTATCATGCGCAACTTTTTGAGCATCCGCGTATGATCCCGCAGGCCCCGCCCGGACGGACGCCCCTTTCGTTTTTTTCCATGTTGTTTTGAACCCTTGTATTTCAGGAGGTATGTATTATGATACAGCAAGCGATCCACGCCGTGATCAACGGCAATGATCTCGACTATGACACCGCCCGCGCCACCATGCTGGAAATGATGGACGGCGCCGCTACCGACATCGAAATGGCGACCCTTTTGACCGCCCTGCGCATGAAGGGCGAGACCATCACCGAGATCACCGCCTGCGCGGAAGTCATGCGCGAAATGGGCGCGCATATCGACCCGCGCGGCGCGGTCATGGAGATCGTCGGCACCGGCGGCGACGAGGTCGGTTCGTTCAACATCTCGACCACGTCCGCCTTTGTCGTCGCGGCGGGCGGCGTTCCCGTCGCCAAGCACGGGAACCGCTCGGTCTCGTCCAAATCGGGCGCAGCCGACGTTCTGGAAGAACTCGGCGCACAGATCAGCCTTTCGCCCGAGCAGAACGAGCGCGTGCTTGCCGAAACCGGCATTTGCTTCCTGTTCGCACAGGGCTATCACAAATCGATGAAAAACGTCGCCCCCGTCCGCAAAGGGATGCGTGAACGGACGCTGTTCAACATCCTTGGGCCGCTTTCCAACCCGGCGCGCGCGTCCATGCAGCTGTTGGGCGTTTATGATGAAAAGCTCGTGCTGCCCATGGCGCAGGTGCTTTCCAACCTCGGTGTGACGCGCGGCATGGTGGTCTGCGGCGGCGGTATGGATGAAGCCAGCCTTGCGGGCGTGAACAAGGCGTGCGAGATCCGTTTTGGCGAACTGACCCCTTATGATTTTACCGCCGCCGATCTGGGACTGCCTGCCTGCACCGTCGCCGACCTGCGCGGCGGCTCCCCGCAGGAAAACGCGAAGATCACCCGCCGCGTACTGGATGGGAGCGAACAGGGCGCAAAACGCAATGTGATCCTGCTGAATGCGGGCATCGCCCTGTATCTGGGGATCGATGGGATCGACATGAAAGAAGGCGTTGCAAAAGCCGCCGAGCTGATCGACAGCGGCGCGGCGCTCCGTAAGCTCGACGCATTCGTTGCCGCGACGCAGGAGGCTGCCAAATGATTTTGGATGAACTTGCCGCCCATGCCCGGGAACGGGTCGCGGCCGATCGGGAAAAACACCCGCTGGAAGAACTGCGAGAGCGCTGCGCGGCGCTGGGACGCGCCGACGGCGGGCGGTTCGAGCGGACGCTCCGCAGCCCGGAATTGTCCTTCATCTGCGAGATCAAGAAAGCCAGCCCGTCCAAGGGGCTGATCGACCCGCAATTTGATTACCGTTCCATCGCGCGGGAGTATGAAGCCGCAGGCGCGGACTGCGTTTCCTGCCTGACCGAACCCAAATGGTTCCTTGGCTCGGACGCGATCTTTCAGGAGGTTCGCGAAAGCATCGCGCTGCCCATGCTCCGCAAGGACTTCACCGTTGACGAATACCAGCTGTATCAGGCGCGGCTGCTGGGCGCGGACGCCGTGCTGTTGATCGGTTCGCTGCTCGATACCCGGACGGTCGCGCGGTATCTTGAGATCTGCGACACGCTGGGGCTGTCCGCGCTGGTCGAGACCCATGACCCGGACGAGATCGCGTCGGCAGTCTCGGCGGGCGCGTCCATGATCGGCGTGAACAACCGCAACCTTAAAGATTTTACCGTCGATCTGGAAAACGCCGCGCGGCTGCGCGAGCTGGCCCCGCCCGAAGCGGTCTTCGTCGCGGAAAGCGGCGTTGCCAGCCCTGCGGACGCCGCCGCGCTGTGCAAAGCCGGGGCGGACGCCGTGCTGGTCGGCGAAGCCCTGATGCGGGCGGCGGACAAGGGCGCGCTGCTCGCCGCCTTCCGGGAGGTGACGGGATGCGGGTAAAAATCTGCGGGCTGACCCGCCCCGAAGATATCGCCGCCGTGAATGAGGCCATGCCGGATTACTGCGGCTTCATCATCAATTACAGGCGCAGCCGCCGGAATATCGACTGGCAGGACGTCGGCGACATCCGCAAGCTGCTGCGCCCGGAGGTCGTCCCGGTCGGCGTGTTCGTGAACGATTACGCGCCGCTGGTCGCCGAGGTTGCCCGGATTTATGCGATCCCGATCGTGCAGCTGCACGGGCAGGAGCCAAACTCCGAGATCGACCTGATCCGGGAGCGCGCGGTCGGCATCCAGATCTGGAAAGCCTTCCAGATGCGGGACGAGCGCGACGTGATCCAGGCCAACAACAGCCACGCCGACCTGATCCTGCTGGACGCAGGGCAAGGCGGCGGCGTGACCTTCGACTGGTCGCTTGTGGCGGGGATCCAACGCCCGTTTGCACTCGCCGGGGGGGTAAACATCGACAATATCCCCGAAGCGCTGAAAACCGGCGCGGTGTTGCTGGACGTTTCCAGCGGTGCGGAAACCGACGGGCAAAAGGACCCGGAAAAGATTAAAACCATCGTTTCGATGATAAAAGGAGCTTGACCACCATGTCAAAAGGACGCTTTGGCATCCACGGCGGGCAGTATATGCCGGAAACGCTGATGAATGCCGTCATTGAGCTTGAGGAGGCTTACGAACGGTATCGGGACGATCCCGCATTCAACGCCGAGCTGACCGAATTGCTGAACGAATACGCAGGCCGTCCCTCTCGGCTGTATTTTGCCGGGAAAATGACCCGCGACCTCGGCGGCGCGAAAATTTACCTCAAACGCGAAGACCTGAACCATACCGGTTCGCACAAGATCAACAACGTGCTTGGGCAGGCGCTGCTTGCCAAACGCATGGGCAAGACCCGCGTGATCGCCGAGACCGGCGCGGGGCAGCACGGAGTGGCGACCGCGACCGCCGCCGCGCTGCTCGGACTGGAATGCGAGGTCTTCATGGGCCGCGAGGATACCGTCCGGCAGGCGCTGAACGTTTACCGGATGCGGCTGCTTGGCGCGGCCGTTCACCCGGTCGACAGCGGCACCGGGACGCTGAAAGACGCCGTTTCCGAGACCATGCGCGAATGGACCAGCCGCATCGCCGACACCCATTATGTGCTCGGCTCGGTGATGGGGCCGCACCCGTTCCCGACGATTGTGCGCGATTTTCAGGCGGTGATCTCCAAAGAGATCAAGGCGCAGCTCATGGAAAAAGAAGGCAGGCTGCCAGACGCCGTGATCGCCTGTGTGGGCGGCGGCTCCAACGCAATGGGCGCGTTTTATCACTTCATCGACACCCCGTCCGTCCGGCTGATCGGCTGCGAAGCCGCCGGGCGCGGCGTGGATACTTTCGAGACCGCCGCAACGATCGCCACCGGGCGGCTCGGGATTTTCCACGGCATGAAATCGTATTTCTGCCAAGATGAATACGGGCAGATCGCGCCCGTTTATTCGATCTCGGCGGGGCTGGATTATCCCGGCATCGGCCCGGAACACGCATGGCTGCATGATATCGGGCGGGCGGAATATGTGCCCGTGACCGATGAAGAAGCGGTGGACGCGTTCGAGTACCTCAGCCGCACCGAAGGGATCATACCCGCGATCGAATCGGCGCACGCCGTCGCGCACGCGCGCAGGCTCGCGCCGGAGCTGCGGAAGGATCAAATCATCGTTATCAACATTTCCGGGCGCGGGGATAAGGACTGCGCCGCGATCGCGCGCTACCGCGGGGAGGATATCCATGAGTAATCTCGCAAAAGCCTTTGCCGGGGGCAAGGCGTTCATCCCGTTCCTGACCTGCGGCGACCCGTCGCTGGACGTTACCGAAAAGCTCGTCTTCGCAATGGCGGACGCCGGGGCCGATCTGATCGAGCTGGGCATCCCCTTTTCCGATCCGACCGCCGAAGGGCCGGTCATTCAGGCGGCGAACGAGCGCGCGCTGGCGGGCGGCGTGACGACCGATAAGATCTTTGAGCTGGTGCGCCGGATCCGGCGGAAAACCGACGTTCCGCTGGTGTTTATGACTTATGCAAACGTTGTGTTTTCCTATGGCGCGGAACGGTTTTTGAAAACCAGCGCCGAAGTCGGGATGGATGGACTGATCCTGCCCGATCTCCCGTTTGAAGAAAAGGAGGAGTTTGACCCGCTGTGCAAACGGTTCGGGCTTGACCTCATTTCCCTGATCGCGCCGACTTCCCATGAACGGGTCCGCAGCATTGCGCGCGAAGCGTCCGGCTTCGTGTACTGCGTTTCGTCGCTCGGCGTGACCGGCGTCCGCACGAATATTACGACCGATATCGCCGCGATGGTGCGGCTGGTCAAGGCGGAAAAGGAGATCTCGTGCGCGGTCGGGTTCGGCATTTCGACCCCCGAACAGGCGGCGAATATGGCGGCGCAGTCTGACGGCGCGATTGTTGGCAGCGCGATTGTGAAAATGTGCGCCCAGTATGGCGCGGACTGCGTGCCGTATGTCGCGGAGTATGTTAAGGGCATGAAGGCGGCGGTTTCCGCCGTTTCCGGTGGCTGAGCCGGGCGGGGATTGTGCGGAACCCGATCCGGCGCTCGGCTGCCGTTGGCGGCTCCCTCCGTCCGCCTGCGGCTGCCAGCTCCCTCGGGGAGGGAGGCTTTTCAAAAGGAATTCAAATGCGGCGGAGCCTTCTGCGTCTGGCGGAAGGCTCCGTTTTTTCGTCTGCGGACGTTTGCAAGATGCATTTTAAAGATTGCCGGACGCAATGTTTAAAATTTATTTTGCAACATATACTTGACATTCCGCCCGGGATATTGTATACTCATAGCATCAGGTGAGGTGATGGAATGAAAAACAAAAAGCTGAAGCTCGCGCGGGTGGAGCACGACCTGTCGCAGGCACAGCTCGCCGATGCCGTCGGCGTGACCCGGCAAACGATCGGTTTGATTGAGGCCGGCGGCTATAACCCGACGCTCAAGCTGTGCATCCAAATTTGTAAAGTGCTGGGGAAAACGCTTGACGAGCTGTTTTGGGAGGAGTAAGCCGCCCGCAGGACGTTCACCGGCGCTTTCCGAATGATTCGCCCATGCAGGCAGGGCGTTTGCCTGCGATTCCCCAGATGCGCGGGAAATCCTGCGCCGCCGGGGACAAAAGGAGGTTTTTTTCATGAAATATTTTGCCAAACGGCCAAAGGATGAACGGGTACAGGCCGAAATCAACAACATCTACCGGATCGCCTACTTTGTGTTGTCGTTCGGTATCGCTTTCGATCTGGTGCTGCAAATTACAGACTTGTCGTTTTCCATCGCGGCGGGAGGGGCCGCGTCGCCCGTGCGTCCGGTGGAATTTCTGGTTTTCATAGCGGCAAATATCCTCAGCCTGATCCTGATGGTACGCAAGGGGTTTGGGGACGATAACAGCCGTTATGCCGAGATGGACCGGTTCCCGCACAGCCATTATCTGGGGTTATCCGTACTGGCTGCGCTGGGCGGCGCGCTGATTTGCGGCGGGATCATGGTCTATCAGCAATACGGGCAGACGAGCGCTTCCAGTCTGGCGCTGATCGTGTCGGTGCTGTGCGGTTCGGTCTTCCTGTCGATCTTCCTGATGATGTATGCGGCCTTGTACCTGTGGTTCCGGGTGGCAAAACGGCGCAGGGCGAAAATCGAACGCGAGCTGGAATCCGAAGAACATTGATTCAGCCTGCGGTTTCCGAGCTTCTTATCCCCCTGCCTTTTGATCCCTTTACGGATTTCTTTTCAGGGCTTGCAAAAAGCATCCTGCCATCGCGCTGCTGCGCGAAACAGGATGCTTTTTGTCGATCGTGCATGAAATATGCAGGGTGGGGAAGTCTAAAGGGAAGCGCGGGCTTCCTACGCTACACAGCTGGGCCAATTTAAGGTTGCCGCGCGGGGTTCCGTCCATGCGGCGAACGCGGCGGTTCTATTTACAAGTCCTCGACCAGTTGCAGGGAGGCGGCGATCAGGTTGGCCCGCACGCCTTTTTGGCGGTTCCAGTTCCGGGTGTCCCAGGTATCGCCGCTTACGTCGTCGCCCGCATACAACAGCTGCGCCAACGGCAGGCCGTAATATTTCGATACGGCGAGAAATGCGGCGGCTTCCATTTCAACGGTGACGCAGCCTTCCTTTCTGCGCCGCTCGATCATTTCCGGCGTTTCCCGATAAATCGCGTCCGTTGTCCATGTTTTGCCGGTCGTATAGGGTATCCCCAGCCTGTCCAAACCGGCGGTCACGGCAGACACGGCGGCGCTATGGCAATCCACTTCGCGGGAAGGCTCCAGATAATGATAGGATGTGCCTTCGTCCCGCACCGCAGCCGTTGGGACAATGATTTCGCCCACGCAGGAATCCCGTTTGATCGCGCCTGCGCCGCCGCAAATCACAAATTTATTGCACCCCATTGCGTGGAGTTCTTCGAGCGTCGACGCCGCGCCCGGGGCGGTGCAGAACGGCATCGTTATGCAGACGCCTTTTGCGGGCGCTCCGTAAATCGGGATATCAAGGATTTCGGAATGAAGGTGTCCCAGAACGGGCAGGTTTTGGTCTGCGGCAAGCTGTTCCAGCTCTTTCCGAAAAAATGTAAGCACACAGCGTTCCGGAAGCGTCTTTTGCAGGAAGTCTGCCGGATGGATCAAGGGTTTCCGGTTTGTGTCACGCTCGCAGACCGGGTATTCATGTTCCAATATCATTTCGGTACCCCTTTCCGGTTGTCCGGGTCAAGTGCAGGCCCATTGCGCCAGGATGTGGGAAAAATCCCGGTTTTTCAAGTCCTCGGCCCGGATCATAAAGTTGAGCGGCCCGCCGTTTAAATAAAGCCCCCGGCCGTCGGCGATCTCCTCCTGCGGGTAGTCCCAGATGTCGTCATAGAGTTGGAGGAGCAGCGTGCCGCAGTCCGCCCAGCCCTCGTTTTCGTCGTCGTACAGGCGGGGATCGTCCTGTAGATAGTTCGGATACCCGCCGATCTTGCAGCCGCCGCCCGCGATCTGCCCGCGCAGCTTTTCCAGGGCTTCCCGCTCCGCCGGGGTTTCGTCGTCCAGTTCATAAGGCATGAATTCGTCCGGGTCGGCGTCCGGAAGCCGCGCGTTCAGCGCCGCGGCGAAAAGCTGCTCGAAACGGAAGTCTTCATAGGTGACGCCTTCGTGCTCTGCGTCCTGGAATTCCACCTTTAACGGAACCTCCGGGCAGCGCCACAGGCTGTCGTCCCCGCGCTCGATATCCTGCAAGTCAAATTTGTTCGCCGGACGCGGCATATTGCTGCGCTTGGCTTCCGCCCACGGGATGGCCATTTTTGCGTCGCATTCCTCCATGGTCACGGTCGGGTCGATCTCGGGATAATACACCGCGCGCCAATATTCCTGCGGCGGGAAGGTGTCGGCTTCCAAGCCGAAATCTCCGAAATGCCAGTCTTCCAGAAAGATTTGCAGGATGCCCGATTCCGGGAAGCCTTCCAGCCGGGGCAGCTGCGCAAAATTGATCTGCGCGCACAGCCAGAGCTGACTGCCCTTTACATCCGTGGGGATCTGACCATCATGCGGCACATAAGGCGTCCCGCCTAAATGGCTGTCCGCAACGCCAAACGGCCGTTTGCTGAGGTGCAGGCGGCACAGCGGGCGTTTGCTTTGCGCCTGTATTTCGTCCACAACCTGTTGACAAAGCCGTATCTTTTCCATGTTCGTCATAACGTTTCTCCTTTCGGCGCTTGCAGCCGAAAGGGAAGCGTGCCATTCCGTGGTTGGCGGCGCGCTGCGGTTCCCTGTGGCTGCAATCCAGATCCCGATTTGTTGTATCCATTTTATCACGGTCGGCGGCAAACGTCAACCGCCGGACATGGGGG
Organism: uncultured Eubacteriales bacterium; assembly: GCA_910586105.1. Lineage (GTDB taxonomy): Bacteria > Bacillota > Clostridia > Oscillospirales > Butyricicoccaceae > QXXE01. The sequence goes on along the minus strand of CAJUGU010000062.1, from coordinate 11,344 downwards.
TGCAATCGTGTTTGCTGCAATTTTGGGGCTGGTAAGCTGGGCAGAAACGGGTAAAGCTGCGGCGTTTGGAACGCTTTTTCGGTTTTGAAGGAAGATTTGCGGCGGCGGTATGGTGACGTTCTTTGAAAGCGGCGCGAACCGGCTGGCGTCGTTCTGCCAGCCGGTTCGCGGCCGCCTGCGCGGTTTCTTCGCAGGGGGCTGCATCAGGCGGCGGCCATACCCCGCTGACATTGTCCTTTCAGCGGGGTATGGACTGCCCGGCGTATTTGGCGGGTGGACCTCCATCCCTCGTCCCGCCCGCAGGCGAGGGGAGATGCGTCAGCATCTCGGGGCCCGGGGTCTGTGACCCCGGCGGAAGCCCTCTGGTGGGTTTGGCGCCAGGAGATGGTGACAAAGGGGCCGGATGTGTCCGCGTTCGGGTTTGGGGTTGGGCGTTTTGACGGATTTTGGGGGCGCGCCTTTGCGCGTTTTGGCTATAAGCTGCCCTTTGGCACTATCTTCTGGCGCCATGCGTCTGGTATCCTTGACTTGCGATTTTGGCGATTTCCTTTTACAATGATATCATCAAAACAAATTCACATCCCGTTCGTTTGGAGCTTGCCTTCCTTTTTGCAGCGATCGCCTTTGGCTTGAGGCTGGCCGGTTCCTACCCACCCCCTCACGGACAGAAAAGGAGTGCGAAACCATGAAAAACAAGTTGTCCCGCTTCGGTAAGTTCCTCAGCGGTATGGTCATGCCCAATATCGGCGCGTTCATCGCCTGGGGCTTCATCACCGCCCTGTTTATCGCAGAAGGCTGGTTCCCCAATCCCCAGCTCGCTTCCATCCAACCCTATATGCTCAAGTTCCTGCTCCCCGTCCTGATCGCCGCCCAAGGCGGTAAAATGGTCGGCGGCGACCGCGGCCGCGTTATGGGCGCCATCGCCGTGATGGGCTGCATCGCAGGCGTCGGTGGCATAGACGGCGAACCCATGCTCATGGGCGCCATGGTCATGGGCCCCCTCGCCGGCTGGGTCATCAAAAAGTTCGATCAGGCCATGGACGGCAATATGCCCGTCGGCTTCGAGATGCTCATTAACAATTTCTCCGTCGGTATCTTTGGCATGATCCTCGCCATCTTCGGTTATTATGCCATCGGCCCCGTTATGAGCGCCATCCTCGCCGTGCTCGCCGCAGGCGTCGATTTCCTTATCGCCCACAGCCTGCTGCCGCTCGTTTCCATTTTCCTTGAGCCCGCAAAGGTGCTGTTCCTCAATAACGCCATCAACCACGGCGTGTTTACCCCCATCGGCGCGGAACAGGTGCAGCAGTTCGGCCGCTCCATCATGTATATGCTCGAAACCAACCCCGGCCCCGGCCTCGGCGTTCTCCTCGCATATATGTTCTTCAGCAAGGACGATACCACCCGCCAGTCGACCCCCGGCGCGGTCATTATCCACCTCTTTGGCGGTATCCATGAGATCTACTTCCCCTATATCCTCATGAACCCCATCGTTATCATTGCCCCCATCGTCGGCAACGCCGCCGCCATCTTCTTCTATTCCCTGTTCGGCGCTGGCCTCAACGGCCCCGCCGCCCCCGGCTCCATCATTGCCTTCCTCATGATGACCCCCCGCGATTCCATGTTCGTTTCCATCCTCGGCGTCGCCATCGCCGCCGCCGTCTCGTTCGTAATCGCTTCCCCCATCGTTAAAATGAGCGGCGCAAAGAACCTCGACGAAGCCACCAGCCAAATGCAGGCCATGAAGGCCGAAGCCAAGGGCGCCGCCGCCCCCGCCGGGGAAGCCGTCGCCGTCTCCGGTCCCGTCAAAAAAGTCGTCTTCTCCTGCGACGCCGGTATGGGTTCCAGCGCGATGGGCGCGACCAAGTTCCGCAACCGCATCAAAGCCGCCCGCCCCGACCTCACCGTCACCAATTCCAGCGTTGACAATATCCCCGCCGACGCCGACGTCGTCGTCTGCCAGCGCGTGCTCGCCGACCGCGCCCGCGCCTGCGCTCCCCAAGTCACCCTCGTTGTGATCGACAACTTCCTCGCCGATCCCAACCTCGACAACCTCTACAAGACCCTCGCAGGCGGCAATGACGCCGCGCCCGCACCTGCTCCCGCAGCGCCCGCCAAGGAAACCGCCTCGCAGCCGGCTGCCAGCGCCATGAACGGCGTACTGCTGCGCGAAGGGATCCAGACCGGCCTGCCGTCCGTCAGCAAGGAAGAAGCGATCCGCGCCGCAGGCGCGCTGCTCGCCAAGCTCGGTTACGTCGAAGCCGATTATGCCGACGCAATGGTCGAACGCGAAAACCTGGTCAGCACCTATATGGGCATGGGCGTTGCGATCCCGCACGGCACCAGCCAGAAGAAGGAAACCGTCAAGAAATCGGGCGTTGTGCTGCTGCAATACCCCGACGGCGTCGATTTCGGCGAAGAAAAGGCGTATCTGGTCTTTGGCATCGCAGGCGTCGGCGACGAACATCTGGAACTGCTCGGCAACGTCTGCAACGTGCTCGAAGACGAGGACGCCCTCGAAAAAATGAAGACCAGCTCGGATATCGATTTCCTGATGGGGCAGCTTTCGTAACGGCGCTCCGCATCCCCGAAAATCCACGGATTTTCGGGGATGCAGGAACAGGGAAGATCCGATCCCGCCGCTGCGCTCCCGCGGAGCGCACGACGGCTCGGTCTCCATTCCATGCATCGCGCAGGCGCGATACACTCCGTTCCGACGGAGGCGTGATTTCCGCTGTGCATGCGGAAATCACCCGCCGCCAAAGGCGGCAATCCCATGCGCGCTGCGGCGCGGGGCCGGGTGTGCGCTCCCTTTCGGTACGGACGGTCAACCTTTTTACCGCCCGATTGCGCCGCAGGGCTTCCTTTCCGGCGGAAGCCGTGATATAATATTCCATAGCGAGCGGTTATAAGCCCGCTTCACAACGTTTCCCAAGTCATAATGACAGATTTCAGGAGGTATTTATTATGAAGTCCATCACCGTTACCATTCACGACAAAGAAGGCCTGCACGCCCGCCCCGCCGGCATCCTCAACAAAGCCGCTAAGGGCTTCACCTGCAAAACGACCATGACCAAGGAAGGCCAGGACGCCGACCTCAAGCGCATTTTCGCCATCATGGGACTGAAGGTCAAGTGCGGCGACGTGCTCACCATCACCTGCGACGGCGACGACGAAGAGGCAGCGATCGCTGCGCTGGAAGAAGTTTTCAAGACCGTTTGATCCCCGTTTTACCGGTCGGGAGGTCGGCCGCCCATTCGTTGAGCAGCCGACCTCCCACACCACTGTATGTACCGTTCGATGTACAGTGGTTCAACCGTTTTCGCGCAACTTATCCGAATAATAGCCAAGCATGGGAGGATATCCCGGCTTGGCTATTTTACCCGCGAGCATTGAAAATTGCCGATTGTCTCGCCTGCGCGGGCGGCGCCCCCGGAGCCCGCTGCGCAGGCGAAGCAAACGGGAATCTTCAACGTCCGCGGGTGTAGCATTTTTATGTCAAACCCCCGCAAAATCCGGCTTGTTTCTGTGCATCAGTGCCATTGTCCAAACTGGGCAAACCTGCTATACTGATAGCGAACAAAAATCTTTCACAAAGGAGCCTTTCGCAAAATGCAAAAGCAAGCCGTCCTTCCGCAGCCCCGGCTGCGGCTGTTTGACAACGCCGCGTTGTTCCGCCTGATCCTTCCGCTGATCGTCGAACAGTTTTTAACGATCGCCGTCGGCATGGTCGACTCGGTGATGGTATCCAGCGTCGGCGAAGCTGCCGTCAGCGCGGTCTCGCTGGTCGACACGGTCAACGTTCTGATCGTCAACCTGTTCTCCGCGCTCGCGACCGGCGGCGCGGTCATTGCCGGGCAATACCTTGGCCGGAACGATACCGGAAACGCCGAAAAAGCAGGCAATCAGCTGCTGCTTTTCACCGGGGCCTCGGCGCTCGTCGTGATGGCGCTGGTCTATCTGGGCCACAACCTCCTGCTCGATGTGGTGTTCGGGCATCTGGAAGCCGATGTGCGCGCGTTTTGCAGCAGCTATCTGCTGATCGTCGCGGCGTCGATCCCATTCATCGCGATCTATAACAGCGGCGCGGCGCTGTTCCGCGTGATGGGCAACTCGAACGTTTCCATGATGGTATCCATCGTTATGAACACCGTCAACATCTGCGGCAACGCCTTCCTGATCTACCGGCTGCGCATGGGGATCGTCGGCGCGGCGATCCCGACCCTCGTCTCCCGTATCCTTGCCGCCGGTATGATGCTGGCCTGGCTGCGCCGTCCCGACCTGAGCATCCGCCTGCGGCTGCCGTTCGATTTCCGGTTTGACCGCCAGATGATCGGCCGGATCCTGCGGCTGGGCGTGCCCAACGGCCTGGAAAACAGCATGTTCCAGCTGGGCAAGATCGTGCTGCTCAGCCTGGTGGCGACCTTCGGCACGGCTTCGATCGCGGCGAACGCGGTCGGCAACTCGGTCAGCTCGTTCCAGTCGCTTGCCGGTATGGCGATGAGTATGGCGATGGTCGCCGTGATCTCCCGCTGCGTCGGCGCGGGCGACGAGGAGCAGGTGCAGTATTATACCCGCAAGCTCATGGCGATCTGCTATGCGGTGATGCTCGCGACCAACGCGCTGATCCTGCTGGCAATGCCCATGATCCTGCACGCCTATAACCTTTCGTCCGAAACCATGGAAATGGCAAAGCGGGTGCTGCTGCTGCACGGCTCGTTCTGCTGCCTGATCTGGCCGCTGTCCTTCACCCTGCCGAACGCTTTGCGCGCAGCAAACGACGTGCGGTTTTCCATGATCGTTTCGATTGTTTCCATGTGGCTGTTCCGCGTGATCTGCGGTTATGTGTTTGCAAATGCGCTGGGGCTTGGGATGTTCGGGACCTGGGTCGCAATGATCGTAGACTGGGGCGTCCGGTCGGCCTTCTTTTTCTGGCGGATACGCTCGGGCGGCTGGAAACGGGCGGCGTTCAATATCTGACCGACGCGGCACGCGCAGCGCCCGGAAGCGGAGCGCGCAATGCGCGGGATCCCATAAACAGCGCTCTGCGCCTTCGGAAGGCGCGGAGCGCCTTTTTTCATGACGCGAAGCGTCATAGGCGCGTCCGACGGGGGCGGCACGGCGCAAGCCATGACGGAAGGAGTTGCCCCGAACCAGCGCCGTCTAGCAGCGAAGGGGTTGACGCCAACCCATTGCTGCAAGCGCGCCCAAACGGGACAGCTCGGCAGACCACTCCGCCGTAAGCGCGCCCAAACGGGACGTTCGGCAGACCGCTCCGCTGTAAGACGACGCCCTCGGGCCGCGTACCTCTGGCAACTCCCTCAGTCAGCCTTACGGCTGCCAGCTCCCTTGGGGAAGGAGACTTTCAAAGCGGAGCGCGCAACGCGCGGGATTTTATAGCGCTTCGCGCTTTCCGATCCGCTGGCGATGTGCTATACTGATAGGTAAGAAGTCAAACCAACCGGGAGGGCTGCACAATGGGCAAGCTGATCGCTTCGGGCATTTTCTCTGGGATATTCGTCCTGATGGGAGCCCGTTTTTTATGGACATCCTTCCGCAGCTGCCTGCAATGGCTGCAAGATCCTCCTGCCGCGATTTGGAAGCGGCTGCTCGTCTTGCTGCCGCTGCTCGCGTTATCCCTGACGGTATTTGGCCGGATGTTTTCCGAAACGCCGGACGCTTTCCCCGCGCGGGAGACCGGACTGCAACAGCGTACCGCCCGGGCCGTGTCCGTCCGGCGGTCCGATACCGAACTGCCCTCGGGCCGTTCGACCGCTATCGTTAAGCGTTACTGGATTTACCTGGAAGGCTATGACGATCCCCTGTACATCTCCGAAGCCTTCCGCTTCGACCCGGAGGCGTTCCTTGACTGGGCGGGGCAGGCGGAAGCGGCCTTCCGCTATGCTTACACCGACGGCCACTTGCTGGTTTATGAGATCCGGCGGGGCGACGAATTCTTTTTGGAATATGCACAGGCCTATGAGCAGCAGCTTTGCGCGTTCATCCGGCGCTGTTTCATGAGCCTAGCCCTCCTGCTGGTTTCGGTAGGGGCATCCTGCAAACTGGCGGTATACCTCTGCCCTCCCGAACGAGAGGCGCGATGGAAACACGGCATGTTTGTATTCGCCGCCGTGCCGCTGCTCGTCCTGACCTTTCTCCTGTGGGGTCGCACGGTCACGCCGGAAGTCTCCGACATTCCCGCCGACGGCTACAGCGTGCTGACGGTGGAGCTGGACGAAGGGATCACGGTAGCCCTGCCGCGCGGCTGGGAGCTGGGCGCGTTGGGGGACGACGGGATGCAATGGTACAGGGCTGAAAGCAAGGTGTCCACCTGCTTCCGCATGCTCTGGTATACCGGCGGCGCGGAGCGCAGGGACTGGTATCATGCCTTCCTGGCCGATTACCGCGAAAGCATCCAGGAGGATTTCATCGCCGAGCCGCGCGGGGATTTCTTTGCAGGCTACACCCCGTCCGGCAGGCGGGTGGAAGGGACCAATTATCTGGTGTCCGAAGGCTTCGGGACGTCGGTCAACGGCAATCCCAACCATCTGCTGCTGGCGCTCCTCCCCGCGGAGGGATGCGCGGTGCTGATCCAGTCCTCCACCTCCGCGCTGTCCTGGGAAGCGCTGGAAGCCTACGCCGATCAATGGATCTGGCCGCTGATGAAGGGGATCGCGGAGCCTGCCGCGGAACCGGCTGCCGCAGTCGACGCTTCAGGGGGCCGCTAAAGATTTTCCTGTGTAAATCACGAAATTTCTATTGACGAATCCCGTGCTTTCGATGTATGATATAAAAGGAAAGAAAATCGGGCAGTGCATCATCTTCCTGCTTTCCTGCCCGAAAATGACGGCCTGCCGCTCCTGCGGACGGCTGAATAAGGAGGTCATCGAACAAAAATGAATCGATTGCTGCGTAAATTCACTTGGACGCCCGAGATCGAGGACGTCATTGAGGAATGCAAAGGCATCTTCATCCCCACGACCAAATCCGAGCTTTACGAAATGGTCTTCGGCACCGGCCGTTCCGGCAAGTATGACGTCGTTTATGAGGTGCCCGGCAAAGGCGAGATCACCGAAGCGACCGTTGTACGCGCGAAGAACGGCGTGTGCGTCAACTATGCGGAAGACTATATGCGCCGCCGCGATCCCGACTGCATGCGGATTGCCGACGACAAGCCGACCGATAAGCCGCGGTTCAAGGACGTTTACGGCTACGAGTTTGAGCAGGTCCGCAAGGAGACCCTCGAATGGCTCAAGACGCAGGAACTCATCATCATGCCGTTCAACTCCGGCGGCAACATCTATGGCTATAAGTCTATGCTGATCTGCCCGCGTAACGCGGCGTTCTTCGCGTTCGCGCTCGCGCAGCTGCAAGGCTTCGTTTCCGCGGAAGAGACCGAGGGCTATAAGCCCCGCGCGATCATCTATGTTGCGCCCCCGTTCCGTCACACCCATTTCAATGGCCGTCAGGTCTGCGTACATAACCGTCTGGACGACTGCCATGAAGTCTACTCCTACAACCTGTATCCCGGCCCGTCCGCGAAGAAGGGCGTTTATTCCGTCCTCCTCGACATCGGCGAGCAGGAAGGCTGGGTTACGGCGCACGCTTCCGCAGCCCGCATCACCACCCAGTATGATAACGACATCGTCATCATGCACGAAGGCGCTTCCGGCGGCGGCAAGAGCGAAATGCTTCAGGACGTTGCCCGCATGGAAGACGACCGCGTCCTGCTTGCGACCCATACGGTCACGGGCGAAAAGACCATCCTCAATCTGGGCAAGACCTGCACCATCGAACCGATCTGCGACGATATGGCGACCTGCTATCCCTCCATCCAGGGGGATAATGGCAAGCTCTGCATCGTGGACGGCGAACACGGCTGGTTCCTCCGCATGGACGGCGTGACCCATTACGGCTGCGACCCGGTCTACGAACGCATCTGCACCGAGCCGGACGAGCCGCTTTGCTTCTTCAACATCCAGGGCGTTGTCGGCGCGACCTCCCTGATCTGGGAGCATACCCCCGATTCCAACGGTAAGCCCTGCCCGAACCCGCGCGCGATCGTCCCGCGCGAGAAGGTGCCGCATATCATCACCGAGCCGGTCGAAGTCGACGTGCGTTCGTTCGGTACCCGTATGCCTCCTTCCTCCCGCGAGAACCCGACCTACGGCATCATGGGCCTGCTGCATTTCATCCCGCCCGCGCTTGCCTGGCTGTGGCGTCTGGTCGCCCCGCGCGGCCATAAGAACCCCTCGATCGTTGACGGCGGCAGCGCAATGGTCTCCGAGGGCGTAGGCTCTTACTGGCCGTTCGCGACCGGCGAACGCGTCAAGCAGGCAAACCTGCTGCTCCAGCAGATCGTGAACAGCCCCCGCACCCGTTATGTGCTTATCCCCAACCAGCACATTGGCATTTATCAGGTCGGCTTCGCTGCGGAATGGATCTCCCGCGAGTTCCTCGCGCGCCATAACGGCACCGTGAAGAAGGAAAAGCTCGTGCCGGCCCGCTGCCCGCTGCTGGGCTACGCTTTGCGCGAGATGAAGATGGACGGCCAGGATATCCGCGCCAAGTTCCTCCGCCCCGAGACGCAGGACCGTCTTGGCGAGGAAGGCTACGACGTCGGCGCAAAGATCCTGAATGATTTCTTCGAGCAGGAGCTGGAAAAGTTCTACACCGACGAGCTCGACCCGCTTGGCCGTGCGATCATCGAATGCTTCCGCGCAGGCGGCTCCATCGACGATTATTGCAAGCTCACCCCCATGCGTTTCTAATTCAGCAAACCCGCGCCCTCCGCTCGCCGGCGGGCGCTTTTTTTTTCGTCCCATTCCGGGGACGGCAAAACCCCCGCGCCGGTTTGTGGCACGGGGGTGCTTTGCGTCCATTTGGGCGCGGACTGACGCCGCTCCGGCTGTCCCAGCCGTTCCGGGCTTTACGCCTTCAAAACATAAATGCGCGAATCAAAGTCGCAGCTTGCACGGGTCGGATCGCTTTCACCGGCGGCGCTGTCGGTCGTCAGCAATCCGACGTTCATCAGTTCATCGCCGAAATGGCCTGCGCCGCCGTCGATCTGATAACACAGCGCCGGATCCAGCCCTTGCAGGCGTACCCGCCGGTACGGCCCGTTGACCTCGTTCAGGATCTTATACCAACCGACCAATGCCGTCCGCCTGTCGGGGGAAACGACCATCCATGACAGGAAATTGCTCTCGAACGGGGAACGAAGGCGGTAAAAATCGCCAAACTGAAGCACTTCGCGGTATTCCTTCATGAACCGGATCTGGCCGCGCACCTGTTCGCGCTCCTCCGGGGTAAGGCGGTTCGGGTCAAGCTCATAACCGAACGTCCCAAAATAAGCGACATTCGCCCGGGTCGCGATCGGCGTATTCCGATAGACCTGATGGTTCGGGACGGCCGACACGTGCGCCCCGATCGAACTGAGCGGATAACAGAACGATGTACCGTATTGGATCTTCATCCGTTCAACGGCATCCGAATCGTCGGACGCCCAGCCCTGCGGCGCATAATATAACAGACCGGGATCGAACCGCCCGCCGCCGGATGCGCACGACTCAAACAGGATGTGAGGGAAGGCGGCCGTGAGCCGTTCATACAATGCATATACGCCGAGGATATAGCGGTGGAACAGCTCCCCCTGCCGGTCGGCAGGCAGCGCGCTCGAGAACGCCTCGGTGATGCACCGGTTCATATCCCATTTGATATAGGAGACCTTCGCCCCGGACAGGATCTTCGACATCTGCCCATACAGGTTATCGACCACTTCGGGACGGGAAAGATCCAGCACGTACTGGTTACGCCCATGGGAGGCGCTGCGCCCGGGCGTTTGAATGATCCAATCCGGATGCGCCCGGTAAAGGTCGGAATCCTTGTTGACCATTTCGGGCTCGAACCACAGGCCGAACTTCATGCCGAGCGCGTCGATCCGCTCGGCGATCCCTGCGATCCCGCGCGCGAGACGGCTGGTATTCGCCTGCCAGTCTCCCAGCCCGGCGTGGTCGTCCGAGCGCGCGCCGAACCAACCGTCGTCCAATACGAACAGCTCGACGCCGTCGTCGCGGGCGGTCTCCGCGATCGCCGCGAGCTTGTCCTCGTCAAAGTCGAAATAGGTTGCCTCCCAGTTGTTCAGCAGGATCGGGCGCGGCTTGTCCCGCCATTCCCCGCGGGCTAAACGGCTGCGGTAGAGCGCATGATAGGTGCGGCTCATTGCGCCCATGCCTTCGCCGGAATAGACCAGGACCGCTTCCGGGGTCTGGAAGGCTTCGCCGGGGGCGAGCTTCCAGTCGAACCCGAATGGATCGATGCCCATCGTCACCCGGGCAACGTCCCAGTTGTCGACCTCGACCTGCGCGAGGAAGTTGCCGGAATACACCAGCGAGAAGCCGATCGCTTCGCCGCGCGCTTCATCCGTCCCCGGCCTGCGCAGCAGGATGAACGGGTTATGATTGTGTGATGAAGTCCCGCGGGCGGAGCCGACCGATTGGATCCCCTGTTCGAGACGGCGCACCTTCATATGGCGTTCGCGCGCCCATGCGCCAGAAAAATGGACGAATTCATAATCGCTGTCAGGCAGGTCGAGCGACAGGCTCATTGCCGTGGTCAGATGCAGGTCGAGCGTCCCGTTGTTGATGAAGCGCACCGAACGGGCGACCGCTGCATGGCCGGCGAACAGGGTGTAGGACAGGTCGACCGCAAGCCCCAGCAGCCGGTCTTGCAGATGAAGGGTCAGTGTTTCCGCCTCGCGGCCGTCTTCGCAGTAGGTCGCGGGCAGTCCCTCCAGCCTGGGCTTGCCGGGGGCGATCGTATGCGAGACATAAGCCAGGTCGACGATACGGCTGCCGTTCGGCTGACGTACTTCGACCGCCGGGCGGCGGAAGTCAGTCCTCCCATAGGAAGGGTATTCCTGTTTCACATGGTCGAGCGAAAACCGGTTGTCCCCTTCCGTCAGATAGGCGGTCATGGAACGCGGGTTCATTTCCAATAAATGGTCGAAATTTTCATTATCCCGGATCGCCTTGCCGAAGTAAAGCTGACCGGGCTGGCCATTGGGCAGCAGCTTTATCAGATAGCTGAGCTTCCCGTTGCTCAGGTGGAAGGTCTTCGTGGTTTCGTGGTATTGGATCACGGATATCGTACACTCCTTTAGGCGGCGGACGGTCGATGCATCCCCTTTTTCTTATAGCATACAACCCCGGGCGGCGTCTGTCAACAGCCGCGCTGTTCGGGGCAAAACTGTTTTTTCGGATATGCATCTTGGTTTGACGCGGTTCCCCGTTTCCCCGCCCGCAGGCGGCGCAGGCGATGCGCAGCATCGCGGGTGTCCAGAGGG
>CAJUGU010000061.1 GCA_910586105.1 uncultured Eubacteriales bacterium | reverse complement strand
CCCTCTGGACTCCCGCGATGCTGCGCATCGCCTTTTCCGCCTGCGGGCGGGGAATACTCCCGCCTACGCGTGCAGCTGCTTTTCCAGCTTCCCTATATATCAAATCCATAAACGGGGCACTCCCCCCGAAAATGAGGTATCCCGATCTTGAGTAAAAAACGATTGGATGTGCTCCTGTTTGAGCGCGGGCTTGTCCCCTCTCGGGAGCGCGCAAAGACCAGCATCATGGCCGGGCTCGTATACGTCAACGGCCAAAAAGCCGACAAAGCCGGTGAAAACGTCCCTGAGGACGCGCAGCTTGAAGTGCGCAGCACCGGCAAAGAATTCGCCTCCCGCGGCGGGCATAAGATCGAGAAGGCGCTCGATTACTTTGCGATCGACCCTGCCGGCCTTGCCGTGATGGATGTTGGCGCGTCCCACGGCGGTTTTACCGACTGCCTGCTGCAGCGCGGCGCGCGGAAGGTGTACGCAATCGACGTCGGCTATGGCCAGCTCGCGTGGAACCTGCGGCAGGATCCACGCGTCCGCTGCATGGAACGCACCAACATCCGTTACGTGACCCCCGACCAGCTCGACGAAGTCCCGTCGCTCTGCGTGATCGACGTTTCGTTCATCTCCCTGCGGCTGGTGCTTCCCGTCGTGGCTGGGCTGCTGGCCGGGGACGGGCGCGTCGCCTGTCTCATCAAGCCCCAGTTTGAGGCGGGGCGCGGCAAGGTCGGTAAAAAAGGCGTTGTCCGTGAGCCTGCGATCCACTTGGAAGTGCTTGAAGGCTTCGTCGAAAACGCCCACGCGGCAGGCTTTACCGTGCAGGCAATGACCTTCTCCCCCATCCGCGGGCCGGAAGGGAATATCGAATTCCTGGCCAGCCTTGCCAAAGGCGGCGTGGAGCATATCCCGGACCTGCCCGCCCTCGTCCGCGAAGCGCACGAAGCGCTGACACAGGGATGACCAATCCCCTTTTCTGGCTCCTGACTATCGACCACCCGAGGACTGAAACATGAAAACGATCTATGTGCATCCAAACGAGCAAAAGCCGGAAGCCCTCGCGGCAGTGGCTGAGGTCTGCGCGCTGCTCGCCGCCTATGACGTGCGCGTGCTGTTATCCAGCGCCTGCCCGGAAGGCTTCCCGGAGCTCGCCCGCTGCCCTGCGGCGGAAGCGATCCCGCAGGCCGATCTTGCGATCGCGCTGGGCGGCGACGGCACCATGCTGCGCCTCTCCCGTCTTGCCGCGCGTTGCGATACGCCGATCCTTGGCATAAACCTTGGGCACGTCGGCTTTATGACCGAGCTGGAACGCGACGAACTCCCGCTCCTCTCGCGCCTGCTGGAAGGCCGTTTCACCTGCGACGACCGCATGATGCTGCGCCTGACCGTCCTCCGGCAACACCGGGAAGCGTTCGCCTGCGACGCGCTGAACGACGTGGCGGTGGTGCGCGGTACGCCGATGTTTCACGTCGTCCATATGGACGTGGAAGCCGACGGGACCCGCGTGGCCTCCTTTCACGGCGACGGCCTCGTGTTCGCAACTCCGACCGGTTCGACCGCCTATTCGCTGTCGGCAGGCGGGCCGATCGTGGAGCCCGCCAGTGAAAACATTATCCTGACCCCCGTATGCGTCCACGGCTTTCAGCCGGGTTCCTTCGTCTTTTCCTCAAAGCGGCGGCTTTCCGTGCGCGCTTACTGCGATCACGGCGCGGAGCTTTACGTTTCCTGCGACGGCGACCGCAATTTCCCGCTCCTGCCCGGCGACGAGGTCGTCATAGAGCGTTCCCCGCTCCGCACCCGGCTGCTGCGCGTCAAAGGGCAGAGCTTTTACCATATCCTTCAGCAAAAATTGATCGGGAGGGAATCACCATGAAATTCCAGCGGCAGGCCAAGATCCTTGACCTGATCGAGCAAACGGAGATCGAGACGCAGGAGGAGCTTTCCGAACATCTGCGCAGGCTCGGCTATGCGACGACACAGGCCACGGTCTCGCGGGATATCAAGGAGCTGCGCCTGATCAAAATATTATCTTCCACAAGCGGCAAATATAAGTACGCCGCCGCGACCAGCGAGGTCGAAAACAGCTTCACAACCCGTCTGCGCAACATTTTCAAGGAATGCGTGACCGAAATCAGTTCCGCCCAGAACATGGTCGTGATCAAAACGTTGCCCGGCCTCGGGCAGGCGGCGGCCATGGCGATCGACGCAATGCGCGTTCGTGAGGTCGTCGGCACGCTCGGTGGGGACGATACCGTCTTCGTCGTGATGCGCAACACCAAAAGCGCCGAGCAGTTCTGCACGGACGCGCGCCGGATGCTGAACTGACGGGAAAACGAATGAAAGGAGGGCCGCTGTGCTACAGCTTCTGCATATTGAAAACATCGCCGTGATCGAGCAGGCGGATATTGAGCTTCAGGACGGGCTGACCGTGCTGACCGGCGAGACCGGCGCCGGTAAATCCATCATCATCGATTCCATCGGGGCGATCATGGGCCAGCGCACCAGCCGGGAACTGATTCGGGGCGGCGCAAAGAAAGGCTTTGTCAGCGCCGTTTTCACCGGCCTTTCGCCCGAGCTGCGCCGTGAGTTGGACGCGCTGGGCCTTGGCGACGAAGAAGAAGGCGAGTTGCACATCCAGCGCCAGATCTCTGCCGAGGGTAAGACCGTTTGCCGGGTCAATATGAAGCCGGTCGCAACAGCGGTGCTCCGGCGGCTCAGCCCTTACCTGCTGAACGTACACGGGCAGCATGACGGGCAGCGGCTGATGGACGAAAACAGCCACATCGATTTTCTGGACGGCTTTTGCGGCGCGGGCGCGCTGCTCGAACGATACCGCCCCAGTTATCACAAGCTGTTGGCGCTGCGCAGGCAGATCACCGAGCTTGACCGTGGGGAACAGGAGCGCTTGCAGCGGCTCGACCAGCTCCGCGCGGAACTGGAAGAGATCGAGGAAGCCGAACTGCGCGACGGCGAGGAAGAAGCGCTGCTTGCCAAAAAGACATGGTTCGACAACGCCGGGCGGCTGATGGACGCCCTCTTGGCCGCGCAGCTCGCGCTGGACGGCACGGATACCGTCGACGGGGCCGCCGTGCTGACCGCCAACGCCGCCGCCGCGATCGAACGGGTCGCCGAGGTTTCGCCCGAGCTGGCCAAGCTCGCCGAGGCCGCGAACGAATTAAAATACCTCGCCGAGGATCTGCGCGAAAGCGTCGGCGCACAGATCGGCCGCGCCGAATTCTCTCCGGAGGAACGCGCCGCGATCGAGGAACGGCTGGACGAGATCTACCGGCTGCGCAAGCGCTATGGGGACACGGTGGCCGACGTACTTGCCTATGCCGAACAGGCGCGCGCCGAGCTGGAAGGCTTGGAATCTTCAGACGAACGCCGCAGCGAGCTTCGCGAGGAATACCGCGCCGAGCTTCAGCAGGCCAAGCAGCTCGCCGCCCGGCTGACCGCCGAGCGCAAGGCGGGCGCAAAGAAGCTGGAAAAAGCGATCGTCGCCGAACTCAAGGATCTCGACATGACCCGCGTCGCGCTGGAGATCCAGGTCGAGACCGGCACGAAACTTGCTTCAAAGGGCATGGATACCGTCCAGTTCCTGATTTCGGTCAACCCGGGCGAACCACTGCGGCCTTTATCCAGGGTGGCTTCCGGCGGCGAGCTTTCGCGCGTCATGCTTGCGATGAAAAACGTGCTGACCGCCGGGGAATCGGTCGGGACGCTGATCTTTGACGAGATCGACACCGGCGTCAGCGGACGCGCCGCACAGCGCATCGCGCACAAGCTCCGCGAGATCGGAAGCAAAAAGCAGACCCTTTGCGTCACCCACCTGCCCCAGATCGCAGCAATGGGCAACAACCACCTGCTCATTGAAAAACGCGCGCAGGGCGGGCGTACCTTCACCGACGTTCATCCAATGACCGCCGAAGGCCGCGCGCAGGAGATCGCGCGGATGCTTGCAGGCGACCAGATCACGGAGACCACGCTGGAAAACGCGCGGGAACTCCTGCATGCCGCGGAGAAATAACGCTATGCGGATTTTTCACGAAAACTTAAAGGAACGCGCGCCCTAGCGGCGACGATCTTCCGCCCCGGCGGATGCGTACTTTTTTCATATTTTTAGAACGGAGATCGACCCAATGAAGATTTACGAAGAACTCAAGGCCCGCGGCTTGATCGCGCAGGTCACAAACGAACCGGAAATCGCCGAAATGGTGAACAACGGCAAAGCGACGTTTTACATCGGCTTCGACCCGACCGCCGATTCCCTGCACGTCGGCCATTTTATGGCGCTGTGCCTGATGAAGCGCTTGCAAATGGCGGGCAACCGACCGATCGCGCTGATCGGCGGCGGTACGGCGATGGTCGGCGACCCCTCCGGGCGTACCGATATGCGCTCGATGATGACTGCTGAAACCATTCAGCACAACTGCGACTGTTTCAAGAAGCAGATGGAGCGTTTCATCGAATTCGGCGAAGGCAAGGCGCAGATGGTCAACAACGCCGATTGGCTGATGGGGCTGAATTATGTCGAAGTCCTGCGCGAGGTCGGCGCATGCTTTTCGGTCAACAACATGCTTCGCGCCGAATGCTATAAGCAGCGCATGGAGAAGGGGCTTTCCTTCCTCGAATTCAATTATATGATTATGCAGTCCTACGACTTTTACTACCTGTTCCAACACTACGGCTGTAATATGCAGTTTGGCGGCAACGACCAGTGGTCGAACATGCTGGGCGGTACTGAGCTGATCCGCCGCAAGCTGGGCAAGGACGCGCATGCAATGACGATCACGCTGCTGCTCAATTCTGAAGGCAAAAAGATGGGCAAGACGGCCGCAGGCGCGGTCTGGCTCGACCCGAACAAGACCTCGCCCTATGATTTTTACCAGTATTGGCGCAATGTCGACGATGCGGACGTGCTGAAATGCATCCGGATGCTGACCTTCCTGCCGCTTGAACAGATCAACGAAATGGACAGTTGGGAAGGCGCCGAACTCAACCGTGCAAAGGAGATCCTCGCCTATGAGCTGACCTCGCTGGTGCACGGCGCCGAGGAGGCCGACAAGGCCCAAACTGCCGCAAAGGCGATCTTTGTCGGCGGCGGCTCGGATGAAAATATGCCGACCACGACGCTTTCCGACGCCGACTTTACCGACGGGCAAATCGGCATCCTGTCGCTGATGGTCAAGTGCGGGCTTGCCGCCTCTAACGGCGAAGCGCGGAAGCTGGTACAGGGCGGCGGCGTTACGCTGGATAATGAAAAAATCAGCGATTTTAAAGTACAGCTCCCGCAGGAATCCTTCCGGGAGGGCCGCATTCTCCGCAAAGGCAAAAAGACCTTCCACAAGGTCACGCTTTAAGCGGCGCTGCGCCGTTTGTGCTGCCTGAGGGGCTCCGCCCCCGTCCCCGGTAGCCCTCCGCGGGCAGCGCCAAAGGGACGCAGTCTCTCTGGACTCCCCTCCTTCTCCCTCCGCAGCAAGTGCTCCCCTCTCCCCAGAACCCGATTTTTACTATTTACTTTTCGGATACATTATGCTATGATAAATGTATAAGCTCCCCCCTTTTTGGCAATTATGTAAAATTCAAGGTTTTATACGGCGGCGGCTGGAGATTCCTGTGGCTGTTTATCCCCATTTATAGCATTTATCTGTCCATCAAAGTGCCTATTGATCTCGCCCACTCTTTCGACAAAGGCGCGGACTTGGGGGTAGGTTTGTTTTTTCCCCTACGTGTTCTATCCGATTTTAGGGTTCGGCAGCGCCGTTTTTATTGACCCTCTCTCGGATTGAGTCCGATTTCAAATCGGGGAAACTGCAAAACCGCGTTTCCGCAAAAACCTCCCGCACCACGGGAAATCGCATAGCCAGCCACGATTGGTGTAAACCAAAATTTTAATGTTTGAGGTGATCGCAAATGACAGCACTTCAGAGCGCATTCGCAGCTCAGCGTGCCGCGAAAACAATTTCTGCCGGCGCAAAAGCCTATCAGACCGTTGATTTCGCAAAAGCTCTTGCAAAGGAGCGCACCGCAGCCGTCCTTCCGGAGATCGACACGGATTCCCTTTCCTTTGATATCCTCCCGGACGGCCAGTCCGTTTCTGTGAGCTATACCGAGGATTCGACCGCCGAAGACCCGATCGTCCGCGTCACTGGCGCATCCTTGAGCGGGAAATTTGACTTTACCTGCCACATCAACGATATCGACACGCGGAATGCATCCTATGCCGAGTTGTTTGCACTTTCCCAACACCAGAAGCATACACAGGGCGTTTCTTCCGTCCAAAACCTGATGCGGCCTTATCAGACCGGCGCGGTCTCCGGCGATATCACCCAGAAGCGCACCGATTGGTCGCAGCTCCCCGCCTATCCGCAGATCGGCTCTTCCGGCCTTTTGGGTTCCGGGCTTTACGGCTCCGACCTCTTTGAGGCAACCGACCTCCTGGGCGCAAGCACGACCGATCTTCTGAGCATGCTCCAAAGCTCCATGCTGCAACGGCTTCAGTCTTCCAACCTGTCCGATCCTTCGGATATGTTTTCGATGCTCAGCAGCCTGCCCTCAATCCGGTTTGACATCTGACCCATCCCATGAAACAAAAATCCTTCGGCTTTCGCCGAAGGATTTTTTTCTGCCCCAATGCGCTGCCTTTTCAGCATGCTTCTCCATATCTTTCCTACACGCAAAGCGAGCTGCTTTTCGGCTCCGCAAATCGTCACCCAAAGCGTTCAACTGATCCTCACGTTCCAAAGATTCTGTCGATTTTGTCACTTCGTCCCACCGTCTTTTTGGCGGGGCGAAGACGCACGCATAAGCAGCTTTGGCCGCACCGATCCCGCCCGCAGGCGGGAAAGGGATTCCAAAGGGACAAGTCCCTTTGGCGCCGTCCGCGTAGGACCGGGATCCAGGGGCAGCGCCCCGGCGCCCACCGCGTAGGCGAAGCCGTTTTCGCTTACAGGCAAAGCAAAAAAAGACGCCCGGAAACCGGGCGCCTCTTTGGATTCAGCTTTTACGCAAAATTACTCGTTGATCTTGATAACAACGCCAGAACCAACGGTACGACCGCCTTCACGGATCGCGAAGCGGAGACCTTCCTCGATCGCGATGGGGGTGATCAGCTCAACGTCCATTTCAACGTTATCGCCGGGCATGCACATCTCAGTGCCTTCGGGCAGAGCGATCACGCCGGTAACGTCGGTGGTACGGAAATAGAACTGGGGACGGTAGTTGTTGAAGAACGGGGTGTGACGGCCGCCTTCATCCTTGGTCAGGACGTAAACCTGGCCGCGGAACTTGGTGTGCGGATGGATGGAGCCGGGCTTCGCCAGAACCTGGCCGCGCTCGATCTCGTTCTTCTGCACGCCGCGGAGCAGAGCGCCGATGTTGTCGCCAGCCTCAGCATAGTCCAGCAGCTTGCGGAACATTTCGATACCGGTAACAACAGTCTTGCGGGGAGCGTCCATCAAGCCGACGATCTCGACTTCTTCGCCCATCTTCAGCTGGCCACGCTCAACACGGCCGGTCGCAACGGTGCCGCGGCCAGTGATGGAGAACACGTCCTCAACCGGCATAATGAACGGCAGGTCGCTCTTGCGCTCGGGGGTCGGGATATAGCTGTCAACCGCGTCCATCAGCTCGCGGATGCTTGCGTACTCCGGAGCAGCCGGATCATTGGAATCGCAGGTCAGCACCTGGAGCGCAGAGCCGCGGATGACCGGGATGTCGTCGCCCGGGAACTCGTAGGAGCTCAGCAGCTCGCGGATCTCCATCTCAACGAGATCGAGCAGCTCGTCGTCGTCGACCTGGTCAACCTTGTTCATGAAGACGACGATATAGGGCACGCCTACCTGACGGGCAAGCAGGATGTGCTCGCGGGTCTGGGGCATCGGGCCGTCAGCGGAAGACACGACGAGGATCGCGCCGTCCATCTGCGCAGCGCCGGTGATCATGTTCTTAACGTAGTCGGCATGGCCCGGGCAGTCAACGTGTGCGTAGTGACGGGTCTCGGTCTGATACTCAACGTGCGCGGTGTTGATGGTGATGCCGCGCTCCTTCTCTTCGGGAGCCTTGTCAATGGAGTCATATGCCTGATACTCGGCAGCGCCCTTCATCGCGAGCACCTTGGTGATCGCCGCGGTCAGCGTGGTCTTGCCATGGTCAACGTGGCCGATCGTGCCGATGTTGATATGCGGCTTATTGCGTTCAAATTTTGCCTTTGCCATTTTGGATTTTCCTCCTTAAATGTTCGTTATAAATCATTACACGACTTAAGACTATTCTAAATGATTTTGCGGAAAATTGCAACACTTAGTTGTCAGATTTTGAGCGGTTATCAATAATTTTCTCCTGCACCGACTTCGGTACCTCGGTGTAGTGGCTCGGGGACATGGTATACTGGCCGCGGCCCTGGCTGCGCGAACGCAGGGTGGTCGCATAGCCGAACATCTCGCTCAGCGGGACTGCCGCAGAGATGGCCTGCACGCCTCCGCGCGCCTCCATGCCCTGGATCTGGCCGCGGCGGGAGTTCAGGTCGCCGATAACGTCGCCCATATATTCCTCCGGGACCATGACGTCGACCTGCATGATGGGCTCCATCAGCACAGGGTCGGCCTTACGCATCGCTTCCTTGAACGCCATGGAGCCTGCGATCTTAAACGCCATTTCGGACGAGTCGACCTCATGATACGATCCGTCGTACAGCGTGACCTTGCAGTCCACGACCGGGTAGCCCGCAAGCACGCCGGCCTGCATCGCGCCCTGAATGCCCTGGTTGACCGGCTCGATGAATTCCTTCGGGATCGAACCGCCCACTACCTTATTGATAAACTCATAGCCCTTGCCGGATTCGTTCGGCTCCAGAATGATCTTAACATGACCATACTGGCCGGAACCGCCCGACTGGCGCTTGTACTTGGTATCCACGTCCGCGCTACGGCGCACGGTCTCCTTATACGCGACCTGCGGGTTGCCGACGTTTGCCTCGACCTTGAACTCACGCAGCAGACGGTCGACGATGATCTCCAAATGGAGCTCGCCCATACCGGCGATGATGGTCTGTCCGGTCTCCTCGTCGGTATAGGTGCGGAACGTCGGGTCTTCCTCCGCCAGCTTGGAAAGGGCGATGCCCATTTTTTCCTGGCCCGCGCGGGTCTTCGGCTCGATCGCAACACGGATAACCGGTTCCGGGAATTCCATCGATTCCAGAATGATCGGGTGCTTTTCGTCGCACAGCGTATCGCCGGTGGTGGTGTTCTTGAAGCCGACCGCAGCCGCGATATCGCCCGAATACACCTTCTCAATATCCTTCCGCGAGTTGGCGTGCATCTGGAGGATGCGGCCCATGCGCTCGCGGTGGCCCTTAGTGGAGTTGTAGACCGCGCTGCCGGCGTCGATGGTGCCGGAGTACACGCGGAAGAAGGACAGACGGCCCACGTAGGGGTCGGTCGCGATCTTGAACGCCAGCGCGGAGAACGGAGCGTTGTCGTCGGACGGGCGCTCGTCTTCCTCGTCGGTATCCGGGTTCACGCCCTTGATCGGCGGGATGTCGGTCGGCGCGGGCATATAATCGACTACCGCGTCAAGCAGCATCTGTACGCCCTTGTTGCGGTAAGCCGTGCCGCACAGCACGGGGATGATCTTTACGTTGACCACGCCCTTACGCAGCGCCGCTTTCAGCTCGGCGATCGTGATCTCCTCGCCCTCGAGGTACTTCATGGTGAGATCCTCGTCCAGCTCGGCGATCGCTTCGATCATAGCGTCATGGTATTCCTGCGCCTGCTCCATCATTTCCTCGGGAATCTCTTCCTCGCGGACATCCTTGCCGAGGTCGTCGTAATAGACCTCCGCCTTCATGGTGATCAGGTCGATGATGCCGCGGAAGGTCTCCTCGGCGCCGATCGGCAGCTGGATCGGGACGGCGTTACATTTCAGGCGGTCCTTCATCATGTCAACGACATGGAAGAAGTCGGCGCCCATGATATCCATTTTGTTAACGAACGCCATGCGCGGGACGTGATACTTGTCCGCCTGATGCCAGACGGTCTCGGACTGGGGCTCGACGCCGCCCTTTGCGCAGAAGACGGTCACCGAACCGTCGAGCACGCGCAGCGAACGTTCGACCTCAACGGTGAAGTCAACGTGACCCGGGGTGTCGATAATGTTGATGCGGTGATCCTTCCAATGGCAGGTGGTCGCCGCAGACGTGATGGTGATGCCACGCTCCTGTTCCTGTTCCATCCAGTCCATGGTGGCAGTGCCGTCATGGGTGTCACCGATCTTGTAGTTTACGCCGGTGTAAAACAGGATACGCTCGGTGGTCGTCGTCTTGCCGGCATCGATGTGGGCCATGATGCCGATGTTTCTGGTTTTTTCAAGAGAAAACTCTCTGGGCATAATGCTCTCCTTTCAAAAGTTTGAGCCGCACAATTAGTAACGGTAGTGCGCGAATGCCTTATTCGCCTCTGCCATCTTGTGCGTATCCTCGCGCTTCTTAACAGAGCCGCCAAGATTGTTGACCGCGTCCAGGATCTCCCCGGCGAGGCGTTCGCGCATGGTCTTCTCGTTGCGGGCGCGGGAATACTTGGTGATCCAGCGCAGGCCGAGGGTCTGGCGACGCTCGGGACGGACTTCCATCGGCACCTGATAGGTGGCGCCGCCAACGCGGCGGGCCTTGACTTCAAGGCTCGGCATGATATTTTCCATCGCCTCCTGGAAGACCTCGAGCGGATCACGCCCGGACTTCTGGCGGACGATATCGAAAGCACCATATACGACCTTCTGCGCGACGCCCTTCTTGCCGTCCAGCATGATCGAGTTGACCAGCTTGGTGACAAGTTTGGAATTGTAAAGCGGATCGGGCAGAACGTCTCTCTTCGGAACATTTCCTCTTCTTGGCACTTTACTTCCCTCCTTCATTAAAATCATGATTTCATTGGTACTCGGCAGGCTTGCCGGGGCCTGCCGTGTGCGCCTGTCCGAGGTTTTCCGATCTCCCCCTCGCGAATCCGCAGGGGCATTTATCTAAAAAACACTCAGACAAAGCGTTGGCCCGGAAACAGGCCGGCTGCTTTGCTGTTTTTGGATAGCTTTTTTGCAGCCCAGGGGCGGAACCGCCGTAACGGTTTTCCCCTTTACAGACTTTTTCGCTGTAAAGTTTTCTGCTTTGCAAACATTTTCACTGTAACGCTTTTGCCTTAACAGGTTTTTTTGTTTCCCCGATGCTGGATCAACCGCACCGTTCTTGGGCTGTAAGGGTCTTTCCCTTTGCAGCGTTTTTCACTGCATGGCGTTTGCCTTTACAGGCTTTCTGTTTGTTAAGCAGATCACTTGCCAGCCTTCGGACGCTTCGCGCCGTACTTGGAACGCGCCTGACGGCGATTCGCAACGCCCTGCGTATCGAGAGTACCGCGGATGATGTGGTAACGCACGCCAGGGAGGTCCTTGACACGGCCGCCGCGGACCATTACGACCGAGTGCTCCTGAAGGTTGTGGCCGATGCCCGGGATGTAAGCAGACACTTCCATCTGGTTGGTCAGCTTAACACGAGCGATCTTCCGCAGCGCAGAGTTCGGCTTCTTGGGGGTCATGGTCTTCACGGTGGTGCATACGCCTCTCTTCTGCGGAGCGGACTGGTCTGTCTGCTTCTTCTTCTGAGAGTTGTAGCCGACCTGAAGCGCCGGAGCCGTAGACTTGACGACGACCTCCTCGCGGCCCTTGCGGACGAGCTGGTTAAAAGTAGGCATTTCGTGATCTCCTTTCTGAAGAATATAAAATTTATATCAAGGGGATCGCTCCCCCAGATACCGGGGCAGAAAGCGCGCGGGCGCTTCCAGAATCAGGACGTTTGATGACACATCCCATAGACTTTGCACGCGGTGCAAGCGATGATTTTTTTGAAAATTACTTCAAAACCGTCACAACGGCAGCGCCGATATCGATCTCCGCAGCCTTTCCAAGCTCCGCCATGGTCTCGACCTCTTCGACCGGCACGCTCCGCTCTTCGCAGAGCGCCCGGATCGGGCGGATCACACGGACTTCGGCGTCCTTTGCGAGAACGACCTTTTGCGCAAGGCCGTCTCGGATCGCCTTCCGGGACTGTTTGACACCAACGACCTTTTGAGCGGTTTGCAGTTCAGATAACATGTGTTTTTTCCTCCTATACCGCATACCCCTATATTTTACACTGCAAAAAGTATTTCGTCAAGCCTTTTTCGCAAATTTTATTCCAAAAAACCGGGATTTTCCGTCCTTTTTCCCGTCATTAAGCACAATTCCCTGTCGGGTGCGGCACGCATTTCTCCTTATCCAAAATCTGCGGGTTTTAAATCGCAGCGGCTGCGGCGGCGGCATTCGCCGGATCTCCGTTTTCCCCAAGTGCGGCCGCGGGAGCTGAGGACGTGTCCAAAATGCCGTTACCAGCCCTCAAAAACGTTGACTTATGATGTATTTTCCCCGCCTATCTGCCTTAAAAGGAGATCCCTGAAGATCCGGTTTGACAGCTTATCCGGACCGAAATGCGGCGGTTTTGCAACCGCAGTTTACCATAGTCGTTTAATGAAAGCCGCATTTTTTGACAATTTTCGACCATTCTTCCGCCTTCCGTCGCCTTCCCAGGTACCGGTTTTGTCCCCTGAAACGTCCTGATACGTCGCTTTATCGATCGGTTTTAACCGCCTGCGCCCCCTAAAAATCGCCGCTGTTCTCCCCATGATTTCATAATCGCACGCCTTCTAAACGTCATTTTCAAGACCCTTTGGACGCCGTCTTCGCACCTTAAACACGCCGCCTTGCTCCTCCGCTCCAGGCCCTCTCCTGCTGGTTTTTTCTATCCACAGGTATGTGTCCTGCGCCTTACGCGGAGTCCTTCCGCTTCACGTCAGCGCGCTGTAACACGTCGTCAAGCGCTTCGCTGGTAAAGCAATAAACGAGAGTGTGCCTGCAAGCCTGTCCATGGCCTGACGGCTTCGTATTCGAGATTGGCGGCTGCCCGAAGCACTGCATACAGGCATATCTTCACGCATTTTAACGTGCGCCGGAAACCTGCTGAGTTCGTCCATTCAGCAGGTTTTCGGCGGGATCGCTTAGCGGGTGGAGCACCGTCTTCATCCCACAGCCCTTCCCGCCCGCAGGCGAGAAGAGATGCGTAAGCATCTCGGGGTGTCCAGAGGGGCTTTGCCCCTTTGGCGCTCCCCGCGCAGGGGCGGGTGTCCAGAGGGCGGGGCCCTCGGCGCTCCCCGCGCAGGGGCGGGTGTCCAGAGGGCGGAGCCCTCGGCGCTCCCCACGCAGGGACGGCAAAAAGGAGGACGCCTGCGCGTCCTCCTTAGGTTAGCCTAAAACTGGGGGGTTTATACTTGGGGCCGGCTGTGTCGGCGCAGGCTCCGCCTGCACGTCAAGGTCAACCGTCGTTTCATAGTGCCCGCTTCGGTATTCCTGCATGCCAGAGCCCGCAGGGATCAGCTTGCCGATAATGACGTTTTCCTTTAAGCCCAGCAACGGGTCTACCTTGCCCTTAATCGCCGCTTCCGTCAGTACGCGCGTCGTTTCCTGGAACGAGCACGCCGACAGGAAGCTTTCCGTAGCCAGCGACGCCTTCGTGATTCCCATCAGCGTCGGGCTGCAGGTCGGCAGTTTCAGCCCTTCCTCGCCCGCGTCGATCCGATCCTGCACCTGCTTGCAATAATCCTCGAATTCGTGCAGGTCGATCACCGAGTTCGGCAGCACTTCCGCATCGCCTGCCTCGTCTACCTTCACCTTGCGCATCATCTGACGGACAATGACCTCGATATGCTTGTCGTTAATGTCTACGCCCTGCTGACGGTATACCTTCTGCACTTCCTTGATCTCGTAGTCGTGTACCGCGCGCGGATCCAATACCCGCAAAATATCATGCGGGTTCAGCGCGCCCTCGTTCAGCACCGTGCCCTGCGTGATCTCCTGACCGTCTTCGACCCGGATGCCCGAGGACGACGCCAACTGGTACGAACGCATTTCGCCCGTCTCCCGGTTCGTGATGTTCACCGTCTTGACCGTCGTGCGCTTGGATTCCTCAATGCTCACCACGCCCGAGATCTCCGCCAGCGTAGCGACCTTCTTCGGCTTCCGCGCCTCAAACAGCTCCTCTACGCGGGGAAGACCCTGCGTGATGTCCGAGCCCGCAACGCCGCCCGTGTGGAACGTGCGCATCGTCAGCTGCGTGCCCGGCTCACCGATCGACTGCGCCGCAATGACGCCGACCGCCTCGCCAATGCCGCAAGGCGTATTCATCGCCAGGTTCGCGCCGTAGCACCGCGAGCATACGCCCTCGCGCGCCCGGCATTCCAGCACCGAACGGATCTGAAGCCGGGTATACCCCGCCTCAATGACCGCGTCCGCGTCCGCTTCGTCCATCATCTTATCCTTCGAGACGACCAGCGCGCCCGTCTGCGGATGCAGCACGTCGTCCACCGGATAACGCCCGACCAGCCGCTCACGGAACGGCTCGATCGTCTGGTTGCCTTCCTTGATATCCTCGACCCAGATCCCCTTGACCGCGCCGCAGTCCACCTCGCGGATAATGACCTCCTGCGAAACGTCGACCAGACGGCGGGTCAGATAGCCCGAGTCCGCCGTCCGCAGCGCCGTATCCGCAAGGCCCTTCCGCGCGCCGCGCGCCGAAATGAAATATTCCAAAACCGAAAGCCCCTCGCGGAAATTCGATTTGATCGGAATCTCGATCGTTTTGCCCGACGTGGACGCCATCAGGCCGCGCATGCCCGCCAGCTGGCGGATCTGGTTGATGCTGCCGCGCGCGCCCGAATCCGCCATCATATGGATCGGGTTATAACGCTGCTCCTTCATGTTCTGCTGGAGCAGCCCGGTTACTTCCTTAGTCGTGTCCTCCCACTCGCGGACGACCAGACGATAGCGCTCGTCGTCCGTGATAAAGCCGCGCTTGTACTTCTTGTCGATCTGCGCAACCTTCTTCTCGGTCTCATGGATGAACACCGGCTTCTGCTCCGGTACCAGCATATCCGCGACCGCAACCGTCAGCGCGCCCTTGGTGGAATACTTATATCCCATCCCCTTGATCGCGTCCAGCACTTCCGCCGTGCGGTTGAACCCGTGCTTCTGGATGCAGCGGTCAATGATCCGCCCCAGTTCCTTCTTGCCACAGGTAAACATGATCTCCAGATCGATAATATGCTCGTCGTCGCGCTCCACAAAGCCCAGATCCTGCGGGATCCGTTCGTTAAAGATCAGCCGCCCCGGAGTCGCGTCAATGATCCGGGTGACGGCCTCCCCGTCGATCTCACGCGTCACGCGCACCCGGATCGGCGCATGCACGCCCACTACGCCCTGATCGTAAGCCATCAGCGCTTCGTCGACCGAGGCAAAGACCTTGCCCGCGCCCGGCTCGTCTGCGTTGTCAATGGTCAGGTAATACGACCCAAGCACCATGTCCTGCGACGGGACCGTGACCGGTTTGCCGTCCTGCGGCTTGAGCAGGTTGTTCGCTGACAGCATCAGCAGGCGCGCTTCCGCCTGTGCTTCCGCCGACAACGGCACGTGTACCGCCATCTGGTCGCCGTCAAAGTCGGCGTTGAACGCCGTACAGACCAGCGGATGCAGCCGGATCGCGCGGCCTTCGACCAGCTTCGGCTCGAACGCCTGGATGCCCAGACGGTGCAGCGTCGGCGCGCGGTTCAGCATGACCGGATGCCCCTTGATAATTTCTTCCAGCACGTCCCAAACCTCGGGCTTTGCGCGCTCGACTGTCTTTTTCGCACTCTTAATATTGGAAGCCGTGCCGTTTTCCACCAGCCGCTTCATGACAAAGGGCTTGAACAGCTCCAGCGCCATTTCCTTTGGCAGACCGCACTGGTAAATCTTCAAATCCGGCCCGACGACGATAACCGAACGCCCGGAATAGTCTACGCGCTTGCCCAGCAGGTTCTGGCGGAAACGCCCCTGCTTGCCTTTCAGCATATCGGACAGGCTCTTGAGCGCGCGGTTGTTCGGCCCCGTGACCGGACGCCCGCGGCGGCCATTGTCGATCAGCGCGTCAACCGCTTCCTGAAGCATGCGCTTTTCGTTGCGTACAATGATATCCGGCGCGCCCAGCTCGAGCAGGCGGCGCAGACGGTTGTTGCGGTTAATCACGCGGCGGTACAGATCGTTCAAGTCGCTCGTCGCGAAGCGCCCGCCGTCCAGCTGTACCATCGGACGGATTTCCGGCGGGATGACCGGTACCACGTCCATAATCATCCATTCCGGCTTGTTGCCCGACGCGCGGAAGGATTCCACGACCTCCAGCCGCTTGATAATACGCATCCGCTTCTGCCCGGAGGCGTCGCGCAGCTCGGCGCGCAGCTCCTTCGACAGCTTTTCCAGATCCAGCTCGTGCAGCAGCTCCTTGATCGCTTCCGCGCCCATCCCGGCCTTGAAGTCGTCCTCATACTTCTCGACCATGTCGCGGTACTCGTTTTCGGTCAGGATCTGCTTCTTGACCAGCGGCGTGTCGCCTGGGTCGACCACGATATAATTCGCAAAATAGAGCACGCGCTCCAACAGCCGCGGACTCATGTCCAGAATCAGGCCCATCCTGGACGGGATGCCCTTGAAATACCAGATGTGCGACACCGGCGCCGCCAGCTCGATATGCCCCATACGCTCGCGGCGTACCTTCGCGCGGGTGACTTCAACGCCGCACTTGTCGCAAATCTTTCCCTTGTAGCGTACCTTTTTATATTTGCCGCAATGGCACTCCCAGTCCTTCTGGGGCCCGAAAATGCGCTCGCAGAAAAGGCCGTCCTTTTCCGGCTTGAGCGTGCGGTAGTTGATCGTTTCCGGCTTTTTGACCTCACCGTAAGACCACTCACGGATGAGCTCCGGCGAGGCAAGGCCAATTTTGATCGCGTTGAATGTGTTATAACTCATTCGGATACACCTCTCCAGTCCTGACGCAAGATGATTAACGCGCGCTGCGCCATGATCGCGCGCGGTCGTCTATATTATAAGGTATCGCCGCCGCATTGGGACGGCTCCGAAAACAGGGCCAGCGCCTGATAACGCGCGCGCAGTTCGGGGATCGATACGCCCGAAGCCGCCGCTTTCTGATCTTCCTGAAGCCGCGCGATCGCCGCGCAGAATTCCGGGGTTTCGCGCGCCCGCGCCGCCCAGGCCTCCTGCTGGGAGGACGTACCGGTCAGGCTTTCCAGCCCCAGCACGCGGCGCTCGATATCCGGCTCGATCGTCCATTCAATCAGTTCGCCAATCCGTTCCGGCGCGCAGCCCGTGCGCCCTACGATGTCAAAGCACAGGTGGCCAAGGCCGTCCAGAAAGCCTTCCCAGCGGTGGCCGCAGCCCTCAAAATACTGCGCGTAGAACGCGTCGTCCTCATCGGAATCCAGCATTCCCAAATCGCCGTTGACGAACGCGCCCACGCAATGCTCCAAGCACTCCTGGAAGTCTTCCAGCTCGGGCGAGATCGCCAGCTCGCCGGTCTCCATGCACGACCACAGCCGGTCGAATACCAGGGGGACGATCTCCGGCGGGGCTTCTTTGGACTTTTTGAAATCGTTGTACAGCCGCGTATACGCCAGCAGGGCGAACAGCCCTTCCTGAAACTCTGCGGCAGGGCCGTATCCCATCACGCCGAAGGTGCTGAGGAATTCGCGTTTCCCCGCCGCGTCCAGCGCGGCAAAATCCACTTCATATTTTTCCATCGCGTGCTCCTGTCTGTCCCAAAGCGGCGTGGCCGTGCGCAGAGGAAGCCGATCGCTTTCTCTGCGCGGGCCGCACAGGGGTCATTCCAAATCGAAATCGCCGTCGCCGTAGTTGTCCTCGCCGGGGAAGTCGTCGTCCTCGCCGAAGTCGGAACCAAGGTCGTCTTCCTCGTCGCCAGCGTCCTCGTTATCCAGATCGAACAGATCGGTGTCGCCGTTCTCCGCCTCGTTGATGCCAAAGCCCGCAGCCGCGAACTCCTCGTCGCTGCCGGAACCGCGCTGTTCTTCCCGGCGGCTGAAATCGATATCATCGTCTTCGTCGTCCGCCAGCTCAATGACCTCCATGTTTTCATCCAGCACGGTCACATCCAGACAAAGCGCCTGAAGTTCCTTGACCAGCACCTTGAACGATTCGGGGATGCCAGGCTTCGGGACGTTATGCCCCTTGACGATCGCCTCGTAAGTCTTGACGCGCCCGGTGATATCGTCCGATTTCACGGTCAGGATCTCCTGCAAGGTATAAGCCGCGCCGTAAGCCTCCAGCGCCCAGACTTCCATTTCGCCGAAGCGCTGGCCGCCAAACTGCGCCTTGCCGCCCAGGGGCTGCTGCGTGACCAGCGAATAGGGGCCGGTCGAACGCGCATGGATCTTATCGTCCACCAGATGGTGCAGCTTGAGATAATACATATAACCGACGGTGACGCGGTTGTCGAATTTTTCGCCGGTACGCCCGTCATAGAGCACCGATTTGCCATCGGCGCTGACGCCGGCTGCGACCAGCATTTCCTTGATATCGTCGAGCGACGCCGAGTCGAACACCGGGGTCTCGACCTTCCAGCCGCGCTTCCTGGCGGCAAAGCCGAGGTGCACTTCCAGCACCTGCCCGATGTTCATACGCGAAGGCACGCCCAACGGGTTGAGCACGATATCGAGCGGCGTGCCGTCCTCCAGGAACGGCATATCCTCCTGCGGCAAAATGCGGGAAATAACGCCCTTGTTGCCGTGACGGCCCGCCATTTTGTCGCCGACCGAGATCTTGCGCTTCTGTGCGATATAGCAGCGCACGACCATATTGACGCCGGGCGACAGCTCGTCGCCGTTCTCGCGGGTGAACACCTTCACGTCAACCACAATACCCGATTCGCCGTGCGGCGCGCGCAGCGACGTGTCGCGCACCTCGCGCGCCTTTTCGCCGAAGATCGCGCGCAGCAGGCGTTCCTCCGCGGTCAGCTCGGTCTCGCCCTTGGGCGTTACCTTACCGACAAGGATGTCGCCCGCATGCACCTCCGCGCCCACACGGATGATGCCGCGCTCGTCAAGGTCGCGCAGCGCGTCCTCGCCGACGTTCGGGATATCGCGGGTGATCTCCTCCGGCCCCAGCTTGGTGTCGCGGGATTCGGATTCGTATTCTTCAATGTGGATCGAGGTATAAACGTCGTCGCGTACCAGCCGTTCGTTCAGCAGGACGGCGTCCTCGTAGTTATAGCCTTCCCAGGTCATGAAGCCGATCAGCGCATTCTTGCCGAGCGCGATCTCGCCGTTTTCGGTCGAAGGGCCGTCCGCGAGCACGTCGCCCTTGCGGACATGTTCGCCTAAGTTGACGATGGGACGCATATTGATACAGGTCGACTGGTTCGACCGCAGGAACTTGGTCAGGTGATAGGTCTTTTCGCGGCCGTCCTCGTAGCGGACGACGACTTCGCGGGCGGTCACGCGGGTCACGACGCCGTTGCCCTCCGCCAGCGGGATGGTGCCCGAGTCGACCGCCGCCTTGTATTCCATGCCGGTCGCAACGACCGGGGCCTCGCACTTGAGCAGCGGCACGGCCTGACGCTGCATGTTCGCGCCCATCAAAGCGCGGTTTGCGTCGTCATGCTCAAGGAACGGGATAAACGCGGTCGCGACTGAAACCATCATACGGGGCGAAACGTCCATCAGGTCGACGTCGTGCCGGTCGACCGATACGATCTCGTCGCGCATACGGCAGGTGATGCGTTCGTTTTTCAGGCAGCCGTTTTCATCCAGCGGCTCATACGCCTGACAGACGATGAATTCATCTTCCACGTCGGCGGTCATATATTTGACCTCGTTGGTCACCTTGCCGGTCGCTTTATCAATGATACGGTACGGCGCTTCAATGAAGCCGAATTCGTTGATCCGGGCATAGGTCGCAAGGTACGAGATCAGGCCGATGTTCGGGCCTTCAGGGGTCTCGATCGGGCACATACGGCCATAGTGGCTGTAGTGTACGTCACGCACCTCCATCGAAGCGCGGTCGCGCGACAGGCCGCCGGGGCCCAGCGCGGAGAGGCGGCGCTTATGCGTCAGCTCGGCGAGGGGGTTGTTCTGGTCCATGAACTGGGACAGCGGCGAGGAGCCGAAAAACTCCTTGATCGCAGCCGTCACCGGGCGGATATTGATCAGCGACTGCGGCGTCACGATATCCAGATCCTGAATGGTCATACGTTCGCGGATCACGCGTTCCATACGCGAAAACCCAATGCGGAACTGGTTTTGCAGCAGCTCGCCAACGCAGCGCATGCGGCGGTTGCCAAGGTGGTCGATGTCATCGGTGGTCCCGATGCCGTTGCCGATGTTCAGCAGGTAGCAGATGGACGCGAGCATGTCGTCGATGATGATGGTCTTCGGCACCAGCTCGGTCATGCGGTTTTTCACCGCGTTCTTGAGTTCGTCGCCCTGCGCGCCCGACTCGATGATCTCGCGCAGGATGGAGAACCGCACCTGCTCCTTCACGCCCAATTCCTGCGCGGTGAAGCCGGTGTAATCCTGGAAATCGTCCAGATCGACCATGCCGTTGCCGAAGACCTTGATCGGCGCGCCTTCCGCCGATTCGACGGTTACGCCGCGCACGCCGCGCGCCGCGATATTGCGCGCCTGCTCGCGGGTCAGGATCGCGCCCTCCTCCGCGAGGATCTCGCCGGTCATGGGGTCGACGGCGTTTTCGAGCAGCTTATGCGAGGCGATACGCCGCGCGATGTTGAGCTTCTTATTATATTTGTAGCGTCCGACCGCGGAAATGTCATAGCGCCGCGCGTCGAAGAACATGGCGTTCATGAGGTTGGTCGCCGACTCGACCGAAGGCGGCTCGCCGGGACGCATCTTTTTATAGATCTCGATCAGCGCCTCGTCGACGGTCTTGGAGGGGTCCTTGTCCAGCGTCGCGAGGATCCGTTCGTCCTCGCCGAACATGTCAAGGATCTCCTGATCCGACGGCACGCCGATAGCGCGGATAAAGGACGTGATCGGGATCTTGCGGTTTTTATCGATACGGACGTAGAACACGTCGTTCATATCGGTCTCATATTCGAGCCACGCGCCGCGGTACGGGATGACGGTGGCGGAAAGCAGCGCCTTGTCCGTCTTGTCGTATTCCCTGCCGTAGTAGACGCCGGGGGAACGGACAATCTGAGAAACGATGGCGCGTTCGGCGCCGTTGATGATAAAGGTGCCGGAATCGGTCATGCGCGGGAAATCGCCCATAAAGATTTCCTGCTCCTTGATCTCGCCGGTCTCCTTATTGCGCAGACGCATACGCACCTTCAGCGGGCAGGCATACGTGGCGTCGCGCGCCTTGCACTCTTCGACGTCATATTTCGGTTCATCCTCAAGGACGTAGTCCAAAAAGGTCAGTTCGAGATTGCCGGTATAGTCAGAGATCGACTGCACATCGTCAAACACCTCCTTGAGGCCCTGCTTGAGGAACCATTCATACGAGCTTTTCTGGATCTCGATGAGATTGGGCATCTCAAGGATCTCCTCGATCCTGGCAAAGCTCTTGCGTGTCGTCTTCCCGTGCTGTACGTCTTTCACCATCATGTTGTACCGATCACTCCGTTTCTTTCGTTGATTCGATCGACCGTCCGGCAGCGCCCGGACGGTCCCAATACGCGCGGCGGCGTGGCGATTTTTTCAAAAGGGGACTTGCGCTTTTGCAGAAACCGTGGTATGATTAAAGCGGAAGTTTTAGAAAAACCACCAATTTCGATAAGCGTCTTATTATACCATATTTTACTGGCGGAAGTCAAGAATAATTTAAAATAATATCACGGCAGTTTCATAAAAATCCCAGAAAAAGGCAGCCATTGAAAGAGAGCCGTG
>CAJUGU010000060.1 GCA_910586105.1 uncultured Eubacteriales bacterium | reverse complement strand
TTTTTTTGTAAAAAAATCGAGTAAAAACTTCATCACCGCTGCGGCGGGGAAGGGGTGCATACGGAGCCGCTCATGCGTGCGGCCAGCCCGCCACAACAACGGCGGGCTGGGCGGGCGGCTGCGGCAATCGCTTCCGCCTGCGATTGCATTTTAGCCTGCGGCTGTGATCCGGCGGGGGTGGATTTTATTTCCGGAAAACATCCAGCGAATGGCTGGAAAGCCCTAACATATCTTCGCGTTCACAGATCGCAAAGTGGTATTGTAGGTACAGCTCGAAAACATCATCGCGCATGCGGTCGATCGCCTCTTGTATGAGCAGCGAACATCCGTCCGTGGCGACATAATGCAGCCGTGTCGTTGGGAATATGGACATAAGTTCGTCGACATCTTCCTTGCGGACAAGTTCAAACAGCTCCTTCGGCTCGGAGCTTACCGCAAAGGTTTCCGGGTTAATGAGCCCGTTTTTGATGTAATCGGCAACACAGATATTTTGCTGACGGAAACCTTCGTCAAGCAGGCTGCCGTCGGATATCACATAAGCGGCAAAGACAATGCCGCCTGGTTTGGTCACGCGGATTGCTTCCCGCAGCGCTTGCCGTTTATCCTCGCTGTTATAAAGGTGATATAACGGCCCGAGCAGCAGGGTGATATCATACTGCCCATCCGGAAACGTGGACAGATCCAAAGCGTTGCCCTGCACAATGGAAACCGGTTCATTCGGAAGGGTCTTTTTCCGGAAGACATCGATATGATGTTCGACCAGCTCAATGGCGTCGACCGTGTACCCCTGCTGAGCAAGCGCGTGAGAATATCGCCCGGTTCCGGCCCCGATCTCAAGGATGCGGTCGCCGGGACGGATATATTTTTGGATATACCGCATGGTGGTCAGGAATTCGACCATCCCATGCTTTGACCTGAGACGGTTGTCCTCGTCGTAAGTGTTATAGAAATCGATCAAATATGGGTTTGTCTGCATATTTGCACCTCTTTTTCGATACGTTGTGAAAGCCTTAACGCGGATCGCCAGACTTGGAAACGGGCGTGGGACCTCCCCGCACGATAAGCGCCGACAATAAATTTGCCAGCATTTGTTCGGCGCTGCTTTCCAAAAGCGACAGCTCCGACGAACTTGTCCTGCCGGCATTATTTTAGCACTTGAGGTCGATTGGTTTGGAACAAAAGTTTGAACGTTTTACAAACAGTCGGTAAATACGGGCAGGAACGGGAATGCGGACGGTTTCCCTGTCCGCAGAGGGAAAAGCCTCCCGCGTCAGCGGGAGGCGGTAAGGTTTACCAGCGCACGTTCTTTTCCTCAAAGGCCAACCCGATTGCGCCCGGGCCGGCATAGGTGCCGATGATCGCGCCCGCCGCGTGGATACGCACCCTGATATCTTTCACCAGCGCTTTTAGGTCAGCCGCGAGCGATGCTGCAGCCGCAGGCGCGTCTGCATGGACGATAATGACCTCGTGCAGGTTCGCGGCAGTATCAATGAATTTCTGCACCAGCTTGGCGGTTGCCTGCTTATAGCCGCGGCATTTCGCGATATCGGTCGGCGCGCCTTCGAGGAAGGTCAGCAGCGGCTTGATGCCCAGCAGCTGGCCGAACACGGCGCTGATATTGCCGATCCGTCCGCCCTTGCGCACATATTCGAGGGTATCCAGCAGGAAATACAGCGCGGTGGTGTGCTGCATCTCATGCAGCCGCGCGAGGATCTCATCGATACCGCATCCGGCACGCACCATACCGCTTGCTGTTTCGGCGAGCAGCCCAATGGCGGCGGACGCGTTGCAGGAATCGATCACGTGGATCTCGGGCGCAAACCCTTGCGCTTTGAGCAGGTCGGCGGCAAGCTGAGCCGAACGCACGGTTCCCGAGGAAACGCCGGTCACGGTGACGCAAATGATATGCTTCACTCCCGCGAACTTTTCAAACACGCGCAGGAACGCCTCCGGGGAGGGCTGGGAAGTTTTGGGGAGGGAATCGGATTTTGCGAGCCGCCGGTAAAACTGAGCGGGGGAAAGCTCAAGACCGTCCAGGAAGGTTTCATTGCCAAAGGTGACGGTGAGCGGGACCATTGAAAAACCGGCGGCTTCCGCCTGATCGGCGGAGTAATCGCAGCTGGTGTCGCTGATCACGACGATTTCGGAGCCTAGTGACATAAAATGCACCTCTTTAATGAAAAATTTTCGCCGGAACCGCAGCCCGGCAGGGGTCAGGGACCAGGATAGCATCCCGCAGGACGCCTGGTTTTAGTAAAACCGAAGGGCGGCGGAAGGGGACGCAGGGCTGCGCGCCGCCTGTCCCCGGGAAGGCGCGCCTTCTGTCGGACGACGCCTGGGAAGATGAATTGCAGGTCTTTAGATAGAAGTACAATCTTCAAAAAAGCGTTGGAGCTTTACAAGGCTGGTACCGAGGATCGAAGCCTCTTCGGGGGTGAGGACCTCCATCACGGCGCGGATCATCCGGTCGTGGAACGCCTGGTGGTATTCATAGGCGGCTTGGCCGCGCGGGGTGAGAGAGACGTTGACGACCCGCTTGTCGGAGGCATTCCGGGTGCGGGTGATCAAGCCTTTGCTTTCGAGCTTATCGCAGGCAACGGTCAGCGTCGCAAGGGTGATGCTCAGGGATTTGGCGATGGAAGACATCCGGCTGCCCGGCGCTTCGCCGATTTTTTCCAGGATGTGGATCTCGGTCACGGAGATCTCGTTCCCAAGACCGGCGGCAAGCGCGCGTTCCTCGATCTTATTGATGCGGCCCCAAATTTCTACGAGGAAGGTATTCAGTTGATCGTAGACCTCCATGACGGCACATCCTTTCATAAGATACTTGATAAGACTAACTAAGTATAACATATCCTACGGGATTCGACAAGGGGGGGCGGGAACAAAACCGGCAAAATAATTGCAGGCCGCGCCGGGGCGGGAAAAAACGCGGTTCTATCTTGTCCGCTGCGGGCATATGCTGAAGCATGATAAGGACGCGCCGGGTAGGCCGCGCCGCGGATCTGGAAGCGCGGGCCGGTCAGGCGGCTTTGCGCGTTCCAAAGAACGGAGGGAACGAAAATGATCGTATTTGCAACCAAGCTATCCGCAAAAAAGGCGGCGGCGGGCGTGTTGCTGTTGTGTGCGGTTGGGCTTTCGGTGGGGTACCTGATGCCGCAGGCCATGCCGGAAGCGATCGCAGCGACTGCGGAAGCGCCGGGCCTCGATATGAAGATCAAGGACAGCGCGGACTGCGTGCAGCTGCTCGAGAGCTGCGGGTGGCAGGTAGACCCCGCGCCGGTCTGCGAGCAGGAGGTGCAGATCCCGGAGAGCTTCGACGCGGCGTATCAGAGCTACAATGAATTGCAGCAGTCGCAAGGGCTGGACCTGTCGGAGCACAAGGGCAAGCGCGCGATCCTGTACACCTTCAACGTGCTGAACCATCCCAGCGGCGAGGAAGGCGTAACGGCCAACCTGGTCGTGCGAAAAAAAAAGCTGATCGCGGCGGATATCTGTTCCGCGCGGACGGACGGGTTCCTGCATGGGATCCTGGAACGGCCTGAGGCGCAGCAGTGATATGGGAATGGGAAGGGGGAACGCAAGTTCCCTTTTCTCGTAAGGAAAAATCCCAAAATGTAGGCAATATTCGCCAAAAAAAAGGGGCGTTTTTTGGATGTTCACTGAATCGACACAATAAATTGCACTTTTTTTGCCCGTAGCTATTGTGCAAATTGCAAAAAAGTGATAGTATATAAGCATATCGAATTCAGCGGGAAGCGGCTGTCTGCCTGAAAAAAACGGAAAAATGTTCGCGAAATCGCCGGAAAATTGAAGAAAAGATGGCTTTGCGCGTCTTTTAGGATGTTTTTGAACAAATCGGCGATTGGGGGCATGCCGCGCCCGGACAGGAAGGAGAGAGACGGACTGATACGGCTGGACAAGCTGCTGACCCATTTCGGCTGCGCGACGCGCCGTCAGGCGATCGACGCGGTGCGGCGCGGCCGGGTGCA
The DNA here is from genome assembly GCA_910586105.1 of uncultured Eubacteriales bacterium. Lineage (GTDB taxonomy): Bacteria > Bacillota > Clostridia > Oscillospirales > Butyricicoccaceae > QXXE01. Next base: position 18,018 of record CAJUGU010000060.1, on the reverse strand, counting down.
GGTAAACGGCGCGGCCTGCTGCGATCCGGCGGCGAAGGTCGACCCGGAGCGCGACGAGATCCGGTTTGACGGCGTGGTGCAAAGCTATCAAAAAAACCGTTACCTGTTGATGAACAAACCCAGGGGCGCGATCACGGCGGTGACCGACCGGCGGGAGACCGTGCTCGACCTGCTGCCGGAGAGCGAGCGGCGGGGACTGTTCCCGGTGGGGCGGCTGGATAAGGATACGGAAGGGCTCCTGATTCTGACGACCGACGGCCAGCTGTGCCATGCGCTGATGTCGCCGCGCCGCCACGTGGAAAAGGTCTACCTCGCGGGCGTGAGCGGCGAGTTGGCCCCGGACGCGGCGGCGCGCTTCGCGGGCGGGCTGGTGCTGCGGGACGGGACGGAATGCCGTCCGGCGACGCTCGAGCCTGCGGGCACGGAAGACGGGCTTACGGTGTGGCGGGTCGCGCTGCGCGAGGGCAAATACCATCAGGTGAAGCGCATGATCGCGGCGGTCGGCGGGCATGTGGAAACGTTGCGCCGGGTTGCGGTGGGCACGCTGACGCTCCCCGAAGGGCTTGCCCCCGGCGAGTGGAGGCCGCTGCTGCCGGACGAGCTGAAGCGCCTGCTCAGCCATACCGGGGAGGAATGATTTCCCCGGAAACCGGGTCGACCGCCCGGATTTTCCGGACTGACAGTTGCTTCCAAAAAATTTCACAAGAAATCTGTAAAATTTTTGTACAAAAATGTTGGAGAGTGTGATATAATAACTTAAATTGCATAAGAAATCTTTTTGTCGTTTGTACACAATGTTGGAGGGTGGCCCCTGCCGCGCCTGTCACGAAGGGCTGGCGGATAGGGCCGGTTTCCGGTGCAAAGCGTCTCAGGGCGCCCGCGTCGTCTCGGCCCGCACAGGCTCGTCGTCTGCGCCGGGCTTCGGCCCGTAAGGGCGCCCGCCCCCACTGCACAGCCGTAAGCGGCTGCGCGCCCCCGCAAAAATCCGAGCGAGAGCAAATAAGAAAGGTGATAATAAGATGGCTTCAAGATTGTTTCAGTCGATTATCCTGCAAATGAAAGACACCGTGGATCGCACCATTGGCATTGTGGATGCCACCGGCGCAGTCATCGCCTGCACAGATCTGCCGCGCATCGGGGAAATGCGGGAGGACGCAGTGACCGAGCTCGGCTTCGCAGGGGATATGATCCGCTTTGGCGGCTATACCTACCGGTCGGTGTCCGACCGTGCGACCCGCTTTGAATACGCTGTGTTCGTGCAGGGCGAGGATGAGCTTGCGCGTTCGGTCTGCTCGGTTGTTTCGGTCGCCACAAACAACATCAAGACCCTGTATGACGAAAAGCATGACAAGGCCACCTTTGTAAAAAATATCATCCTCGACAACATCCTGCCGGGGGACATCTATATCAAATCCCGCGAGCTGCATTTCGGCTCGGACGTGCCGCGCGTGGTCTTCCTGATCCGACAGCTCGAACGCGCCGACGTGGCGTCGATCGATGTGGTTTCCGGGCTGTTCCCGGATAAGCAGAAGGATTTCGTGCTGCACATTTCCGAGACCGACATCGTCCTCGTCAAGGAGGTCAAGCCGGGCAGCGAGATCCGCGACCTTATCAAGATTGCGAAATCGGTCGAGGAGGCGCTCTCGTCCGAGCTGATGGTCAAGACGATCATTGGCATCGGCTCGATCTCGACGCAGATGAAGGATATCGCCGCGTCCTTTAAAGAGGCGCAGGTCGCGATTGATGTGGGCGGCGTGTTCGACACCGAAAAGTCGATCATTTTCTTTGAAAACCTGGGCATCGGCCGTTTGATCTACCAGCTGCCGACCACTCTTTGCCAGATGTTCCTGACTGAGGTCTTCAAACGCGGCTCGATCGACTCGCTTGATCAGGAAACGCTGTTCACGATCCAGAAATTCTTCGAGAACAACCTGAACGTTTCTGAAACGTCCCGGAAGCTGTTCGTGCATCGGAACACATTGGTCTACCGGCTGGAAAAGATCAAGAAGCTCACCGGCCTTGACCTGCGCGAGTTCGACCATGCGATCGTGTTCAAGGTCGCGCTGATGGTACGGAAATACCTTGCCAGCCGCGAGGAAGGCTCGCTTTGACCGTTGGGGGATACCACCCCTCTGGCCTGCCCGCCGCCGGGGCTGCCCTCTGGCTGTGCGGGCAAAATGGCGCTTTGGGCTGCCGATCCTCCGGAAGCCGAAAGGACAGAATGTATTGATATCAATGGACCGGTTTGGAGGGTTTCCGAACCGGTCGGATGTGGGGCGCCGGGCGCGGCGATCTCTCCGGCCCGGGGCTGTGTTCCCCGGGGAATACAGATTATAGCGAAACCAGCAAACGGCGGCCCCGTTTGCACAAGGAGGCATCATAAACGTGATCAGAATGAGCGACGTCAGCATGGTGTACGACAATGGCACCCGAGCCGTACATAAGGCGACGCTGCGGATTGACGAAGGGGAGTTCGTCTTCCTGACCGGTTCGTCCGGCTCCGGCAAATCGACCCTTATCAAGCTGCTGACCGGCGAGATCCGTCCGACCTCGGGCCGGATCATCGTCAACAATTATAATATCGGGAATATCAAAAAGCGGGAGATCCCGTATCTGCGCCGTACATTGGGCGTCGTGTTCCAGGATTTCCGGCTGATCGCCGATAAATCGGTCTATGAGAACGTCGCGTTCGCGATGCGGGCGATCGGCGCGCGCAACCGCGCCATCCGTAAGCGGGTGCGCTATGTCCTGGACCTTGTCGGGCTGAGCGAGAAGATGGACGTCCACCCGCAGGAGCTTTCCGGCGGCGAGCAGCAGCGCGTGGCCATTGCGCGCGCGTTGGTGAACAACCCGCGCCTCATCATCGCGGACGAGCCGACCGGCAACCTTGACCCGGCGCGCTCGCTCGAATTGATGACCCTTTTTGAAAAGATCAACGAGCTGGGCACCACGATCCTGATCGTCACGCACGAAAAGGAATTGGTGGACAAGTTTGAAAAGCGCGTCATCGTCATCAATAACGGTGAAATCATTAGTGACCAAACAGGTGGGTATTACGAATATGAAGAACCGAATGAGTTTTAGTTATTTTTTGAAGGAGGGCGTCCACAGCATTTTCCAGCATGGGTTTATGAGCTTCGCCACCGTCAGCATCATCCTGGCATGCCTGCTCATGACCGGTACGGTAACGCTGCTTTCCTTCAACATCAACAACGCGATTTCCCACTTGCAGGCGCAGAGCGAGATCATCGTCTGGGTGGATGAAAGCTACTCGGGCGAGCAGGCGCGCGGGCTGGAGCGAGAGCTGCTGGCGGTCGAGAACGTCGCGTCGGTGGAATTCAAATCGAAGGATACCGCGCTCGAGCAGTTCCGGGAGGAGCTGGGCGACGATTCCCATATCCTGGATGAATTCGACACGACGAACAACCCGCTTCGCGACGAATACCACGTGACGTTGGAAGACGTTGCGCTCGTCCGCCAGACGCGCAGCTCGATCCTTCAGCTGCCGGGCGTCGGCGGGACTTCCTCGAGCGAGGATACGATCGCGATGCTGCTGCGGGTGCAGCGGGTGTGCCAGATCGTTTCGCTGGTTCTGGTCGTTGCGCTGGGCGCGATCTCGATTTTCATTATTTCCAATACGGTCAAGCTCGCGATGTTCTCGCGGCGGGACGAGATCGCGATCATGAAGATGGTCGGCGCTACCAACTGGTTCATCCGGTGGCCGTTCGTGATCGAAGGGCTGTTGCTCGGCGTCGTTGGCGGGGGGCTTGCGTTTTTCGCCGAATGGGGCGTTTATGTGGAGCTCCACCAGCTGATCCAGGGCGTATTGCCTTCGTTCCAAATGGTGGAATTTGAGGTCGTGCGGCTCGTGATCCTCGGCGTTTTCCTTGGCGTTGGCATTATTGTTGGCATTGGCGGCTCGGTCCTGTCGATGCGGCGCTTTTTGGATGTTTGACGTGGTCTTGCGCGGCAGACCGACAGTTTTTGTTTACAGCACGAAGTGTGAAAGGAGTCTTTTCCCATGTTATCCCAGAAGGCGGTCAAGCGGATCGCCGCCCTGATCGCGGCGGTGTTAGTTGGTACGATGTTGTTTTCCATGCTGGCGGGCGGTCTTGCGACGGCTGGCGCGGCGACTTCGGCGGAGCTCAAGCAGCAGCTGAGCGATATTGAAAGCCAGCAGAAGAAGATCAAGGAGGATATCGCCGAGCTGAACCAGCAGGTCGACGTCGTTTCTGAAAAGAAGGCGAAGCTCGAAGAGCAGATGACGTTGACGGAGGACGAGATTACCGCCGTCGAAGGCATCATTGACGAACTTGAGGACGAAATCGCCGTCACCGAGCAGGAGCTGATCGAGGCTCAGATCCGGCTTGCGGACATGAAGAAGACGTTTGAAAAGCATGTGCGCAACATGTATGAGCAGGGCGACACCAGCTATCTGGACGTGGTGCTGGGGGCGGATTCGTTCAGTACGATGATCCAGTACATGGAATATGTTTCGCGCATCATGGATTATGACAAGCAGCTGCTGGAATCCTACGAGGCGGCAAAGGAAGCGGTCGCGGCGGCAAAGGCGAAGCTGGAATCCGACAAGGCCGAGCAGGAAGAATACAAGGGCACGCTGGAGGTCAAATACAGCGAACTGGACGACCAGCGCGCCGAGCAGCAGAAGCTTCAGGAGCAGCTTGAAAACGACATTGAGCTGAAGCAGAAGGAAAGCGCGAAGATGGAAAGCGAGAAGGCGTCCATCAACGCCGAGATCGCCGAACTGAGCCGGAAGGCGGCGGCAGCGGCCGCGGCTGCCCGGGCGAGCGGTTCGAGCGGCGGCAGCGTTCCATACAGCGGGACCTTCACATGGCCGCTCCCGTCGCGTGGTACGCTTACCAGCGCGTATGGCTGGCGCAACCTTTGGGGGAAGCAGAATTTCCATTCGGGCACGGATATTGCGATGCCGCTGGGTACGACCATCATGGCGGCGGCACCCGGTACAGTCGTCAAGAGCGGTATGTACTCTTCCTACGGCAATTATGTTGTCGTGGATCATGGCGGCGGCGTTATGACTGGCTACGCGCATATGTCGCGCCGCAGCGTTTCGGTGGGGCAGAAGGTCGCGCAGGGTGCAAAGCTGGGCGAGGTCGGATCGACCGGCAACTCCTCGGGCAACCATCTGCACTTCCAGGTCTTTATTAACGGTTCGACCACAGACCCGATGAAATATTTCAGCTGATCGGGCATCCATACGCAGGCAGTGACAGCGGGGGGAGGGACAAACGTTCTTCCCCCTGTTTTTTCGCGGCCTGCGCGGGCGTATGAAAACGGGCGGCGCGTCCCCGGGACGGGGCGGGCGGAAGCGGAGGTACATATGGGGAAAAACGAAAAAAGGGCGATGCTGCGGGGCGCGGCGGCTGGGGCGCTGGGGATGCTGGCGTTTTGCCTGCTGCTTGGGTATCTGCTGCTGCCGGGATACTCGACGAACATCGGGACGATGCTGAAGCTGGGGCAGATGCTGGACATTATCGACCGGCGGTTCGTCGGCGAGTATGACGAAGCGGTGACGGGTGATTTTGCGGCTTATGCGATCATGAGCTCGTTGGACGACCGGTATAGCAGTTATCTGCCTGCGGACGCGGTCGAGGAATATGAGGCGAACAAATACGGCGAGACCTTCGGCGTCGGCATCCAGTGCGTATGGGATGAGGAGCGGCAGGCGGCGCATGTTTACCGTGTATTGGAGGGTTCCTCGGCGAAGGAGCAGGGGATCGGCGCGGGCGACTGGATCGTCGCGGCGGCAGGGACGACGGCGGCGGACGGTTTTAACGCGCTGATCGAAGCGATCCGCGGCGAAGAAGGGACGACGGTCGAGGTAACGGTAGCCCCGGCGGACGACGGGGAGGAATATGTTGCCACAGTGGAGCGCCGCCGCATGACGCAGCTGATGGCGGAGGGCGAGCTGCTGGCGGACGGCGTGGGGCTGATCCGGATATTCAGCTTTCATCAGGGGGCGGAGACGCAGTTCCGGGCGGCCTACGACGCATTGAAGGCAGAGGGGATGGAGCGTCTTGTGATCGATGTACGGCACAATGGCGGCGGTCTGGTCTCGGAAATGACGGCGATCGCAGACATTTTCCTTCCGGAATGTGATGTTATGATCATGCGCAGCAAGAGCGGGAAGGAGGAACGCCGCAGATCGGGCGAGCAGGAGGACGACCTGCCGTTGGCGGTGCTGGTGGACGAGCAATCGTACTCGGCGGCAGAATTCTTCGCGGCGCTGATGCAGGAATATGGCAGGGCGAAGACGGTGGGGGCGCAAACGACGGGCAAGGAACGCGCGCAAAACACGTTCCGTCTGATTGACGGCTCAGAGATCGTACTATCGGACCAGCAATACATGACGCCGCAGGGGCGTGCGCTTGGCGACACGGGCATGACGCCGGACATTACGGTAGCGCTGCCGGAGGACGCGAGCTTTTACTTCCTGACGACAGACGAAGACACGCAGCTGGCGGCGGCGCTCGCGTCGTTCGGGCAGTAACGCCCCTCGACGGGGAGGCGTCGTGCGCGGACGGCGGCAGGGCTCTGCCCTGCACCCGCGATTTTTTTGTAAAAAAATCGAGTAAAAACTTCATCACCGCTGCGGCGGGGAAGGGGTGCGTACTTGACCGCTTATGCGTGCTGCTCTGCCCGCCATAACGACGGCGGACAGAGCGGTTTATTGCGTTGGCAAACGCAGGTGTCCTTGATCGTTCACGCATGCTGCCCAGCCCGCCAGAACGGCGGCGGGCTGGGCGGTTTTATGTGGCGAACAATCGTTTGCGTTCCCAAAACAGCCCCCGCTGTATTCGGACAGCGGGGGCTGCTATTCTGTCTATATTTTGGGGATTTTTCAAGCGGCTGCGAACAGCTTACTGGAGCAGCTGGAGCACGCCCTGCGGCACCTGATTGGCCTGCGCCAGCATCGCCTGTGCCGACTGCACGAGGATGTTGTTCTTGGTATAGGCCATCATTTCTTCCGCAATATCGGTATCACGGATCGTGGATTCCGCATCCGTGATGTTCTCCGCCATGACGGACAGGTTGTTCGCGGTGTGATCCAGACGGTTGCTGATCGCGCCCAAGGTACCGCGGACAGACGATACATAGTTGATTGCAGCTTTGATGGTATTGATCGCGGAAGTAGCGCCTGCCTGTGTGCCGATGTTGATATCATCAATCGATATGCCGTTTTCGTCGACCATCGAATCAACGTGCATATCGCCAACACTGACCGCGAGCTGGTTATAACTATCGCTGGTATCGCCGATTTGGAGCGTTAGCGGCTTGCCATCGCCTGCGGTAGCCATGCTGAATACGCCAGCCAGCTTATCGATCGTGTCATAGTTCTGCTGCGACGTTTCCTTCTTATGAACGGTCAGACCGGCGTGCTTGTCGTCGTTGGAGGTATCGTTTACACCGACGATAAAGTTATCAGTACCATCTTTGAAAGCCTCGGAAATCTTTGCAAGCGCTGCGTCAAGATCTACTTTGGAGGATTCCATGCCAGTCAGGTCGACAACAGTTCCCTCGGCGTTCTTGTATTTGCTGTCTGCGCCAACGGCCAGCGTAACGGTTTTGCCGTCCAGCGTGATTGTGGTACCGTCCTGAATATCCTCGCCCTTGATCTGGAAGACCGTATTTGCGATAGCGTTTGCTGCGCCGACATTACCGGCAACGGTGACGACCGTACCAGCGGTATGGTTGCCTGCGAGTTCGCCGGCATCCGCAATTACGTCCCAGTCAAAGTTACCCTTGATGTTATCAGCGTTGGGGGAATCCTTCAGTGCAAAGTTCAGCTTGCCCTCATTAACAGTGACCGTCCACTTAGCGCCATTGAGCTCGATTTCTGCCTCTTCGGCATCCTCATCGTCGCCTGCGAGTTTTGTAAAGATCTTTGCAGCAATGTCTGCCGCTGAAGAACCGGCTGCGATTTCAACGTCTTCCGCCAGTGTTTTGCCGCCGATCTTGAAATCGATTGTGCTGGATTCGGCGTCCGGATCGCCGCCGTCTGCAACTTCGTCGGCGCCTGCGACATCTTCAGTCGCAGTTACGCCGGTAATATCAGTAGTAGGAGCCGCGGCAGGTACGCCAGCTGTTGCACCGCCAACGGCACCGGCCGTGTTGGCCGTTAACTTCAGTGTGCTGGTTCCTGTATCCCAAGCCGCGGTGTAATCTTTGTTAGCCGCATTGTATGCGGTGACAAAGTCTCCCATTGTAGTGTCAAGATCCGTATTCCAAGTAATGGTCTCGCCATCGATTGCCTTGCTATCTACGTCGGCTTGAACTTTACCACTAAGATCAAAGCTGTACTCGGCGGCAACCGCAGGTGTCGCCGCCTTCGGAGCTGCCGCCCGTGTCGTTGCGTCAGCGCCTGCAACATCTTCAGTTACGGTTGCGCCAGTGATATCAGTAGTCGGAGCGTTAGCAGGCACGCCAGCCGTTGCACCGCCCACAGCGCCAGCAGTATTTGCAGTCAGCGTCAGTTTGCTGGTTGCTGCATCCCAAGCCGCTGTATAATCTTTGCCAGCCGCATTGTAAGCGGTGACAAAGTCACCCATCGTCGTGTCGAGATCCGTATTCCAAGTAATGGTCTCGCCATCGATTGCCTTGGCATCTACGTCAGCCTGAACTTTGCCGCTCAGGTCAATGCTGTACTGAGCAGCGACCGCAGCGCCGGGAACTGGCGCCGGATCCTCCGGATCTTCTGTAGCTTCACCCTTCGCCAGACCGGTAAAATCAACGACAAATTCCGTAGCCTTGCTGGAATTATCGCCGCCGTCAAGGATCGTTTTAACGCCGGTCATTTCAATGGGATCCTCGCCAGCCGCAAGGACGTTTTGAATGATGCGGTCGGAACCCTTTGTAACGCGGCTCCCGCCGTTCTCTTCCAGCGAACCGTCCAGCAGCTTGATACCGTTGAAGTTTGCGGAATCGGCGATACGGTTGATTTCTTCCTTCAGCTGGTCGACCTCGGCCTGCAAATTCTTGCGGTCGACTTCGTTATCATAGGTACCGTTTGCGGACTGAGTCGCCAACGAAACCATACGGTTCAGCATATCCTGAATCTCCTGCATTGCGCCTTCGGCGGTATTTACCAACGAAATACCGTCCTTAACGTTCTTCTGGGCGGCATCCAGACCGGTGATCTGCGCGCGCATTTTTTCGGAGATCGCCAGACCCGCCGCGTCGTCGCCCGCGCGGTTGATCTTATAACCGGAGCTGAGACGTTCAAGGTTCTTGGCAAGCGCCGAAGTATTGTTCGAGTAGTTACGGTAGGCGTTCATCGCCATAATATTATGTTAAATACGCATAATATTGTACTCCTTCAAAGAAATCGGGCAAGTTCCTTCTGCCCGTCCACAGGGTTTTGCGCCTATGGCTCCGCCATTACCGGCCGAATGATGTCGGAACCGTCAGGCGCGTGAACGTTATCTCAATCGGCCTGCGCAGACCGTTTGAAACCTTGTTTTGCGGTAGGCTTTTTGCGATAAGCCCTTTGGATACATTCCGGGCGGGCGTTGGCCCTCTCGTGCAGTTCGCCGCGGGCGATCGGCACGCTTCTCGGCGCGTCGACGGCAACGCGGAACGACGATCCGGTTTGAAACACCTGCACGACGATATCCTCGCCGATCGTGATATAATCGCCCGATAAAAGATGCAGGGAAAGCATGCTGACGACTCCTTTCGTCCATCACAGCCGGGTTCCCGGCTGCTGCTTTGCAGTCTTTATGAGAGGGCGTTTCCGTGCGCGCTGAATGCAGTCGGGCACGCCGCTGCACGGTTCGTGGACTTTGGCGCGTTCGATCGCCATTGACCGCGGCGCATCGATCGCAAGCCGGAACGTATCCCCGGCGCGAAGCACCTGCACGACGACCTCGTCGCCGATGGTCACATAATCGCCCTCACGAACGGTCAGTGCCAGCATTGGAAACGCCTCCTTACTCTGTCAAAAGCGGGGATATTACGGGGGTGGGAAAACGATGGATAACTCCCCCATGTGAAGATAATATATTATTATCCGTCGTTATCCGTCGATTTCGGGGCAGCTTTGAGCCGTTTTGTGAGATAAAAAAAGCGGAATTGTGCAGAATGCACAATTCCAGGACTTTGTTTTTGGCAAATATAAACTTGACAAACGAAGGATAATAATATATTATCGGTTGTCTTTTTAGTTATCCGATAAAAAGTTCGGATAAGCAGCTGTTTTTCGCAAAAAAGGCGCAAAAAGATGCTTCTTATGCTGAAAAAGCAGGGAAAAGAAGGGGCTCCTCCCGGGAAAAACATAACGGAGGCAGCCTGAAGGCTGCCTCCGCATGAAAGAGAATGAGAAGAATGATGAGGAAAAGCTGTGTGGAATCACTGCATTTTACAGCTTACTTGCTGATGGTCTGCTTGAGTGCGTCGACCGAAGTTTCGATACCGGCCTCGGTAGACATCGTGAAGTCTTCCATTTCGAGCGAAACATCGCCGTTATAGCCCATCATGCGGACTACGGAGAAGAATTCCTTCCACCACTGGAGATCCTTGCCGCAGCCGACTGCGACATAGTTCCAGGTGCGGTTGGCGGTGTCGTGAACGTCCTTCCACTCGCACAGGCCGTTGGCGTCCGCCATACCGCGCTCGATGCGGGTATCCTTGCCGTGTACGTGGTAGATTGCGCCCCTGAACGCGCGGGCGGAGGCGATCGGGTCGGCGCCGTAAGCGATCAGGTGGGACGGGTCGAGGTTGATGCCGATGATATCGTCGCCGACCGCTTCGCGCAGATGCCAGAAGGATTCGGGGTTATGTACCATCATGCAGGGGAACTCTTCGATCGCGATCTTTTCGAGCTTGTGCTCATGGCAGAACGCGGCGAACTTCTTCCACCATTCGGTGGTCACGCGCCACTGGTAATCAACGGTGGGCTGCATATAAGCGGTCATGGTGACCGAGGAAGTGATCCAGTTCGGGGTCACGTCGTTTTCGCTGCCTGCCGGAAGGCCGGACATACAGACGATTTTTTTCACGCCGAGGAGTTCCGCGAGGCGCACGCAGTCGTACATGGATTCCGCGTACTGCTTGCCGGTCTCGCAGGGCCACAGCGGGTTGCAGGAGGTATTCAGCGCCGAGATCCGCATACCGCGCTTCTCAAGCTCTGCCATATACGCCTTGCGCTTGCCTTCGTCGGCGAGCAGCTCGGCGGTCGGGCAGTGGGTGCGCGCGCCCCAGCCGCCTGCGGTCATTTCGACCGCGTTGATGCCATAGGATTTGACCTTGTCGAGCATATCGGTAAAGGACAGCTCGGCCAAAACGTCAGTGCAGATGGACAGTTCCATGGGGTTCCTCCTTATTTCTTGTACAGGGCGGGCATTTCATCATAGGTAACCGGCTGGATGGTCTGGGTCTCGCGCGCCTTGGAAGCGGCGGCAGCGGCGACCTGACAGGCGTAGCCGTCCCAGGCGGAGGGGCCGTCAACGCGGCCGGCCTTGGTGGCGTTGATCCATTCCTGGAATTCGACGTTGTAAGCCTCGACAAAGCGGGTCGTCCAGTCGGCGTCGACCGCATTGCCGCGGACGGTGTCGGCCAGCACTTCGATCGTAGCGGGCTTGGGCAGGTTCAGGATCGCGTCCTCACAAACGACCTCGCAGCGGATGTCGTAGCACTGGCCGTTGCAGACGAAGGATTCCACGTCGATGCGAACGCCGGATTTGGTGGTCAGGATCATGATCTGCGGGTCATGCAGGCCCTCTTTGGCCTTGCGGGTGGACTTGCCATAACGGACTTCTGCGGTCGCGTAGTCTTCGCCGAGCAGCCAGCGCAGTACGTCGATCTCGTGAACCATGGAGTTCTCAACTGCGGAAGCGTTGTCCCACGGCTCGGTAACGCTGGCATTGCGGTGCGCGCAGTGCAGCAGCAGCGGCTCGCCATACTTGCGGGTCTGGATCGCTTCCTTCAGCTGGCGGTAGCCCGGGTCGTAGCGGCGCATAAAGCCGACCTGTACCAGCTGCTTGCCGGCGGCGAGTTCGGCCTCGACGATGCGCTTGCACGCCTCGGCGGAGGGCGCGAGGGGCTTCTCGCAGAAGACGTACTTGCCGGCCTGGATGGCGGCCATAACGTACTGCTCATGGTAAGCGTCGCTGGTGGTGACGATGACGGCGTCAACGCCAGCCTTTTCGATCATTTCCTCACCGGTCGCGTAAGCGGCGATGCCGTACTGGTCGGCAACCTTCTTGCAGAAGTCCGCGTTTACGTCAGCGCAGGCGATGACCTTTGCGCCAGCGAGCTTGTTGTTGATGCGCTCAATGTGGGTACGGCCGATCGCGCCGGTACCAACCAAACCGATTTTCAATTCAGACATGATCCGTTGCTCCTTTTGTGTATAGTGTCGTGATGAGGGAAGCGTCTCCCCGGATTGCAATTATAGGGATGCTCCCGTCATTTGTCAAGTGGAGGGATGTTCCCCGCCTTCCGAAGACGGCGGGGCTCCGTCCCAGAGAAGAAGAAGAGATTGCCGTTTCAGGCAGCTCGAGGATGGCTTACTGGTAATCCGCAACGTTGTCGGCAATGATCGACTGGAAGGGGACGATGATTTCCGGATCAACGCTCTCGCCGGCGACCAGCTTCTGGATCGCTTCGAAGCACGCGGAGCCCTGGCCGGGAGCGTCCTGCAGGATGGTCTGCGCCAGGGTGCCGGCTGCGACTGCTGCGATCGCTTCGTCGGTGCCGTCAACGCCCGAAATCAGGACCGCGCCGTCTGGGATGCCTGCGCCCTTGAGGGATTCCATGCAGCCAAGAGCCATCTGGTCATTTGCGCATACGATTGCCTGGAAGGTCACGCCGCCTGCGCCGTCCGAGTAGGTCTGAATCCACGCGTCACAGATACGCATTGCCTCGTCCTTGACATAGTCGCCGTCCTGGTCGGCCAGCACGCTGATGTCAGAGCGGCCCTTTTCTTCCAGCGCGGCAAGGAAGCCTTCGCGGCGCTCTGCCGAGTGCTGGAGGCCGGCGGTACCGGCGCAGTACAGGATGTTTGCGCCTTCCGGAAGGACGTCCGCCATGTATTCGCCCTGCATATAGCCCGCGTCATAGTTCTGCGAACCGATGTAGGTGAAGTTGCCGGAAGAAGCGGCGATGCCCAGGCAGATGACCGGGATGCCGGCCGATTCCGCCGCGTTGATCGCGGGTACGATTGCCTCGGAGTCTGCCGGGACGATGACCAGCGCGTCTACGCCGCGCGAGATGAACGCGTTGACCTGGTCGATCTGCTTCTGGTTGTCGTTGTTGCCGTCCGAGAAGGAGACCGTGTAGTCGGAGCCTTCGATCGCCGCGGTCAGCGCAGCCTCGCGGGACATACAGAATACATCGGTATCCGCCAGATTGACATAGCCGATCTCGTGGCCGCCGCCTGCGCTGCTGCCGCCGCCGGAAGAAGATCCGTCGGAGCTGCCGCCTGTGCAGCCGGTGAGGGTCGCAGCGGTGAAAGCTGCCGCGAACAGGAATGCACCCAGTCTTTTAGTCGGTTTCATAAGTAAATCCTCCTGATTTGATAAAATGTGTATATGCGAATTGCCTGGGGAACTTGGTTTAGCGCGCCTTCTTGGCGGAATTCTTGGTTACAACGTCGATGATAACCGCGCCGACGATGATAACGCCCTTGACGATCTTCTGGACGTTGGAGTCGATACCGAGCAGGGTCTGCACGTTGTTGATGATACCAACGATGATCGCGCCGACGATGGTGCCGAACAGCGTGCCGGAGCCGCCGCTCATCGAGGTGCCGCCTACAACGACCGCCGTAATCGCGTCCATCTCATAGCTGAGGCCCGCGCCCGGGACGCCCGAGTTCAAACGCGCCATCAGCAGGATGCTGGCGATGCCGGTCAGCACGCCGTCGAGCAGGTACGCTTTGAAGACGACCATCTTCGGGTTGATACCGGAAGCCTCGGCAGCCTTGGCGTTGCCGCCGACCGCGTAGATGTAACGGCCGTAAGGGGTCTTGTTGAGGATGGTCCACATGATCGCGAAGGCGACAACCAGCACGATGATCGCCATCGGGATGGGGCCGATGTAGCCCTGGCCCATGAAGGTGAACGAGGGGGTCAGGCCGGAGATCGTGTTGCCCTTGGTCACGAGCACCGCGCCGCCGCGGGCGGCCTCGGTCAGCGCCAGCGTCATGATGAACGCCGGAATGCTAAAACGGGTAATGACGAAGCCGTTCAGCGCGCCGAACAGGATGCCGACAATCAGCGCGACCAGCAGCGCGGGGATCAGCGATCCCGTCGCCACGTTCACCATACACGCGACGCAGCCGATGAACGCAAGCTCGGAGCCGTAAGCGATGTTGATATGGCCGAGGATGATAACGAACGTTGTGCCGAGCGCCAGCGTCGTCGTGCAGGCGATGGACAGCAGCATACTCGTCAGGTTGTACTGGCTCAGGAAGCCGCGCACGCCGACCGACGCGGCGACGAAAATCACCGCAAGGATGATGAAGATACCGTATTTGCCATAGAACTGGCCGAAATTCATTTTCTTTCTGGTTTCTGCCTGCTTACTCATTGTTTGCCTACCCCTCTCGTCGCAAGTTTCATGATGCTTTCCTGTGTCGCCTCCGAGCGGTCCAGAATGCCCTGGATAATGCCCTCCTGCATGACGACCACGCGGTCGCTCATGCCAAGGATCTCCGGCAGCTCGGAGGAGATCATAATGATGCCCATACCCTCGCGGGCAAAGCTGGTCATCAGCTTATGGATCTCGCTTTTCGCGCCAACGTCGATGCCGCGCGTCGGCTCGTCAAGGATCATGACCTTTACATCGCCGACCAGCCATTTCGCAAGGACGACCTTCTGCTGGTTGCCGCCCGAAAGCGTGCCCGCCTCAACATCCTCGTTGGCAATCTTGATCTGAAGCAGCTCGCGCATTTTTTCCACGTCGGCGGAGATCGCCTTATCGTCGATCAGGCCTTTCGTGTATTTCTTCAGGTTCACCAGAGAGGTGTTGTGGTGGATGCTCCGCCCGAGCACCAGGCCGTAGGTGCGGCGGTCCTCGTTGACCATCGCCACGCCCTGCTCGATCGCGTCGCGGGTATTCTTCACCCGGTAATCCTTGCCGTCCAGCGTGATGCTGCCGGAGGAGATCGGGTCAAGCCCGAAGATTGCGCGCATGACTTCCGAACGCCCTGCGCCGACCAGGCCCGCGAAACCGAGGATTTCGCCCTTACGCAGCTGGAAGCTGATGTCGCGGAACCGTCCGCCGTCTTCCTTCACCTGCGTCAGGTTCTTTACGTCGAGCACCACGTCGCCGATCGGCACGGTGGTGTCCTTCGGGAAGACGTTTGTAATCTCGCGGCCGACCATGCGCGCGACCAGCTTGTCAGCGTTATAGTCGCTGGCGGGGCCGCTCTCGACCCACTGCCCGTCGCGGATGATCGTGATATCGTCCGCGATGCGGAAGATTTCATCCATCTTGTGGGTGATGTACAGGATCGCAACGCCCTGCTCGCGCAGCGAGAAGATCTGCCGGAACAGGATCTCGATCTCTTCGTTGCCGATCGCCGACGACGGTTCGTCCATGATGATGACCGAAGCGTTCACCGAGATCGCCTTCGTGATCTCTACCAGCTGGTGGCCTGCGATCGAAAGCTCGTACATCTTCTGCCGGGCATTGTACGGGATATCGAGCTTGTCAAGAAGCGCCTGCGTATCGGCGTACATCTTCGCATAGTCGACGAACATCCCCTTGCGGGGTTCGCGCCCCAGCCAGATGTTTTCCGCAATGGTCATTTCCGCGATCGGGTTCAGCTCCTGATAGATCATCGCAATACCCATTTTCAGGGTATCCGTGACCGTGTGCGGGCCGATCTGTTGGCCTTTGTAGATCATCGTACCTTCATCGGCAATGTAAGTGCCGTTGATGATCTTCATCAGCGTGGATTTCCCCGCGCCGTTTTCGCCGCAGATGACATGCACCTTGCCGGGCCGTACCTTGAGGTTCACGCCGTCCAGTGCGCGCACGCCGGGGAAGACCTTGACGATGCCCTGCATTTCCAGCACGTATTCTGGATTTGCCATTTTGTTTCCTCCATTCTTCTCTGAAATTGATGCGGTCAGCCAACCTGCCCGCAATATCCACAATACCCGCGTTTCCGCGGCTATTTATGAATCAAACCTGAAAAGTTGCAGCGAGAACGTGCTCGATGTCCGGTAAAAAAAATATGCCTGTCTTTCGGTTTAAAATTCTGCGGTCTTTTGATGATTCCGCGATTTTGCGCCGGCTCGAGCGGGGAGATTACGAGCACGTGCTCGTAATGGCCGAAAAAAATATTTGCTGCCGAGGCAAATATTTTTTTCGCGCGGGGCCTGTCCGGCGCTTTGAGAAGGGACCGGACAGGCGCTTCAAAACAGGCTTTCCTTTACCAGAATCTTGATCTCGGTAAAGATCTGGTCTTTTTCCGGCTGACGGCCAAACACCAGATAGTCCATGATGATCTGGACGGGGAGCGAGCCCTGCCGGTGCAGGTCGCTTGCAAGGGTACAGTCGATCACGCCTTCCCGGATCAGTTCCAGGATCTGCGGGTAGTCCTCGTAAGAGAGCACGGTGATGTCCTGTGTCCGCCCGCTCTCCTGGAGCGCCCGGCCAACCTCGGAAGCGCCGCCGCAGGTGATATGGATCGCCCGCAGATCCGGGTACTGCTGGATGAGTTCGACGGTTTTTTCGTATGTAATGCTCGCGTCTTCAAAGCTCTCGACACAGGCGACGATGTCAATTTCGGGATAATGAGAGGTGATGAATTCCGTAAAGCCCTGTTCACGGATGATAACGTAGAAGTTGTTGTTTTCCTCGTCAATCGCGCTGGAGATGATGGCGACCTGCCCGCCGCCGTAAAGGAACTGGCCGACCAGCCTTCCGGCAACGCGGCTTGCGCGCGCGCCGTCCAGCCCGACATAGCAAAGGCGTTTGGAGCCTTCGATATCAGAGTTGGTCGTGACGACAGGGATGCCTGCGTCCGCCGCGCGGTCGATCGCTGCCCGCACGCGTTCGCTGTTGATGGGGTTGATGATGATGCCATCCATCCGCTCGGCGACCGCGTAGTCGAGGATCGCGGCCTGCCCCTGTGCGTCATGAAATTTGGTGATGTGGTATTCGATGCGGATGTTGAAGCCGACGCGTTCCTGCACGCCCTGCTCGATGCCTTCCTTTAAAAAGTTCAGCGCGTCGACGTCCACCAGGATTGCTGCAATCCGGAACACCCGTCCCTGCTTTTGCAGTATCCGGCCCGCGGGGTTTGGCGTATATTCATATTTATTGATGATGTCCTGCACCTTTTGCCTCACCTCGTCGCTCACGCCCACGCGGTTATGAAGAACCTTGTCGACCGTAGCACGGTGAACGCCAGCCATCTCCGCGATTTCTTTGATTGTCATTTTCAAGCCGGATCACGTCCTTTCTCCACCATAATTATAGCGGATTTCTGACGCGATCACAACTTTTTTATGGCGCCTTCGGCAATATCACTTTTATTACTGTGAGCACGTGCTCGTAATTATCACGAGCACGTGCTCGTTTTTTCTTATGAGCCTATTATGCGCCTGCTAAGTTTGTTTGTCAATTGTTTTCGGCGATTTTTTTCCCGCAAACGCGATCTTTGGATACTTGCACCATTTTTCCACCTGCTTTTTGGAGGTTCTGACTATTGCGTTTTCCGAAATTTTGTTTTACGCACTGTGCAAAATGACGGGAAAGCATATTTCTGCCGGAATCGGAAGGATTGGTTCAGCAGCCGGAAACGAGTACGTGCTCTTTCAAACTTTTTCGGCAACTGTCAAAATGCCGGGCAGAACGTGACCGGGCAGGGGAGGGGCTGCGCACGGCTGTCCCTGGCGGTGGGACGGCGTAAATTGAAAAATTGTAGAGAGACAGGATATTTGAGAAACGCGGGATAAACCGGGATGGGACGGGAAGACATGAGAAAACCCGCTATTTCAGCGGGAAACGAGGCATTTTCAACCG
>CAJUGU010000059.1 GCA_910586105.1 uncultured Eubacteriales bacterium | reverse complement strand
GAAAGCCTGACCGTTGAGGAACTCAAGACAAGGATCTGGCGGTACTTCATGAGCTGCTGGAACCGCCGCCGGATCTGCTCCGCTAACGGTGGACTGCCTCCCCTAGTGAGGCGCATGCGCTACAACGAATCCCTGCATTCTGCCGCTTAGCAGTCCAATCCTTTTGAGCTAAATGTGTCAACTGATATTGACAATATCATATTTCATCGGCTATTGGAACAACAGGAGGATATGCTCCGCCAATGAGGGGCTACCTCCTATGGTTAAACGACAGAGATACTATGAATCTCTGGATGCTGCTTAGGCATTGATATCCTTGTAAAAAAAGTGTCAACCAATATTGACAATATCATACGGTGTCCGCGATAATCGTGATACGGATACGTTTTTCAAGCGGTTTACCGCGGAACGCTTTTATAAGCTTTTGAATTGGATGGGAGTGGAATCCGTTTATAACCATGCGGATTACCGGCTGATCTCGTCCCGCGTCCTGCAATCCTTTTCGGAATTTCAGGAAGTGAACCTTTTCTTGCGCGGTCTGATCCCCCTTGTAGGGTATCAAAGCGCAAGCGTCTATTATGTACGCAATGCCCGGATAGCCGGGGAAAGCCATTATCCGCTTCGGAAGATGCTGGCGCTGGCCATTGACGGGATTACAAGCCTTTCGGTAAAACCGATTCGGATGATAACCGGATTAGGCGTATTGGCTGTCCTGCTGGGCGTTGCTGGGATTATCTGGTCGATTTCGATGCTGCTGTTGCATAAAAAGTTTGCTGAATGGGCCGGCATGGTCGCTGTCGCGTGTTTTATTGGCGGGGTACAGCTGTTGTCCTTCGGGATCATCGGAGAATATATCGGAAAAATTTATCTGGAAGTGAAACATCGTCCTCGATATATCATCAGTGAACGGACCGATAGGGAAGCTGAGGATTAGACCTGTTCGAAAACCGCTGACGAACCGACTGAAGTGAGCCTTTGCCGTCATGCGGTGCCGCTTCCCTTTGAAATCCGCAAAGAGTTCCATTCACGGGTGCGCACATGTTTTTACGGCTGTTCGGTTTGCGGATTGTAACGAGAGCGGACTGCTGAGAACCGGATCGGATACAGAAAGGATCAGAAATGAACAAAAGGATATTTTTTGACAAAACGCTGGTCAAATTTTTGCTGGTAGGCGTCTGCAATACCTTGGTTGGCAGTGCGGTCATGTTTGCGCTGTACAATTTTGGCGGAATGTCCTATTGGATAGCATCCGCAGCCAATTATATTGTCGGAGGGGCCGTCAGTTTTTTTCTGAACAAGTATTTTACCTTCCAGGCTCGGGGATGGTCTTGGAAGCAGGTTGCGCGGTTTGCACTCAATCTGGCGATTTGCTACCTGCTTGCATATGGAATGGCAAAGCCGCTTGTTGAGCTGCTGTTCACATCGCAGCCCATAAGGGTACAGGAAAATGCAGCTATGCTGGCAGGCATATGCCTTTATACGGTGCTGAATTATTTTGGACAGCGGTGGTTTGCATTCAAAGGCGATGCGACTTGAAATTGTGTTGCTGCCACGTCTAGTGCTCCATCCGGTCAGGAATCGGGTTTGGACTGGGAGCGGGATTTTCGCAGGGCAAGGCAGAGGACGCAGGCGGGCTGGTGTCCGGCAAGGACGATAACACAGCCATGAGGAAATCCAGCTTAAGGACGAGTTCTATTTCTGGCTGGATGGAGCACCAGATACCCTACTAATTCCTTCTCTTGTTCACTTATTCCGGTTCTTACTGCTTTCATGTCTTTTCCTCCATTTTATTCAATGTGGATATTATTGACATTTACACAGTTGATTATTCAGCCTTTCCCGGAAGCTCGGATTCCCTCGTTTTTCCTGTGCGATTGTTGATGCAGCTGCGCCAAAGTAACGGATCCCTTTGCCTCATGTGCTCGCCTTTGCCGCTTGGTTCTGTGTATTCCTGTTTTGCTCGATTATAAATCATATGACAAAAAAGCAGTGCTGGCTTCCTTTTGGGGGAAATCAGCACTGCTTTTTTACGGGGACTTTTTACAGCCCCTTTTTCCTTTCAGGATTAGGCGGGTATGTTTAAGTGTAAAGCAGTTAGCCTGCGATCTTCTGACAGAAAGTCATCAGGATTTGCGCAACCTCTGCGCGGGTCGCAGTTCCGGAAGGATCAAGCCGCCCGCCGGACTTGCCGGACAGCAGTCCGGAACCGACTGCCCAGCGGACTGCCGCGGCCGCCCAATCCGAAACGGCGCCGCCGTCTGCGAAGCTTTCCAGACTGCCGGAAAGCGACACGTTGTAACCCTTCGCCTGCGCGTAGTTGTAGAGGACAACCGCAAGTTGTTCACGGGTGATCGCATCGTTAGGGCCGAAGTTGCCGTTTCCATAGCCGCTCATGAAGCTCCGGGAAACGCTCCACGAAACCGCGTTGACATACCAGTCGTCCGCCTTTACGTCGGGGAAGCGAACAAATGTGTTTGCTGCCGCCGCGCCGTCCATGTTGAACAGGATCTGTGCGATCATGGCGCGCGTCAGGCTGTTGTTCGGGGTGAAGTGCCCGCCGCTGCCAGCCATCAGGCCGTTTGCCGAGACAAAGTCGACTGCCGGGGCAAACCAATCGCTGGGTTCTACATCCGGGAAATTCGCTGCCGGGACAGACGATTCTGTTTGCTTGCTGCTGGAAGAATTATCATCTGTATCGCGTTTGGGTGTTGTCGCCGGTTTTTCTGTGGTGCTACCACTCGGCTTGCCGCTGCCGCTCGGCTTGCCGCTGCCGCTTCCACTTCCACTGTTGCCGCTGTTGTTGCTGTAAGTAGAAACCGTAACGTTACAGGAAGCCGTAAAGCCGCCATCCTCTGTCGTTGCCGTAATGACCGCGCGGCCGTTACCCTTTATGGTGACAAGGCCATCTGCGCTGACTGTTGCAACGGATTTGTCGCTGGAAGTCCATACAACATTCTGGTTGGAAGCGTCTGCGGGCTGGACGGATGCAGTCAGCTGCGCAGTCTGTGAGCCGGTGTTTGAGTAGAGGTTCAGCTCAGCAGGGGAGACCTGAACGCCGGTTACCGGGACGTCCAGCCGGGTCAGCCGCACGCCATAAATCACGACGTTGCCTGCAACCGTTACGACCGATTTAAAGGTGTGGTCGCCTGCAGCCAGTTCGATTTCCTCCGTCAGGGGACGGTAATAATACTTGTTATTGCCGGTTGAGCCAATATCGGCTCCCGCATCTACCAGATCAGTCACAATGCCCAGATGGAAGGGATCGCTGAGCGGGATATCGTCCAGATAATTCTGAACGGTCGCGCGGTTTGCATTCTGCTTGATAACCAGGTCGACCCGATATTTTCCGGCCTGTTCCACCGGAACGGTGATCCTATATTCCTCATCGACCGTACCGGCGATCTGCAAGTAATACGGGCCGCTGTCATGGCCAGAGGCAAGCGTCTTTTCGGGCACGCAGTGCAAGGTCGGGTTCTTTGTCCCGTCGGTGTCATAGTACACGACGAAGAAGCTTTCACCCTGCGGCTCCGGAAGCGGGCGCTCTGCAAGGAGGATGCCGTAGGTTTTTTCGTTCACCTGGGCGTTTTCCGCCGCGCAGGTCACGACCAGACGGTCGCCGTCTGCGAGCATATCGCCAGCATCCTTTTTCTGTCCGTCGGCGCTCTGCACCGCGAAGCTCAGGGACAGGGTATTCCGGCTCTTCACCTGATCGAGAAGGCTGGAAACGGTGGTGTCAGCAAATACGGTGACGGTTTTTTGGACGTTATTAAGCTCCTTCACGTCTTCCGCATTGTCGCTGACGGCCAGAAGGATGTCGAACACCGCCCGCAGCGTGGGATAGACCGTCCAGGTTTCCACCGTATCGCCGCCGGTCAGGTTGTTCGCGTCTTCAACCGAAATCCGGGTATCCATCGCGGATTTTTCAACATAGCCGCAGCCTGTCAGCGAAATGCCGGACGATTCACGCAGCTGCACAAGCCCGTTTACGCCAAGGCCCTTGGTCATGGTAACATTGTTCATCACCGCGCCCTGTACATCGTCAAATACGATGGGGTAACGGTCGTCGGTGCCGCCATCGAGCCCTTCAAAGTCGAGCGTTACATCCTTAAAAGTGATGTTTTTTGCATGGCGGACATAGAAGCCATAGGAGGGGCGCACGCCCATATCCGGGCTGTTGTACTGGCCGACGTTCAGTTCCTTACAGGTGTTTTCCGTGGTTTCGAACGGGTAGTTGCCGTCCTTATTGTAGCCTTTAACAGTCAGCTCTACGTCTTCAAAGACGGCGTTTTCCACATAACCGGTTGCACGGCCGTCCGGCATATCGGCTGCGGTCACGCCCTCGGGCATTTTGTAGCCGACTACGACGGAGGTGAATTCCGTATGCCCTTTCCCGCCGTTTGCGGTTGCGGCAGGCTGATAGATGGGATCAAAATTACCGCTGTAGGTGCTGCCGCTGTAGGCGTCTGCGATTTTCACATGCTTAAAGGAAATATCGGTTACATGGCCCATTGCGACGTTGCACACAGCGCGCTCGCCGCCAGGGGTCGTGTAGTTTTCCGCGCCGATGATACGGCCGCGATGCGAGATCGAAATAAAGATCGGGGTGCGGGTGCGCTGGAAATAGCCGCTGTCCGGATCGCCGTTCTCGCCCGTGTAGACCGCGCCGGTATTGCCCTCGTTCAGGGTGATGTTCTTCACCAGCGCGCCGTCATTTGTGGAGATCGAGAAGCCTGCCTTGTTCGCTCCCAGCACGACGAGGTTATCCACATCGACATTCAGCGTATCGTCTGCGGTTTCGGAAC
Source organism: uncultured Eubacteriales bacterium (assembly GCA_910586105.1). GTDB lineage: Bacteria > Bacillota > Clostridia > Oscillospirales > Butyricicoccaceae > QXXE01. The sequence continues at coordinate 17,269 of CAJUGU010000059.1, read as the reverse complement.
CGATTTGCAGGTTGTTGCAGTTGGTGTCGCCGATGATGTTGCGTACCTTATAGTTTGCCACCGGGCGAGAGAAGCCCAGCGAGCAGTCGGAACCAAGCTTGATGATATCGTCTGAGCAGCTCGCCGCAAAGATATTCACGGCGTATACGTTGCGGTTTCCCATGAAATCCCACACGTCGCGGGCGTTGCCGGTGTTATACCGCTGATAATATACATCGTGGATATGCACGTTATCCGAGCCGGTGGACAGCATCACGAAATGTCCGCCGCGGTCGATATACAGCATATTGGCTAACCCTGATTCGCCGCTTTTTTTATAGGACAGGCCGGGCGTGACCGTGTTGGTCTGCTTCACGTATTCGCCCGCCTTCGTGATATCATAGATCAGGTCGTCGCATGTGTTTTTGCCGCCGACCTCGATATTGGTGCAGAGCTTGAAAGCAAACAGGTCATCCTGCTTGTTTGTCGCTTGCTTGAAGATGGTACCGTCGCCGGTTTGCAGTACGCCGTTGCCGTCCAGACGGCCTGTACCGACGATCTTGATGTTGTCCGCTCGGCGTGCATAGATCATACAGTTCTGGAAAAAGCAATGGCCGTCGTCCTGCTTGGAAAGAAAATTGTCCGGGTTGGCATAAGGATCTTCACTGGCGTTCGTGCCGCTGGCGTAATCGCCGAAGCTCCACCATGCGCTTTCCGGGCCGTCCATTACGCCGCTTTGGGCATGGAGCCGCGCGCCGGTCTCAATATACAAATAGACGTTGCTCTTGAGATAGACTGTACCGGTGGGGTAGTCCAGCGGCGCGTCGTTGTTCCCGTTGCCGGGGATATTCAGCGTACCGCCGCCGATACTGTTCAGCCACGAGATCGCACGGTTGAGGGCGGCTTTGTTTGCGCGTGCCGTATCGGCGCCCGTTCCGGCCGCAAGGCCGAACTTTGTCGCATCCAGCTTGCCGCTGTAGTGCTCGATGATGTTCGAGTCGCCCGCGTGCGATCCGCCGTTCACTTCCAGTTTGAATTGGTAGTATGCGTTTGCATCCAAATTGGTTACGGTGTAAGAACCAGAATTGGAAATTTGCGTGCCGGCATCCCAGCTGCCTGGGGTAACGGCGCCATTATCGCCTACCGTGCCTTTCGAGGTATACAGCGTGACCGAACTTGCATCTGCCGCCGGCGTCCAGGACAGGTAGGCGGAGGTGTACAGCTCGCCCATCTCGCTGTAATCCAGATAACTCAGGCCGGTCACGCCGCCGTTTTCGTACTTGTACGAAGGCGCTGCAAGGCCCGGGTCATAGGGCAGACGCTTTAGGTCGGAAACCGTATTTTTCACGGTCAGGGAAGCGGTTTCCGAGCCCTTTCCGGTGCTGCGCAGGCCGGAAAGCGTGCGGTCTACCGAAGAATCCGCAGTTGTCAGGCGGGCGGAAAAATCATGATCGCCCAGCGTGTCAAATTCCACGCCTTTCATCGCGATCCGCAGGTCAGCGCCGTTGTTCGGGCACAGGTCGAGGCCGGTAAAGCGCAGGGTCTGTCCGCCTTCCGGACGGTCGGTGAGCGTCACGGTACCAAGCGTCTGATACGCGTAATCGGATGCGAGACGACCTAAGACCTGATGCATTTTTTCGTTTGTAAAGGTACCGTCCGCGTTCAGCGTTCCGGAGCTTTCCGAGAAATCGGCAAACGCAACGTCGCCGCGGCCGATTACGTTGATGGTGATGTCGCTTTCGCTGATTTTGGACATCCCCGCGGGAAGGTCAATGTCAACGGTCGCTTCCGGCGTGCGCTGGCCGGCATAGTATTCCAATACCAGCGTTTGCGCGGTATCGACCGTCATTTCGGTTTGGCTCAGATCGAGCCGGCCGTTCACCGCGGCTTCAACGATGGAGATTGTGTACTCTTTCTTCGTCGAGCCGTCCGCGGCGGTTACGATCAGCTTGTCGCCGTCTGCGGGAAGCGCTGACGTTTTCACAGCTCCCGTTGAGCTGGTGATCTGATAGCTTTGCGCCGTGCCGTTGGCTGACTCCAGCTGCGTTATGATTTCGCTGCAGCTGCGCAACGCCTGTAGACGGCCAACCGAGCCTGTATAAGTGGATTTGTTGATCTGCTTGGCAAGGGCCTTGTCGTTGGTATTATCCGTCTTGGTAGTGTCCGCGACCCAAATACGGCGCACCTTACCGTCGATCAGGGTGATGCTGTCGTCTGTGATTTCTCCGATATTTGAGCCCTGCATACCGAACTCAAAGTCATACGGATCGGTTTTTACGACGATCGCCGTGCTGGTTTTGTCGCCTTCAACGATCAGGCTGTAGTGCGCGACTTCGTCGGCATACTCCACAACGAGGATATCGCTGGAAAGAAGCGTTTCGTGGCGTTCCTTCGTCGCGCCTTCGCTGGACTGTACCGAGAAAATGTCGCTGCGGGTTTTCGGCGCTTCCAGCGAATCCAGCAGGTCGCCTACCGTTGAGCCCTACGCGACGCGGATATATTGCTGTTCCGCGTTCAGGGTCAGCACCTTGGGGGAAAGGTCGCTTTTCAGGGTGATTGGGATTCGATTGATCTGCTCGACCGTGACTTCCAGCGTTGCGGATGCCGTTTCATCCGGATCGTCTTTCCGCGTGACGGAAGCGGTGATCGTAGCCGAACCCTGCCCGATCGGGGTGATTGTAGCGGTATCGCCCTCGGCTGTGATTGTGGCAACGTCTTCGTTATCGGATTCCCAAGTCAGATTGTCAAACAAACTGTTATAGGTTGCCGTTACGGTTGCCGGGTCGCTCGATTCGCCAAGATTAAAGGCGAGCGACGAACGACTGAGCGTGATCGCATCGCTCTTTGTAACCGTTACCGCTACGGTTTTCGTTTTTTCGTCGCCGTCGACGTTTTCTGCGGTTACGGTGATCGTGGTTTCGCCGACGCCTGTGGCCGTAATAACGGCGCTGGTTTCATCCTCGTCGTCCGCTTTGACGGCTGCGATATCTTCATCGTCCGATTCCCACGATAAAACCTCGTAACCCTCGCCAAGTGTTGCGGTGACCGTTGCCGTCGGGGCGGAGAGCAGGTCGAGCGCGATCGCATCCTTGTCCAGCGTCAGCGCCGCAGGCGGGGTGAAAATCAGGCCGTACAGGACGATTACACCTTCTGCCGTTACGGTGGCTGTAAACTCGTGTGTGGTTGTTTCATCAAATGTCATGCTCTCGGAAAGCGTCATGGCGTAGTATTTTCCATCGTCACTCTCTCTGGCGTTCCCGTTAAGTAAGGTGGTTGTATCCAATTTTGTTCCGGATTTTTCCGTAAGATTGATTTCTTGGAATTCGGTTTTGTCCAGTGAGCATTCAATAGATGCTCGATTGTTGTTAGGTTTGTGAATCAAATCCACCCGATACGTGCCTTCGGGAATTTCGATATCCGAAATGGTCACAGAACTCCCGACAGGCGCTTTGGCTGTTTCGAGATAAAAAGGACCATTATCATAGCCGGCGCCTGTTGTTCCTTTTTTTATGGAATCGTCAGAATATTCAATTTCATAATCTGTTACGGCATTGCTTGCAGTGGGCTTTTCGACTTCTGCTTCTGGGTCAAGTTTGAAGAAAGCGATTTCGATTGCGTCGGTGTCTGGATCATCCTCGCTCCACGCAAGCGCGCCCGGCAACATGCCGAACAGCATCGTAAAGCATAGTATCCATGACAAGATGCGCTGAATAGGTTTTCCTCTCAATGTTACTCCTTCTTTTTGAAAACGTTTTACTTTTTCGTGACGTTTGGATTTTCTGTAGTTTAACAGTTTGGAAGGCGTCTGTCAATATATTTTTGTGCATTTCGTTGAAATTCACAAAGAAAAACAGTGTATAATGTTTATATTAACCAAAATATTTTAAAAAAATCGCCGATTCGAGGCGCTGGAGGGGAAAATTTTTATATCCGGAAGAGACTAAAACGTTTTTTCATTGCGTGGTATAGCGGCGACGAAAAAGCGGCTCCGCTATTGACAAATCCCCAAAACGCAGGTACGCTAAAACAGTAGGCAGGAAGCTGGACGCTTCGAAGCTTGCTAAAAATCTCATTTCATGAATAGCGGCATTTTTAAAGTGCGCTATCCTGGAATCCGATGTAAACGCATAAGGCCCGGAAGAACGCAGGGGGCAAAGCCTCAGGAGCTATCCGCTGTTCGATTTTGAAAATATACGAAACGATTGGCGAATCGAATTTGAACACGGAATATAAAACGTTTTCTACTTTTGGGATGTGACAAATATAAAATGAATCACCGCGTAACCATCAAAGATATCGCACAGGAGGCCGGGGTATCGACTGGTACGGTACACCGTGCGCTGTATGGGAAAAAAGGCGTCAGTGAAGCCGTGCGCGCCCGGATCATCGCTTGTGTGCAGAGTGATGATGACGCGGCCGGGCGCACAGCGCCGAACTGCTGTCCGGCCAGTTGCCCGAGGGCAGTTCGGTGCTGCTCTGCGCAGGCGACGTGCTCATTCCGTCGCACTACCTGACCGTGTTCGGGTTTGAGGACTATTTGAACCGGAATCGACCCGACCTGACCTTGCATAAGGTGAACGGTTACCACAATGAAAACGAAGTGCGGGAAATCCTGTGCCAGCTGCTGCGGGAAGACGGGCAGCTGTGCGGGGCGTTCAGCGTGAGCGCGCGCCTGAGCGTGCTGCGCGGGATACGTCCGCTGTACGAGGTGCAATATGTACAAAACCTCGTTGTTTTAACAGCAATTTAAAGTTTTATCCCTGAACCGCTGCAAGCCTGTATGGCTGCCCGCTGTACGAAATCAGCCGTTGTGCAATTCCAGCTGGTGATAGTAAAAAATTCTGGATCTAAGGGCTTAACCAAGTATTAAAAGCCTGGCTTTCAAACTTATGACAGGAAGAAATATCATAACATTTTCAGCATTCTGCGAATCATTGTGCCGGATTTCGCAAAGGAAAAGGCGCTCGGGGAAGTTATTGTGGAAAACATAGCAGCATATCGGTTCAAATGTTTGGAGCATTAGGTCTTTTGCCGTCTTTCCCGGGCCGATCTCTCTGGCCAATTTCACTGCCTGTACCTTGTATTCTTTCTCATACTTCCTCTGTTCTTTTGCCATTCCCGACACCTTCCTTTGCTTTGATTATACTACGTTTCCGTGAGCCTGAGGCGTCAACTTTATTGATAAAACATCATACCCGCTGGCGGCGGTGAGGGAAATTCCCTGCCGGCGCCGCTTGTTGGAAGTCGAAAACCGTGTTATAATGAAGGTACTACTTGAAAAGGAAGTTTCATCCATGGAACCTACGAAATTTGATTTAAAATATGCATCCATCCGGCGGACGATCATTGAACAGCGCTTCGCGCACCTGAACGACCGCCAGCGGGAAGCGGTCTATCAGACCGAAGGCCCGTTGCTGGTGCTTGCAGGCGCGGGCAGCGGCAAAACGACCGTTTTGATCCACCGCATCATCAACCTGCTGCGGTTCGGCAAGGGGTATGACTACCCCTTTGCCCCGCAGGAGGCGACGCGGGAGGATCTCGCGTTCCTGACCAATTACATGCTCGCGCCCAACGAGGCCGACCGCGAACGGGCGGAACGGCTGTGCGCCGTCGACGCGCCGAAGCCGTGGCGGGTCATTGCGATCACCTTCACGAATAAGGCCGCGAAAGAGCTTCAGGAACGGCTGGTGCGCGCCCTTGGAGAACAGGATGCGTCAGGCGTTTGGGCGTATACCTTCCACTCGGCGTGCCTGCGTATCCTGCGGAGCAACATTGAACAGCTCGGCTATGACAAGGCGTTTACGATCTACGACGAGGACGATAAAAAACGCACGATCCTGGACGTGCTCAAGCGCCTGAACCTTGACCCCAAGACCTTTGACCCGCGCGCCATCATGGGCATGATCTCCCGCGCAAAGGATAACCTGATCCTGCCAAACGTGTACGCCGAGGAGGCCGCCGGGGATTTTTTCAAAAGCAAGGTCGCCGAGGTCTACGCGCTGTATGAAAAGGTGATGCGGAACGCAAACGCGCTCGACTTCGACGATATCATCCTGAAGACCGTCCTGCTGCTGCAAAACCACGACGAAGTGCGCGAATATTATCAGGATAAATTCCGTTATGTGCTGGTGGACGAATACCAGGACACCAACCATGCGCAGTATGCGCTTTGCGCGCTGCTCGCCGGAGGCCGGCAAAATATTTGCGTCGTCGGCGACGACGACCAGTCGATCTATAAATTCCGCGGCGCGTCGATCGCCAACATCCTCGAATTTGAACAGCAGTACCCCGGCGCAACGACCATCCGGCTGGAGCAGAACTACCGTTCGACCGGCAACATCCTGGAAACGGCGAACGCGCTGATCCGCAACAACGTCCGCCGTAAGGGCAAGGAGCTGTGGACCGAGCAGAGCGCCGGGGGCAAGGTCTGCCTGCACCGCTCGGGCTCGCAGGAGGAGGAGGCCGTGTTTATCGCGGAAACCATCCTCGAAGGGATCGAAAGAGGGAAGAAGTGGCAGGATTTTGCGGTGTTGTACCGCAACAACGTGCTTTCCAACAACATCGAAGGCGCATTCCGGCGCAACGGGATCCCATACCGGATCTATAAGGGGCGCGATTTCTTCAGCCGCGCGGAGATCCGCGATATGTTCGCCTATCTGTGGGTGGTCGAAAACCCGGCGGACGAATTGCGGCTGCGCCGGATCATTAACGTGCCCGCGCGCAAGATCGGCGACCGTTCGGTCGAGCTGGCGGCGGAGGAAGCGGCGAAGACCGGGCAGATCCTGTTTGACGTGGTGCGCCACGCCGACGAATGCCCGGGGCTTTCGCGGGGCGCTTCGGCAATGGTCAGGTTCGGCGAAATGATCGAAGGATTGCGGGAACTGCGGGGCGCCGTCCCGCTCTCCGAGCTGTACGAAGCCATTTTGGAGCGGTCGGGCTACCGCGCCGCGTGGGAGGCGAAGGACGACAGCGAATCACACTCCCGCATCGAAAATATTATGGAATTGAAATCCAACATCGCGGAATATGAGTCCCGCGCGGAAGAGCCGTCGCTGGCGGGATTTCTGGAGGAAATGTCGCTGTTTACCGACGCCGACCATACGGACCCCAACGAGGACGCGGTGCTGATGATGACCATGCACTCGGCGAAGGGACTGGAATTCCCGACGGTCTTCCTGTGCGGCATGGAGGACGGGCTTTTCCCGAGCTTCCGTTCCGAGGAAAACGACGAGGACATGGAGGAGGAGCGGCGGCTGTGTTATGTCGCGGTCACGCGCGCGCGGGAGGAGCTTTACCTCACCTGCGCGGAACGCCGGATGCTGTATGGACGCACCCAATACGCCCGCCCGTCCCGCTTCCTGAAGGAGATGCCGCAGGGGCTGATGGATTCCAACGTGACTTCAGCGGCTGCGCCTGCCATCCAGACCGATGTGCCGGGCACGGTGACCTCGCGGGTATCGTATACGGCGGCGCGCCGGGTGGGCGTTGCGCCGGCCGCCCCGGCCGAGCTGCCGAGTTTTGCGGCGGGCGAACGGGTCAAGCACCGCGTCTTTGGCGAGGGCATGGTCGTTTCGGTCAAGCCGATGGGCGGCGACGCGCTGTTGGAGATCGCGTTTGATACCAAGGGGACCAAGCGCCTGATGGCGAAACAGGCGGGCCAGTTCATGGAAAAGCTGTGAGGGGCCTGGGAGAGCTTCTAATAAGCTGCTTTTAAAAAATAGACCCGTCCGGATGGCGTTTGGAAGGTTTCCGAACAGGTCGAAATGGGGAAAGGATGAGGAACGTTTGCGCATCTTACATACCGGAGACCTGCATCTGGGGGCCTCGCTGGGCGGTTTTTCGTTGCTCGGGGAGCAGGAGGAGTTCGCGGCCGAGCTGCTTTCCATCGTAGATACGGAGCGGGTGGACGCCGTCGTGCTCACCGGGGATATTTTCGACCGCGCCGTGTCGTCCGGCGAGGCGATCGGCCTGTACGACCGCTTTATTACGGCGCTGTGCGGCAAATGCCCGGTGTACCTGATCGCGGGCAACCATGACGGCGCGGCGCGGCTGGCGTCGCTCGCCGGGCTGCTGCGAGGCGCGGGGCTTTATGTGCAGGGCAGCCTGCGCGCGCGGCCTCAGCCGATCCGGCAGGGGGACGCCGAATTTTGGCTGATCCCATATTTCAACACCGAACAGGTGCGGCTGTTGTATCCCGACGCCGGGCTGCACAGCGCCAACGACGCGATGCGCGCGCTGATGGACGACGTGCGGGCGCGGCGGATGCCGGGAGCGACGACGGTCGTCGCGGCGCACTGCTTCGTGACCGGCGCGGCGTTGTCCGAAAGCGATACCGCGGCGGCGCTTGGCGGCGCAAGCCAGATCGGCGCGGATGTGTTTGAGGGGCTGGATTATGTCGCGTTGGGGCACCTGCATCGGGCGCAGCAGCCCGCCCCCAACATTCGCTACGCGGGGTCGCCGTACCCCTACAGCTTCTCGGAGGGGGAAAAATCGGTGACGGTGTTCGACACCGCGACGCGGGAGATCGAGGAAGTCCCGCTGCACCCCTCGCGCACGCTCCGGACGCTGCGCGGCGCTTATGACGACGTGCTTGCGCTGCCGTCCAGCGAGGATTATGTGAAGGTCGAGCTGACCGACCGGGGGGCGGGGCTGGAAACGCTGGATACCCTGCGCTCCCGTTTCCCGCGTCTGGTGACGCTGGTCGGGCGGCAGACCGGCGCGGGCGAGGCGGCGACGATGACGGTGGAACAGCTGCACACGCTTTCCCGCCGTCCGGCGGACCTGGTAGGACGTTTTTGTGAAGAGATCGGCGGCGGGCCGGCGGAACAGGAGCATATTGTACTGTTCCTGGAACTGCTGCGGGAGATCCGGGAGGGAGACGCTGCGCAATGAAACCGGTGAATTTGGTATTTCAGGCTTTCGGCCCATACCTGGGGCGGCAGTCGATCGATTTTGAAGCGCTGGGGCGCGCGGGGCTGTTCCTGATCCGGGGCGAGACCGGCGCGGGCAAGACGGTCATTCTGGACGCGATCACGTTCGCGCTTTACGGGCGGTCGTCGGGCGGGGCGCGCGGTGAGCTGTCCGCGATGCGCTGCCAGTTCGCAGCGGAGGATACGCCGACCGAGGTCCTGTTTGAATTCGATACGAACGGGCGGCGGTACCGCTTTATCCGGCGGCTGCGCGTGCGCCGCAAGCGTTCGGGTGCGATCGAATACCTGCCCGAGCAGGACGCGCTGTTCCGCAATGAAAACGGCGAATTCGAGCCGTTTTTTGAAAACCCGAAGCAGGCGCTGGTCGGCGGTAAGGCGAAGGAGCTGCTCGGGCTGGAATACGACCAGTTCCGGCAGGTGGTCATCCTGCCGCAGGGGCAGTTTGAACGGCTGCTGGTCGCCAACTCCGAGGAAAAGGAAGCGCTGCTGACCACGTTGTTCGATGTAGGACGGTGGGGCGAGGCGGCGGAACGGCTCGGGGAGCGGACGCTTGCCGAGCAGCGGGCGCTGGAAGCGCTCCGGCAGGAAAAGGCGGCGCTCTGCCGCGCGGTCGACTGCGAGCAGGAAGGCGAGATCCTGCTGAAAAAGCAAGCCGCGCGGGAGCGGATCGGGCGGCTGGTGAACGAATGCCAGGCGGTGGAACGGGAGGCGGCGCAGTCGGCCCGGACGCTTGAGGAAGCGGCGGCGCTCGACCAAGCTTTTGCGCGGCTGGAAGCGGCGGAAAAGACGCGGGCGCGTCTGGAAGGGCAGGCGGAGGAACAGCGGCGGCGGCGGGAAACGCTGGGGCTGCGTGAGCTTGCCGAGCCTTATGAGCGCTGGCGCAAGGCGGTGCGGGACGCGCGGCTGGTGAAAGAAAACGTCCAGTTTTCCAAGCAGGCGGAGGCCGATTGCCAGAAGCGGCGCAAGGAGCTGGACGTTGAGGAGCAGCAGGCGAGGGAGCAGCAGGAGATGCTGCGGAAGAAGGCGGAGCGCAAGCCTGCGCTGGACGCTGAGCTGCGCCTGTTCGAGCAGCGCAAGGGACTTGCCGACGAGGCCGGACAGACGGCGCAGCAGCTGGCGCGGCGGCAGGCGGAGCTCCGGCGCTGCGAGGAAATATACCGCGCCTGCGTGGAGAAAAGCAGCCGTGCGGCGGCGTTGCATTTGCAGGTATTGAGCTGCGAGCTGGCGGAGGGCTTGCAGGACGGCGCGCCCTGCCCGGTGTGCGGCAGCACGCATCATCCGGCCCCGGCGCGCGCGGCGGAAGGCGAAATCACTCGGGAGCAGTTACAGCGGATCAACCGGGAGCTGGAAAAGGCGAATCAGGAGACGCTGCGCCTTGGCGCGGCCTGCGAGGCGTTAGGGGAGCAGGCGCGCGCGGCGCAGGAGCGGCTGGAAAAAGCGGGAGGCTACGATCCGGAGGCGCATTTTGCGGCGCAGAATCAGGGCCGGGCGGCAGCGGCGGCGGTGAACAAGCTTGAGACGGTAAACAAGCAGATCGCCGATTTTGCGGCGCGCCGCAGCCAGCTCGATTTGAAGGAAAAAACGGTGCTGGCATCGCTGCGCAATGGGGAGACCCAGCTGGCGCGGATGGAAGCAGCGGAGGAAGCGGTGCGGCTGGAGCTGGACCGCCTTGATCCGGACGGGCTGGCCCGGACGCGGCTGCATGATGAAAAGCCTTCGCGGGAGCTGTTCGAGCGGTTAGAGCGCGAGCTGCGGGCGTATGACGAGCAGCTGTTTGCGGCGCGGGAGACCTGCCGCGCGGAGCGGGCGCGGCTGGAGGGCCGGGAACGGCCCGACTTAAAAGCGCTGCGGGAGCGGTTCGAGCAGTTTCAGGAGCGGGCGAAGCAGGCCCACAGTGCGGCGGAGGTCGCGCGGGCGCGGCTGAGCCGGCTGATGGAGACCGAGGAAAAGGTCTTGGAGATCGACCGGACGCTGAAAACGCGGACGGCGGATTTTAATCGGTTGGCGGCGTTCACGCGGCTGGTGCGCGGACAAAGCGGCGTCAGCTTGCAGCGGTATGTGTTGGGGGTGATGCTTTCGGCGGTGACGGCGGAAGCGAACCGGCTGCTGGAAAAGATCCATGACGGGCGGTATCAGATCTATCGGACGCTGGAAACCACGGGCCGGACGCGCAAGGCTGGTTTGGAGCTGGAAGTGCTCGACCGGCAGTCGGGCGGGCGGCGGAGCGTGGCGACGCTTTCGGGCGGCGAAAAGTTTTTGGTCGCGCTGGCGCTGTCGATCGGGCTGTCGGCGGTGACGCAGTCGCAGGCGGGCGGCAAGACGCTGGGCGCGATCTTTGTCGACGAAGGGTTTGGATCGCTGGACGCGCAGTCGCTTCAGGACGCGATGGGAGCGTTGGCGGCGATCCGATCCTCGCGCGGGATGGTCGGCATCATATCGCATGTCGGTTTGCTGCGGGAATCGATCGAACCGGGGATCGAGGTCGTCAAAAAACTGAACGGGAGCGAGCTGCGGGTCGTGCTTTGAGCCGCTGCCAGGATATGCGGGCGCCGGGGCGCTGCCCCGAACCCTCGTTCCTATGCGGACGCCGGGGCGCTGCCCCGGGACCCCGGTCCTACGCGGACGGCGCCAAAGGGACTCGTCCCTTTGGAATCCCTTTCTCGCCTGCGGGCGGGATGGGTACAGTCGAAGCCGTTTTTGCGCGTATCTTCGTCCCGCCAAAAGGACGGCGGGACGAAGTGGCATAATCGGCTTGCCGGATGCGAAAACTTTTTGGCGAGGGCTTTGGATCTGGCGTCTGCCGCGGGTAAAAAAAGAGCAACCCCAGGGCTGCTCAGACCCTGGGGCGCTCTTCATAAAAAGGTAGGATAGAGAGAGTAGAAAGCATTTTAAGCAGTTCATGAGATACAGATTCGTTCACTGCTTTGAAAGGGGGAACATGGTCGGGCGGCGCTTTCCCTGTCCGCCTGACCATGTTCTAAGTATACAAAAGAATTGTGTATATATTATGTATATTCTTTGAAGTTTCCGAAACAAATTCAGCTTGCGTATTTATGCCGGGGATGGTAGAATAATGTAAGCAGAAGGGAGAATTCAGCTTTGGCAGATTTGAGAAAAGAAATTGAAAACCGCCGGACCTTCGCGATCATTTCGCACCCCGACGCCGGCAAAACGACGATCACCGAAAAATTCCTGCTCTATGGCGGGGCGATCCAGGAGGCCGGTATGGTCAAGGGGAAAAAGAATTCCCGCCACGCGGTTTCCGACTGGATGGAGATCGAAAAACAACGCGGTATTTCCGTCACTTCGTCGGTTTTGCAGTTCCATTACAATGGCTGCTGCATCAATATTTTGGATACCCCCGGGCATCAGGACTTTTCCGAAGACACCTACCGCACCCTGATGGCGGCGGACAGCGCGGTGATGGTCATTGACGCGTCCAAGGGCGTCGAGGCGCAGACGCGCAAGCTGTTTAAAGTATGCGTGATGCGGGATATCCCGATCTTTACCTTTATCAATAAAATGGACCGCGAGGCGCGCGACCCTTACGAGCTGCTTGAAGAGATCGAGAACGAGCTGGGGATCGGTACCTTTGCCGTGAATTGGCCGATTGGTTCCGGACGGGAATTCAAGGGCGTTTACGACCGCGTAGACGAGGAGGTCATTGCGTTTGAGGGCGTGGACGCGCGCCACGAGGTCACGGCGACCCGGATGCGTTTTGGCGACGACGTGCTCAAGGAAGCGCTTACCGAAACGCAGTACCAGACCCTTTCGGACGATATCGAACTGCTCGCGGGCGCGGGCGACGAATTCGATTTGGATGCGGTGCGCCATGGCAAGCTGTCGCCTGTGTTCTTTGGTTCGGCGCTGACCAATTTCGGCGTGGAGCCGTTTTTGAAAAAATTCCTGACCATGACGACTTCGCCGCTGCCGCGGAAATCGGATATCGGCGTGATCGACCCGTTCGACGAACATTTTTCCGCCTTCGTGTTCAAGATCCAGGCGAATATGAACAAGGCCCATCGCGACCGGATCGCTTTCATGCGCATTTGCTCCGGCAAATTTGAGCGCGGCAAAGAGGTCTGGCACGTGCAGGGCGGCAAAAAGATCCAGCTTGCGCAGCCGCAGCAGCTGATGGCGCAGGATCGTTCTATCGTCGACGAGGCGTATGCGGGGGATATTATCGGCGTATTCGACCCCGGTATTTTTTCCATTGGCGATACGGTCTGCTCGCCGGATAAAAAATGCACGTATTCGGGCATCCCGACCTTTGCGCCCGAATTGTTTGCGCGCGTGCGCCAGAAGGATACGCTCAAGCGCAAGCAGTTCGTGAAGGGTACGACCCAGATCGCGCAGGAGGGCGCGATCCAGATCTTTCAGGAGCCGAACACCGGCATGGAGGAGGTCATTGTCGGCGTGGTCGGCGTGCTGCAATTTGAAGTGTTGGAATATCGGCTGAAAAATGAATATAATGTAGAGATCGTCCGTGAGATGCTGCCCTACGAACATCTCCGCTGGATCGTCAACGATCCGGAGACTTACGACCCGAAAGCGCTGAAACTGACCAGCGATACCAAGATCGTGCAGGATTTTAACGGCAACTTATTGTTGTTGTTTTCCAGCCCGTGGAATATCACGTGGGCGCTCGAACACAACGACGGGTTGGAGCTGCGCGAATTCTCGGAAAACGAGTTTTAAACGGGGGCGCGGCATGGCGATCCGGGAGATCCAATGCGCGGCGGCGCTGAACCATGTTTCGTCGCGCTTCCTGCCGTATTCATGGGATCTGAACCCTTATCGGGGCTGCGCGCATGGCTGCCGTTATTGCTTTGCGTTGTATTCCCACGGCTATATGGGGGATGGGGAAGGTGATTTTTACCGGGACCTTTATGTAAAGACCAACATCGCGGAACGGTTGGAACGAGAGCTTTCACGGCGCTCCTGGGCGGGGGAGCTGGTCAACATCGGCGGCGTGACTGACAGTTACCAGCCTGCCGAAGCGGAATACCGGCTGATGCCGGACATCCTGCGCCTGATGATCCGGTATCGGAACCCCTGCATCATCTCGACCAAATCCGACCTGATCCTGCGGGATTTCGATTTAATCGCCCGGCTGGCCGAGGTCGCGGCGGTCAATATCGCGGCCACGATCACCTGCGCTGACGAGCGCGTCCGGGAACGGTTGGAACCGGGCGGCGCGCCCTCCGCGCGGCGCTTTGAAGTGCTGCGCGCGTTTGCGGATACGCGCGCGTGTACCGGCGTGCATCTCATGCCGATCGTACCCTACCTGAACGACAGTCGGGCGAGTCTTTCCGCCATCTTCGCAGGCGCGCGGGAAGCGAAGGCCGATTACCTGCTGCCGGGTATGCTGAACCTGCGCGGCAAAACGCGGCAGGTGTTTTTGGAGTTCCTTCAACGGGAGTTCCCGCAGTGCGACGCCCCGCTCCGTCGGCTATATCGCGATCCAGCCGCCAAAAAGGCATATCGCGCCGCGCTGTTTCGCTGGCTGCGCGCGCAGGCGCAGGGATCGGGCGTTTCGCTGGATCATATGGCGCCGCTTCGCCGCCTGCTTGGCGGCGAGGAACAGCTGTCGCTGTTTTGACCAAAAATCGACGCAAAAATTTTTCAAAAAAGTAACAGCGCAGAGATATGTTTTTTTGTCGGACTGTGGTATAATAGGAATCAAGAGGAAGGACGCCGCCGGGGTTTGCTGACCGGCGTTTTTCAATCAGGATTTTTTATTGCGCAGGGACGGTTTGTGCCTGCGCTTCCGGTACATAGAGGAGTATGTGATTATGAAGAAATGGAAGATCGGGTTGCTTGGCGCGGTTGCAATGTCGGCGGCGATGTTGGCGCCGGTGTTTTTGACTGGGGCGACCTCCGGGGCGGTGTCTGACCGTGTGCCGTCGATCGATCAGACGCTTGTGGAAGTCGATCCGGATTATGTCGCGTTTCAGGTCGATAACCGCTATGGGGTACGCGAACATGCGCGCTTTACATTGGCGGGCGGCGTTAAGCCCTTTGTGGACAATAACAGCCGGGTACAGGTTCCGCTCCGCGCAGCGGGGGAGGGCATAGGATTGACCGTGACGTGGGATGACGTCAACCAGATCGCGACCCTGACCGACGGCAAGGTGACGGCAACGATGACCGTCGGCATCCCGCAAATGACCGTCGGCGAGGAGATCATAGACCTGCCGACCGCGCCGGTCGTGCAGGACGGCAATACTTATATCCCGGCGCGGGCGCTCGAGAATATTGGCGGCTGGACATTGGAATTTTTACCCGCCGATCAGGGCAATTACATCATATTCAAGACGGATCCGAACGCGCAGGTGACAAGCGAAGTCGCGGAGCTTTTGGGGGCGTCGACCACGCAGTATTTGGCGGGCGGGCTGATCGTCCGCAGCAGTTCCGATAAAATATTGGCGCGCGGGGAATGGGTCGATTTTTCCGGCATGACCACCTTTGACGATGACGACAGCATTTACTTTCCGCTGGAAGAATGCGTGGAAGCGATGGGCGGGACGGTCACAACAGGGGCCGACGGCACGTCTTCGATCCAGCTGGGAGACCGCACGTCTTCGCTGAACGTGGAAAACAAAACAGCAAAGGTCGACCGCAGCCCAACGGCGGACGAAAACTTTTCGTTCCACGAGCTGGAAGGCACGGTATATGTTTCCGACGACCTGCTTGCGGCGCTGCTGGGGATGAATAAGGCGACGCTTGGGGACGGCGTGCTGGCGTTTACGATCGCTTCGCTGGAAGGCTATCCGGATCAGGAGGCTGCGATCCAGGCGCTTGGGGCTTCGTTGAGCGAGCAAAAGGCGGCGCTGGATGTGCCGGAGGCCGATTATTATATAGCGCTCACCTTCGACGACGGCCCGACCGGCCAATCGGAAGGCTTGACCGCGCGGCTGCTCGACGCGCTCGCCGAACGGGGCGCGCATGCGACCTTCTTCATGTGCGGCTATCGGGTGCGCGATTTCAACACGGTGCTTACACGCTACCTTGCCGAAGGGCATGAGATGGGCAACCATACGATGGATCATAAAACGCTGACGAAAATGTCCGTCGCTGAGATCCATGAGCAGGTAGACGATAACAGCGACCTGATCGAATCCTATGCGGGGCAGAAGCCGACGGTGATGCGTCCGACCGGCGGCGCGTATAATGATACCGTCAAGGCAGAGATGGAAAAGAGCGGCCTGCCGATCATCCTTTGGAGCTTGGATACGCTCGATTGGCAGAGCAAGAACGCGGCAAGCGTGGAAAGCAAGATCCTGAACAATGTGCAGGATGGCGACATTATCCTGATGCACGATCTGTACGAGAGCACCGTGACCGGCGTATTGAACGCGATTGATAAGCTGAAGGACCAGGGCTATGCGTTCGTAACGGTTTCCGAGCTTGCGGAGATCAAGGGCGTCGAACTGGAACCGGGCCGGGTTTATAGCTCGTTCCGGTAATCGGATGTGACAAAACGGCTTCTTCGGAAGCCGTTTTGCCATGTTACAGAGAGTCGCTTTAAGAAGTGATCCGGCAAAAGTTTTTGCCGATGATAAAAAGTCAATGCCGGTCTGCAAAATCCGAGTGTTTGAATGGGAATTGGGAATCCGAAGATTCTGCTGGCAAGATTGACGTATATGCGGTATACTGAATATAACAAAAGCCGGAAGCCGCAAGGATTAGATTGCGGTCAATTTCTGGATAAAACAATTTACGGAATGAAATGGAATTACGGGGTGTTTTAGAATTTCAGAGGCTGATTCCTGAACCGTGTAAATGAGTCGAATTTGGGCGTCAATGAGCGCATTTACACAGTTCATGCATGAGCCTACGGCATTTGTATCGGGTCATGGCGTTCTAAATAACTTTGTACGATTTTCCAACGCCGTTCGGTCGTGGTACTCCGTTCATCCCTCATAGCATCGCTCATTTTCAAAGTCTCCATGAGCGATGTTTTGATTGCCGAAAGCATGAATTCGATAAATTCTGTGCTTTCACCTGCGTTATTGGATGCATTGATAGCGTTATAGCATTCCTGCTGGCGATCATGGATGATCGATTCAACTGAAAGCCATGCAAAAATTGGGTTCCAGTTGGACGACAATCGGGTATGCCAAGGTCTGCCCATGCGTCCGTTCCCATCTGCATCCTGATGCTTCAAATTTCAATCGTGCGTTGGCAATGCTGAAAAGCGCAGCTATGATTTATACTATAATATTATAACTGTAGGCTATCGGATGTGCAAACGCTTTCGTGCGTCTGGTCAAGATAAGTCATAGGGATCTTATATGAAAAGGGTGAACCGCTCCCCGTCAAGTGGACAATGAAATAATTAACAAAAAGTTCACAGC
>CAJUGU010000058.1 GCA_910586105.1 uncultured Eubacteriales bacterium | reverse complement strand
GGATAATAGTGTATTATCCATTGTAGGGAAACGATTTGGCGGATCGGTCGCCGGTCGAATTCCCACGACCCACAGGATACGAAAGCAAAGGGGGTATGTTCATGTTATCGCTGACCGTCCGAGAAGGGGATTATATCACCATCGGCGAAGACGTTGTCGTGCAGGTGCTGAAAGCCGGAGATACGTTCCGGATTGCGATCAATGCGCCGCGTTCCATGGCGATCGAGCGCGCAAAAGTGTATGAGCAGACCCGCGATGTGCCGGAGTGCATCCGGCGGGTCCAGCGAAAGGCTCCCCTGCCTGCGTCCGCGCAGAAACGGCAGGGAACGCCGATCCGCGACGCCTGAAAGGAGAGCTTACATGCTGACGTTACGGGTTGAATCCGGCGATTATGTCGCGATCGGCGACAACATCTTCGTGCAGGTCTATCAGGTCAAGGATTCCACGTTCGCGTTGTCAATCGACGCGCCGAAAGAGGTGCCGATCGTCCGCGGCGAGCTGCATGAAAAAACAGCCGCCTGTCCGGAAAGCATCCGGCAGCGCTGGCGGCAGCATCCGCCCCGAAAGCCGTCCGTCCGGCGGGTTTCCGCGCCGGATCGCCACTAAACCATGTCGCAAGAGGCATCCATGCAGTCTAGGAAAGAGCAGGAGCCCCGCGAAACGCTGGAAAGCACCATGCTTAAATACCGGCTGTATCCGACCCCGGAACAGGCGGCGCTGCTCGACAAGACGTTCGAGTGCTGCCGGTATCTCTGGAACCGGATGCTGTCCGACGAACGCGAATTTTATTTCGCGACCGACCTGCATTTTATCCCGACCCCGGCGTGCTACAAGAAGGAAGCCCCGTTCCTGAAGGAGGTCGACAGCCAGGCGCTTGCCACCGTCCACCAGAACCTTCGCCGGGCGTTCCAATCCTTTTTTGACCGCCCGGGTACCTCCGGTTATCCCGCTTTTAAGCGCAAAACCGGCGGGAAATGCACCTATACCACCTATAATAACCCCGCAGGGACGCGGATCTATTTGGCGCGCGACGGCATCCGGCTGCCCAAGCTGGGCCTTGTACCGGCGCGGCTGCACCGCAAGCCGCTGCATTGGTGGAAGCTAAAATCCGCCACGGTCACAAAGTCGCCGTCCGGCAAATATTTTTGCTCGCTGCTGTATCGTTATCCCGTCCGCGAGAAGCCGTTTGCGCTCCCCGCTCCGGAAAAAACAATCGGGCTGAACTACTCCATGCCCCATTTTTATGTGGACAGCAACGGCGAAACGCCCGATCCGCCCCACTGGCTGCGCCGATCCGAAAAAAAGCTCGCGCTCATGCAGCAGCGGCTTTCCCGGATGCAGCGCGGCTCGAAAAACTATGAAGCCCAGCTTCAAAAGATCCGGCTGCTGCATGAGCACATCGCCAACCAGCGTCTGGATTTCGTACATAAGCAAAGCCGCAGGCTGGCCGACGCCAGCGACGCGGTCTGCGTGCGCGACTGCAATTTGCAGGAGATGGCGCGCGAGCTGAAACGCGGCAGCGTGAACGATTCCGGATTTGGGATGTTCCGTTCCTGCGTGAAGTATAAGCTGGCGCGGCAGGGCAAGCCGTTTGTCGTGATCGATAAATTTTATCCGTCGGCGAAGACCTGCCATAACTGCGGCGCGGTCTGGGAGGAGCTTCCACAGGAGGATCGCTTCTGGACGTGCCCAACCTGCGGCGCGCAGCTCTCGCGCGAACGCAACGCCGCCGAGAATATCCGGCGGCAGGGCATGGAGAAGCTCCGTGCCGAAACCATTTGAAAACCCGCGTTTTTAACGCTTGCTTTTTATGCCGGTCGGGACGCCGGTGAACGCCCATTCAGGGAACTGCGTTTGGGCGGCGCAGAGATCGGCCAGGGCCGCGGGGCTATGGCTGGATCCGCGCCACGGAAACGCCGTTTCCGATGGGAAGAAGAGAACGCGACCCCGCGCCGCAGGCGCAGGCGAGCCGGAAGCCCGATGGGATCGGGTGTCCACGAGAATTCAACATAATCGTTATTCATCCGGCCTTTGACCGGTTGAAATAAATGCCCGACCGCGCGATGGGACGTGCGCAGATCATTGACGCGGAGCCGGGCGCAAGTAGGTGCTGAACGTTTCAGCCAATGTGGCCAGTTGTCTGGGGCAGACAGCACATCCACACTACGGAGCCAATGCAAGGAATAGCAGCGGCGAATTTGCTAAGGAGGCAAAACAATGAGAATACAGCATAATATCATGGCGATGAACGCCTACCGGAACTACAACAACAACACCAAGGCGTTGTCCAAGAACCTCGAGCGTCTGTCTTCCGGTTACAAGATCAACCGCGCGGGCGACGACGCGGCAGGCCTCGCGATTTCGGAGAAGATGCGCGCACAGATCACCGGTCTGGAAGCGGCTCAGAAGAACGTTAAGGACGGCACCTCTCTGGTCAACACCGCTGAAGGCGCGATGCAGGAAGTTCAGGATATGCTGAACCGTATGGTTTATCTGGCAACGCAGTCCTCGAACGGCACTTATGACGATGCAGTCGACCGTAAGAACCTTCAGGCGGAAGTCGATCAGCTGAAGGAAGAAATCAACCGTATCGCAGATTCCGCAAACTTCAACGGCATCAAGCTGATGGACGGCTCGATGAACAAGACCGAGGGCATCACTGGCCTCGATACGCTGAGTTCTACTTCTGTGAACGCAGTCCAGACTTCTAAGCTGGGTTCGATTGATGCTGCTAAAATTGTTGATGGTAAGCTGACAGCCGGCGACGAAGGAACCCTGTATCAGGCGAGCTTCTACATTGGTGAGTTCACCAATTCAAATGCGGCAGATAAAAACATCGTGATTAACTATAATGACGCTTCAGGTGCCGCGAAGACCATTACACTGGCAATAGAGGCTGGTAAATCCGTAACGACAGAGGACATTGCTAAGGCATTGAATAGTGGCAGTGCGGCAGGTGGTGTAAAGACAGTTACCGACGCTGGTACTGCTGCGTCGCAGGATACTACTAGCAAGTTGGCTCAGAATGGCAAATTCAGTGAGCTGTATACAGCAGAAGCGCAAGGCGATATTCTTGTTATTAAGGCAAAAGTTCAGACAGGAGAAAACGTGGTTGCCGGTGCGCCGCTGGATACTGGAAAGATTGGCACGGTAACCCTTGACACGACAGCTCTTGATGCTGCTGACGTGAAAAAGGCTACCGATAAACTGGTTGAAGACTGGAACGCAGATAAGACGGAAACGCCGATTGCGTTTGGCGCTGCTGCGAAGCAAGAAACGGCTAACGTTGACCCGACAGACGGCAAATATCGCGTAGCTAGCCTGGAGCTGGCTTTGACCGGCACCGGTAAAGATTTGCACAATCAGGGCATCAAGGTTGGCGACACAACTTATGTGATCCAGTCTGGCGGCGCTGAGCTGAAGGGCGTACCGGATGATGCAAAAATTATCAAGGTAGGGGATACGGATACAGCCGCGCAAGTTGCGGCGAAATTGGCCGCTGCAATCACAGCAGATGAGCAGGGGAACGGTGGTTATGTTGCCAAAACCGCAGGAAGCACCATCACGATTTCCGAATCTGTTAACTATGGTAACATGGTACTGGAAGACAACGGCGCGGATCCGACCTTGCCCGGCAAGAATGGCAATTTCGTGGAACAGCTTCAGTTTACCACGAGCCCGGCAAGCACAACGCTTTCCGGCACATTGACTGTCGATGCAGACAAGATGGGCAATGGTACGACCATTACCGTGGGCGACAAGAGCTATATGATTACCCGCGATTCGACGCTGAGCGCGCCGAAGGGTGCGACCAAGATCGTTGTTGATGCAGATGCAACAAGCGATGACATTGCGAAGAAGCTGGCCGATCAGATGACGGCTGACGGCTTTACGACCGTTGCTGCCAATGGCGCTAACGTGACTTTGACGAATGTCACGGTTAACGGGTCGGTGTCGGCATCTGCGGCGGGTCTCAAGCTGCAAATCGGCGATACGTCTGACGGCTACAACCAGCTCAACGTATCCATTCAGGATATGCATACTAACTCTCTCGGGATTGATGGGATTGATATCTCAAACCCGAAGGGTGCAGCAGAAGCAATCAACGTAGTTCGCAATGCGATCAACACGGTTTCCAGTATTCGTGGTAACCTTGGCGCTATCAGCAACCGTCTCGACCACACTGCAAATAACCTCTCCGTAATGCGTGAGAACATTCAGGACGCAGAGTCCAGCATCCGCGACACGGATATCGCAGAGGAAATGATGTCCTACACCAAGAACAACATTCTGGTTCAGTCCGCGCAGGCGATGCTTGCCCAGGCAAATCAGGTTCCGCAGGGCGTCCTCCAGCTGCTCCAGTAATTGCGACAGGCACAATAAGCATAAAATTTTTCAGCGGGGGCGGGCACAAACCGCCCCCGTTCTTTTACTTTGAATGAGGATGGGATTATGCCAGATCAAACCTATAAAATTGAAATCAAAAGGGACTTGCGCCCTTCTTATTATGATAAATTTCACTGTTTGGCAGAGGGCTGCCGTATTTCTTGCTGCAAAGGTTGGCAGATTGCATTCAACAAAAAGGACTATTTGTCGTTGAAACGGCAAAAAGCGTCGCCGGAATTAGCTGAACGAATCGCGCGTGGGATACACCGAAATAAAAAGCAAAGCAACAGCGAAAATACTTATGCGGAGTTTTCCTTGGAAAGCGGCGGCTGTCCACTATTGCATGAGACTGGTTTGTGTCAGCTTCAGCTCGCGAAAGGACATAGCGCATTACCAGAGGTTTGCCAGGTTTTCCCACGCGGTCAAGGAGGTTCGATTTCTAATTATATAGAGCGCTTTCTCAGCACAGGTTGCGAGGGCGTGCTGGAACTGCTGTGGAAAGAGCCAGAGGGAATCAGCTTTTGTTCTGACCCACTCAATAAAGATGAAGAAGTAACCCTTATTGTGAGGAATCCGGAAAGTTTTGCTTTATATTTTCAACGTATACGTTCCTGGTGCATTGATATGCTCCAAAATCGGAAGTATCCTTTGCCTGAGAGAATCATGCGCATGGGAACCGCATTGAAATACTTGGTGGATGGCGAAAAAGATATTTTGCATTGGCTGAATGATATTTGTCCGGCGATTGAAAATCAGGAATCCATGATTTTGAACCGTAGTGAGTGCGACCAGATGCTGCGCCTGTTTTTAGGCAATAACATTATGCGATTATTGAAAGTGAGCGAACGCTGGACAAGTGATCTGACAGCAATACGAGAAGATATACTCCGCTCTTTTGTGATTAGCCCGGAAAATGACGGGTATGTGAACGCGAAGTTTTCCACCGATTTGTGGATATCGGCCCGAAAAAAGTTTGAAACGCAATTTGAGGACAGGGAATATTTTATGGAGAACCTTATGGTTTCGCTGCTGTACCAGTTAAAGATCCCGTTTGTAAGTTCAGCCAACGCAATTTGGGATAGTTTCGTAAATTTCTGCAATATTTATTCATTTCATCGCTTTATGGCAGTCATGAGCTGCCGCGAAGGAAGTCCGGCGGACAAAAACGCGTTATTTGATTCTATCATATTTGCCAGCCGATCGTTGCTGCATAACAAGGGCCGGCAAGAAATCTTTAAAGATGAATTGATTACGAACAGTAGCGCCACGCTTGCCCATATGGCGGTTTTGCTCAGCAACTGAATCCGGATCATAAAAGATCGCTATGCCGGAGCCCACGGCAGCAGCGGTCTTTTTTGCTATACCCAAAACCGCGGGCGCACAGCCTGCACAGGCGCTCGCCCTGTTCCGCGTGCAACATCCCCGCAAACCACACAAAACGCCGCCAGCCGCTTCTCCGCCGCCTGATCGCCATCCGTGCGGCGGCTTGCGCAAAAACATGTTCTCCGCCGCGCCGTCCCCGAAAATTTCATCCCCTTATCGCCTTCTAATCCCCGTCCGCGCCGCATATGAATGTTGTATCGATCAGCAAGAGGGGGAAGCGGTTTTGAAAGGCTTACCGGAAGAACGCGCGATCATGCTTGCGCAATATATCATAGAAGAAGGGGCGACCGTGCGGCAGGCGGCGGCGCGGTTCGGCATCTCGAAATCCACGGTACATAAGGACATCACCGAGCGCCTGAAGCTGCTCAACCGGCCCTTATACCTACAGGCGCAGCAGGTGTTGAACAAGAACAAACAGGAACGCCACATCCGGGGCGGGCTGGCGACGAAGGAAAAATACCGCACGGCGCGCGGCGAATGAAGCCGCGTCCCGGAGCGGAAAAAAACGCGCTCCGCCGCGAAAAAAAAACACCGGGAAGCCGTCGGCGTCGCAGCCAGCGGTTTCCCGGGGTCAGATGTAAAGAGATGCGGAGCCGCAGCGGGGGAAGCCCCCCAGACGGTTGGCCAAAGCATTCAGCTTTGGGCAAGCTCCCTCTGGCAGTCCTCGCAGAGGTTCCTGCCCTTAAAATGGATTACGTTTTTCGCGTTGCCGCAGAAGATGCACGCAGGCTCATACTTTTTCAGGATGATCTGCGAGCCGTCAACATAGATTTCCAGTGCGTCCTTCACTTCGATATCCAGTGTCCGGCGCAGCTCGATCGGAAGGACGATGCGTCCCAGCTCATCTACTTTTCTGACGATACCAGTTGACTTCATTCGGAAAACACTCCTTAAAGAATTTTCTCAATTTCTTCTTCTCCGTCCATATGATTGGCGGAGACTACCCATTCTTTACACGTTCTGTTGCGCCGTCCTGCTTCCGATCTTCCAAAACAGAAGCAGGGGCCTCTTGACATCGCCCTGCGGGGCCGCGTGCGGGGCGCGTGCGCAGTATTTTTTCAGAAAGGGGGGACCGTTTTGCTATCCTGGGTATGGGTCGCCTTTCTGGCGCTGAGCCTCCTCTGCGGCGGCATGACCGGCAGGCTTGCCGAAGTGACGGCGGCAATGGCCGAAGGCGCCGGGCAGGCTGTGACCCTGCTGCTCTCCATCACCGGACTGATGTGCTTCTGGTCGGGGGTGATGGAAGTCCTTTCGCGCTCGGGCATTGCGGCATGGATCGCCCGCGCCCTCCGTCCGCTGCTGCGCCCGCTGTTTGGGGACGCGGCCCGCGATGGCGCGGCGATGGAGGCGGTCAGCGCCAACGTGACGGCCAACCTCCTGGGGCTGTCCAATGCAGCCACGCCAATCGGCCTGCGCGCCGCAGACCGCCTGTATACGGTCTGCGGCCGGCGCGGCGCGCCGGATGCAGTGCTGACGCTGGTCACGCTGAATTCCGCTTCGATCCAGCTGATCCCATCCACGGTGGCGGCCGTGCGTGCATCGTTGGGCGCGGCAGCGCCGTTCGATATCATGCCGGCTGTCTGGGGGGCGTCCGTCGTCTCAGTGCTGGCAGTGCTGTCTGCCAGCCGTTTGCTGCGCCCTGTGTACCCGGACTGCGAACGGGAAATGGAAAAGCGTGGCAGGAAATGACAAAACCTGTAAAAACCTAACTACAATCTGTATGATACGCTTTTCCGGATAAGGATTCTGTCAAACGGTGTCGAGGGGAAAAATAATTCATTTCCGGGCGAAAAAGATCAATTTCTACCGGAAAACCGGGAAAAAGGAGGACGGTGCAATGGATGGGTTGACATCCGCTGTGGCGCCGCTGCTGCTGGCGGCGGCGGGGGTCTGCGCGCTGTATAAACAAGTTGACGTTTTCCCCGCGTTCCTCAAGGGGGCGCGGGAGGGGCTGCAAACGGCGGTCAACATCCTGCCGACGATGGTCGGCATGCTGACGGCGGTCTACATGCTCCGCGCGTCGGGGTGTATTGACCTGCTGGGGCGGCTGTTGTCGCCCGCGCTGACGCTGCTGGGCATCCCGGAGGAATGCGCGGCGCTGGTGCTCCTCAAGCCGGTGTCCGGCGGGGGAGGGCTGGCGCTGGGCAGCGAGGTGATGCGGCAGGCCGGGGTGGACAGTTACGCGGGAAGGGTGGCCGCTGTGATGCTGGGCGCATCGGAAACCAGCGTCTACACCATCAGCCTGTATTGCAGCCATGTCGGTTTGCGGCGCACGCGGTACGCGCTCCCCGCAGCGCTGCTGGGCGACCTTGCCGCCTTCACCGCCGCCGCGTTCTTTGTCCGCCTGCTGTTCTGACGCGGGGCGCACGGGCTTTCCCGGGTATAGGTTTCAGGAGTATCGGGGCCGCAGGAATCGACAAGAACCGACCTCCTGATATTTATTATATCGACTAATTTTCATTTGTCCAGTAGGAAAAGGCAGATTTACCGGGACAAAAAGCAGATTTGGAAGTTCAGTCAATAATTACCGTTTTCGCCGCCTTTTTTTTACTACTTTTTCCCATGACATTTGCAATTTTTCGGGCGTGATAAATATCATATTCTCTCGAAAACCGGCGAATTATGAGAGTTTTTGCAGAAAACGGATGTGAAAAACAGAAAAAGTCTGGAAGCATATGGGAATGCTTCCAGACTTTTATGCTGCAAAATTGGAAACTCGATCAGCGCATGGTCAGATCGCCGCCGGGGATCTCCTTGCCGCGCTCGTCATAGGTGAAGAAGCCCTTGCCGGTCTTCACGCCGAGCCAGCCTGCGCGCACCATCTTGCGGAGCAGGGTGTGCGGGCGGTACTTGGGGTCGCCGGTCTCGCGGTACAGGGTCTCCATGATCGCGAGGTTGACGTCGTGCCCAACGAGGTCGGCGGTGTGCAGCGGGCCGGACTTCATGCCTGCGCCGTTCTGCATCGCCAGGTCGATATCCGAGGGGGAAGCCAGGCCGTCCGCATAAATGCCGATCGCCTCGTTCATCATCGGGATCAGGATACGGTTGACCACAAAGCCGGGCCCCTCGACCACGGAAACCGGGGTCTTGCCCAGGGACGTCATCAGCTCGAAAGCCGTCTTGAAGGTCTCGTCCGAGGTCTGGATCGCGCGGGTGACCTCGACCAGCTTCATGATCTGCGCCGGGTTGAAGAAGTGGCAGCCGATCACCTTATCGGCGCGGGCGGGTACCGCGGAAGCGATCTCCGTGATGGACAGCGCCGAGGTGTTGGTACCAATGATGCAGTGCGCGGGCAGGATGCCGTCCAGCTCCTTGAGCAGGTCCTTCTTGAGGTCCATGCGCTCGAGGATCACTTCCATAATGAAGTCCGCGTCCTTCGCGACCGAACGGTCGACCGAGGTCTTCAGGCCGGCGAGCAGCTCGTTCTTGCGCTCCTCGGTCATCTTCTCCTTCTTCACCAGGAAGTTCAGGTCGCCCGTGATGGTCTTCACGCCGCGCTCGATAAACTCCTCTTTAATGTCCAGCATGGTCACGTTGTGGCCGTTGGTCAGGAAAACTTCCGCAATGCGCGCGCCCATGTTGCCCGCGCCGAATACACATACATTCATACTAGGATAACCTCACTCTTCATTCAAATTTTCCATCCAAAGGTGCCGGGGTCTCCGGGGAAGGGTTCACTTGTTCTGGAACTCCTTCGCAGGCTTGTCGCGGTTCTTGTCGAGGAAATACGCCATGCCATACTTCTGGTCCTCGGTCGCGAAGCACTCGCCGAAAATGTTGCCCTCAAGCTTGAGCGCGGAATTGAGGTCGGTCTGCATGCCGACGTTGATCGCTTCCTTGCAGAGAGCGACCGCGATCGGCGCCTGCGCCGCGATCTCTTCCGCCAGCTTGACCGCCTCGTCGAGCAGGTTTTCCAACGGGTAAACATAATTCACAAGGCCCATCGCGAGCGCGTCCTGCGCGGAATAATTGCCGCGCGCGGTATAAATCAGTTCCTTCGCCTTGCCCAGGCCGACGATGCGCGCCAGGCGCTGGGTGCCGCCGCAGCCCGGGGTAATGCCGAGGCCAACTTCCGGCTGGCCGAATACCGCGTTGTCAGACGCCAGACGGATGTCGCAGGACATCGCCAGTTCGCAGCCGCCGCCAAGGCAGAAGCCGTTGATCGCCGCGATCACAGGACGCTTGAAGTTCTCGATCTTCCAGCAAACGCGGTTGGAATTGTTGCCGAACACCTTGCCCTGTTCGACCGTCAGGGTAGACATCTCCGAAATATCGGCGCCCGCAACGAAGGAATTCACGGTCTTGCCCTTCTTGTTCACCATGGAGGAGCCGGTCAGGACGACCGCATAAACATCCTCCATCTTGCCGACTTCGTCGAACGCTTCTTCCAGCTGGCCGTACATATCGGTCGAAAGCGCGTTCATCGCCTTCATGTGCTCGATCTTAACGATGGCTACGTGGCCCTTTTTCTCGATAACTACATCAGTCATTGGTAAAACTTCCCTTCGATAACAGATTCAAAAGACGGGCTCCCCGCAAACGGAAACGCGCCGAAGGCAGGGAGCCGCGAAGCGGCGTGGGAGTCCAGAGGGGGCGGGGCCCCCTTTGGCGCACTCCGCGGAGGAGCGGGTTTCCAAAGGGCAGAGCCCTTTGGCGCCCTCCGCGAAGGAGCTTCTCCCCGCGCCGCGCGGGGCAGTCCTTGCTTATTTGCAGAGCTCGTCGCGCTCGACGATGATCGCTTCGCCCATGCCGCCGCCGATGCACATGGTCGCAAGGCCGATGGTCGCATCGCGCTTGATCATTTCATAAAGCAGCGTGGTGGTGATACGGCTGCCAGCCGCGCCGATCGGGTGGCCCAGCGCGATCGCGCCGCCGTTGACGTTCACCTTGCTCATGTCGAAGCCGAGGGTGGTGTTGACCGCGCAGGCCTGCGCCGCAAACGCCTCGTTGGATTCGATCAGGTCAAGATCCGCGACCGTCAGGCCAGCGCGCGCCAGCGCCTGCCTGGTCGACTCGATCGGGCCAACGCCCATGATGGACGGGTCGCAGCCGACCGAACCGTAAGAACGGATCTTCGCCAGCGGCTTCAGGCCGTGCGCCTTGACATATTCCTCGGACGCAATGATCATAGCGGCGCCCGCGTCGTTAATACCGGAAGCGTTGCCCGCCGTAACGGTGCCATCCTTCTTGAACGCCGGGCGCAGCTTGGCCAGGCCCTCCAGAGTTGTCTGCGGACGGCAGTGCTCGTCGGTGTCGAATACGACCGTGTTCTTCTTGACCTTGACTTCCATCGGGACGATCTCGTCCTTGAACCGGCCCGAAGAGATCGCCGCCGCCGCCTTCTGCTGGGAAGCCAACGCGATCTCGTCCTGCATTTCACGGGTGATGCCGTACTTCTCGGCAACGTTTTCCGCCGTGATGCCCATGTGATACTGGTTAAAAACGTCGAAAACGCCGTCATAAACCATCATATCGACCATCTTCACGTCGTTCATGCGCGCGCCCCAACGCATATTGCGCGAGATATACGGCGCGCCGGACATGGATTCGCAGCCGCCCGCAAGGATCAGCTTGTCGTCGCCCGACTTGATGATCTGCGCCGCCAGGGAAAGCGCGCGCATCGAGGAACCACAGACCTTATTGATGGTCATAGCCGGGGTCTCCAACGGCAGGCCAACGCCCAGCGCGACCTGACGCGCTACGTTCTGGCCAACGCCGCCCTGCAGCACCTGGCCAAACAAAGTCTCGTCGATCTCCTTGACATCGATGCCGGCGCGCTCGATCGCGCCCTTCGCGGCAGCAATGCCGAGCTGGGAGGAGTGTACATCCTTCAGGGTCCCGCCGTAGGTGCCGATCGCAGTACGGGCGGCCGAAACAATGTAAACATTCATCTTTTTCAGTCTCCTTTTTCTTTTTTCCTTGTTATGGGTAAACCACATCCGGGCGGATGCCCGGCGTGGGGGTGCGCAGAGTGAGGAAGGCTTCAAGGGTCTTCTGGTCCCGCGGTGTAAAGATTATGAATTTCTATGTGAAAATATGTGTATCAGCAGAGGTTTTCCAATCCCGGAAATCAGCCGTTCTTGAGGCCCATCAGCTCGTCGCGGAAAATGCGCGCATCCATCAGCTTGACCGTGCCGTCCGCCTGATAGGCGATCTGCGGCGCAAAGTCCATCTGATCGAGCACCTGGGTCTGAAGGTCGATGCCGGGCGCGATCTCGATCAGGGTCACGCCTTCGGGGCGCAGCTCGAATACCGCGCGCTCGGTGATGTACAGCACCGGCTGATGGACCTTGTTCGCGTAAGTGCCCGAGAACGTGATGTGCTCGACTTCCTTGACGAACTTCTTCTTGCCGCCCTCCTGCGTGATGACCAGCTTGCCGTCGACGCAGTCTGTCTTGAGCCCCTTCGCGGTGAAGGTGCCGCAGTAAACGACCTTCTTGGCGTTCTGGGTGATATCGATAAAGCCGCCCGCGCCCGCAAGACGGGTGCCGAACTTGGAAACGTTCAGGTCGCCGTTGGGAGCGGTCTCCGCAAGGCCGAGGAAGGCCACGTCCAGGCCACCGCCCTGATAGAAGTCGAACTGCACATTGTGCGGGATGATGCACATGGCGTTTGCCGCCGCGCCGAACTGGGTGCCGCCGTAAGGAACGCCCGCGATGGAGCCTGCCTCAACGGTCAGCGTCATGGAGTCGGAAATGCCTTCTTCCGCCGCGACGTTCGCGATCTTCTCGGGCGCGCCGGTGCCAAGGTTGACGATCGCATCCGGCGGCAGCTCCATCGCGGCGCGGCGGGCGATAATCTTCTTCGCGTCCATCGGGATGGGCGGGATGGCGTCGACCGGGATCCGGAATTCGCCGGTCAGCGCGCCGTCATACGGCATGCCAAGGCACTGCATGTTGTCCTCTTCGGAGCCGACGACGATCGAATCGACATAAATACCGGGGATCGCAACGAGTTTCGGATCGAGGGAACCGCCCTGAACGATCTTCTCGACCTGTACGATGACCTTACCGCCGGAGTTCTTGCAGGCCTGCGCCATTGCGGTCACGTCCAGCGGTCCGATCTCGCGGTGAACGGTGCAGTTGCCGAACTCGTCCGCGTAGGAGCCGCGCAGGAACACGACGTTGATCGGGAAGCCCTTGTAAAGCAGGCGCTCCTCGCCCTCAATGTTGACGATCTTGACGAGGTCCTCGGTGGTGTGGGAATTGAGCTTGCCGCCGCCGTTGCGGGGGTCGGCGAAGGTGTAAAGGCCGACGTGGGTGATGGTGCCGATGTTATGCGCCGCGATATCGCGGTACATATGGGAGATCACGCCCTGCGGCAGGTTGTAAGCCTCAATCTTGTTGTTGAGCGCCAGCTCGCCGAGCCGGGGCGCGCGGTCCCAGTGGCCGCCGATGACGCGCTTGACAAGGCCCTCGTGACCGTAGTGGTCGCCGCCGGTACCGTCGCGATGGCCCTGGCCCGCCGCAAAGAACAGGGTGAGGTCCTTCGGGTGGCCGGTCTCGAGGAAGCGCTTTTCGAGCGCCGTCGAAAGGGCTTCGGGGCAGGCGCAGCTAACAAAACCGCCGGTCGCGATGGTGTCGCCGTCGTTGACGAGCAGGGCGGCTTCTTCCGCAGTCAGTATACGAACTCGTTTCATAACTATTCTACATCCTTTACATAAGTTTGTCAAATAAAAATCCCCCCGGAACCATAAGGATTCCGGGGGGGATGTGCGCTTTCGTCAGGAATCCTGTTGTTCCGCCGCGAGCGAACGAAGGAAAGCGGCCGCTTGCTCCACTTCCTCCGGGCTGTGTACCGGGAACCGGCGCGCAGCCTGTATATCCTCATATAGATAGGGACAGCCGGTGCAGCCCCGCACGATGAGCAGCGCATCGTAGGCGCGCCCTTCCTCGGGGAGGGAGAAAGAGACGGCGTCCGCGAGTGCTTCCCGGAGCCGGGCGTAAGCCGCCCCGCGGTCATACCGGGGATTGCAGCCGCCGCAGAATTTAACGCAACAGGTGAGCATGGACGACCTCCTGGAAACAGACGTTTGGAGCGTGAGAGCACGCCCGGCGGAAACGGTCCGCAGGGCGTATCCCTCCGCGCCGCTTTAATCGATGCGCGCGATCTTCTTTGCCAGCTCCTTCTTCATCTCAAGGTTGGATTGGCGGGCGATCATGATGCGCTGCGCCTGCGGCGAGCCTGCGCCGTGCATGGATTCGGGCAGGTAGCCGACGGCCGCGGTGCCCATGGTCATGTTCTCGATCAGGCGGAGCACACGCATCCGGTCCTCGGTCGGGACGGACGCGACGCCCTTGAAATACTTGTCGATGTAGTCATGCAGCTCCGGCGTGCGGAAATCCGCCTCGGAAGGCAGCGTGACCATCGCGCCGCCCGCCAGATCCTGCGCCAGGCGCGCGATCTCATACGGGAAGCGGGTGACGTTCTGCTTGCAGACGTTCGCGAGCAGCAGGTCGATCAGGTAGTTGCCCGCCTTGGTCTTGCTGCCCTGCGAGGAGCAGGCGATGCCGCAGCAGTACAGGGTCTCGTTGAGGTGGGTCATCTCAATGAGCTTATCCTTCACATGGGAGGCCTTCGCCGATCCCGCCATATCGCCCGCCAGCGCGGTCGCGCCGATCAGCACGTCGCCTACGCCGACCTTGCAGCCGCCATAGCTCTGGCGGTGGTAGCCCGCGAAGCGCTCGACGATCATACCGGCGAACTTGACCTCGCCGTTGAGGAAGATGCGGTCGTTCGGAACGAATACGCGGTCAAAAATGACCAGCACTTCATGCCCGCCGTAGACCTTATTGCCGACGTCGATGTCGTTATATTCCTCGGTCTTGCGGGTGTCGCAGCTCTGACGGCCATAGATCAGGGTGATGCCGTCGGAATCGGTGGGGACTGCGAAGGAGATCGCATAGTCCTCGTCGCCCTCGCGCATGGAGATGGTCGGCATGACCAGCACTTCGTGGGAGTTGATGAAACCGGTCTGATGCGCCTTCGCGCCGGTGACATACACGCCGTCCGCAGTACGCTCGACCACATGCAGGAACAGGTCGGGGTCGGCCTGCTGCGAGGGGGACTTGGAACGGTCGCCCTTCACGTCGGTCATTGCGCCGTCGACCGCAAGGTCTTCCTCCTGCACGCGGGTGAGGAACTTGACGAAGTTTTCATGGTACTTGGTGCCGCACGCCTCGTCGGTCTCATATGTAGCCGAGAAAACGGCGTTCATCGCGTCCATACCGACGCAGCGCTGGAAGCAGGCCGCCGTTTTCTGGCCGAGCAGGCGCTGCATCTTGACCTTTTTAATGAGGTCGTCGGTCGACTGATGCATATGGGTGAAGCGGTTGACCTTCTTGCCGGAGATATGGGAGGTCGCCGTCATAAGATCCTCGTACTGGGGATCTTCGGCCAGCTCATAAGTCGCGGCAAAGGAGTTCAGGGAAGGACGGATCACCGGGTCGTCGACCGGGTTTTCGACCTTTTTGCCGAACATCCAAAGGTTGAGGTTCAGTTTGCGAAGGCTGTCGATATATTGATCTTTGGTCATCATAACGATAGGGTTCCTTTCTCTTGGAGCCGATCCCTCAACCGAAGGGCTGCAACCTTCCGCCGGACGCGGGACGGGCTCGAATTTTCCATCTTCCAATCGGGGAATGGGCGGGCTTCACACGGAAGCCAAAGGCGGGCGCGTTCCCGCGCGCGCCGGAAGCTCCTTGCGGATCCGTCCCGGGCCCGGGACGGGACGCGGGGCGTCAGGCTCAGTAGCACTCGCGATAGATGCGCTCCATCAGCTCCTTGGTCATGGGCACATAGGAGTTGGTGATCAGGCGCTGCTGGTTCTCCATAACGGATACCGGGAAATCGACGATGTCGGATTCCTTGAAGCCATACTCGCGCAGCGGCTTGAGCGGCAGGATCTTCTCTTCGAGCTCGGCGAGCTTGTTCAGCGCCTCGGAAGGATCGCAGCCGAGGATCCGGCCAACGAGGGCCTTGAACTTGGCGAGCTCGCCGTCGGGCTTGATCTCGTCGTAGATCTCAAGGATCTTGCCGAACAGGGCGTAGTTGGATTCGCCGTGCGGGACATGGTAGGTGCCGCCAAGCGGGAAGGACATGCCGTGTACGGTCGCGCAGCCGGCCTTCAGGAACGCGATACCGGCGTACAGCGAAGCGGTGACGAACTCTTCCAGATAATCCAGACGGGCGTCCGGGCCGCCCTCGCCGATGCGGCGGAAGCCTTCGAGGATCAGCTCCATCGCCTTGACGGAGTACATCTCGGAGGTCATGGTCTTACGCGCCGGGGAGAGGTAAGACTCGGTCGCATGGATCAGCGCGTCGATCGCGGAAGCGGCGAACGGCTTCATGGGCAGGGTCTTGAGCAGGTCGGGAATCAGGCAGACCTTGTTCGGGATGATATCGTCGGAAACCAGGCCCAGCTTGGTCTCGCCGCCGGTGAGGACGCCGTTCTTCTCGTCCTTGACGATCGCGACCGAAATGTTGGTGACTTCGGAACCCGTGCCGCAGGTGGTCGGGATAGCGATGACTTCCTTCTCATGTACGACCGGCTCGCGCTTGAAGTACAGCTCATGTACGGAGGAGGGGCGCTTGCAGCCCAGCAGCTTGCAAAGGTCCATGATCGCGCCGCCGCCGATGGCGATCACGCGGTCGTAGGTCTCGTAGGGGATCTGCTCGTACATGGTCTCGATCATAGCCTCGGACGGCTCGCCGACGCCGAACTTTTCCTGGAATACATAGGTGCAGGCCAGGTTGAACTGCTCCATAAAGGGCTTGTAGATGAACTCGTTGGTCAGGACAACGTCGCGCTCACCAAGGGCAAACTCCTGAGCGAACTCCCCAAAGTTCGCAAACTTGTAGATGGTGGGGGCAATGATGATCTCCCTCTTGTCCTTCATCAGGGAAGCGCTGAAAGAATCCATAGCCATAGTAAACATCTCCATTTCAAAAATTTGTGTTGTGTTATAAAAGCCGGAACGGCGTTTTACCACGTTTTTCCGAAGGGGGCTTGCCCCTCCTCCTCTATTGTAACAAAGAACGGGCGAAAGTGCAACTAAAATTATCAACAAATCACCAGAAGATATCCACAGCACCTTGCCGAATCGTTCAAACGGAAATGGCACACACTAAATATGGTGTATGCAAATATTTTATCGCACTTTGCGGCGTTTGTAAACTGCAATTTCAAGGATTCACGGAAAATTTTGAATAAAAAGGGGCGAAGCAGTCGAAAAACAGGGCGGGACATACCTTAATAGAACGGCGGCAATAGAACGGCGGCGGACCGATCTCCCGACCGAAGGGCGGGCGCGGCGTCCCGCTCCGATGAAAGGGCCTGGAATTAAAAAAGGGGGCTGTTAAAAACGGCCCTCTTTTTGTTCTATCATGTGTATGGAAAAGATTTGCAGAAAGGGATCGCGAACGATCCGCGGCCGCGCCCTGATTGCCACGCCTTACAGCGTGATCTGCGATTCCGGGAGATCTTCTTCCCGAAGGATCGCGCCGATCGAGGGGATCGAGCGGCAGCGGTAGCGCCCGTTATCGCTCAGCGCGGCGTCTTCCATCCGGCAGGCGCGGATCAGGGTATGCTTGCCGCGCAGCACCATCACCTGTACGCCTTGCGTAGAACGGCTGGATTTCACATCCAGCGCGGCGGCGCGGAAGGTCATAGCCCGGTTGGCGCTGGAAAAGACGGTGATCTCGGTCTCGTCGTTGACGATGAAGAAGCCCAGCGCTTTCGACTTATCGGAATACGCGCCGGTCAAACGGCGGCGGTTGGTCTTCGTCATGAAGCTCTCGAGCGAAAACCGCGCGGCCTTACCGTTCTCGAACACAACGACCATCGTCGCCTTATAATCGCCCGGCAGGAACGCAAAGACCGGCGCTTCGCCTTCCTCCATGCCCAGCTTCTGGGGCAGGTAATCGCCGAGCACCGACGCCTTGGCGTCGTCGAAATCATGCAGCCGCGCTTTATACGCCTGCTGGCGGTCGGTCAGGAAAATGATCTCCTCCTTATTGGTCGTTTCCGCAGACCAGACGACGCTGTCGCCGTCCTTGAGCTTGTGCTCGGCGGACATACGCCAGGACTGCGGCGTGATCTTTTTAAAGTACCCCTCCTGCGTCAGGAAGATCAGCACGGGGTAATCCGCGATGTGGTCGTCCTCCTCGAAGGTCTGGACCTCCTCGGCCGCGACGATCCGGCTGCGGCGCTCTGCCGGATACTTTTTAATGACCGCCTCCAGTTCCTTGACGATGATGTTTCGGATTTTCGCCTTGCTGCCGACGATTTCGGTCAGCCGTGCGATTTCCTTTTCCAGCTCCTCGGTCTCTTGCAGGCGTTTCAGGATGTATTCCTTGTTGATGTTGCGCAGGCGGATATCCGCGATATAATCGGCCTGTATTTCATCAATCCCGAAGCCAATCATCAGATTGGGGACGACCTCGGCGTCCTCCTCGGTTTCGCGGATGATTTTGATTGCCCGGTCGATATCGAGCAGGATTTTGGACAGGCCCTGCAAAAGGTGCAGCTTCTCCTTCTTTTTGTTGAGGTCGAAATACACCCGCCGCCGCACGCATTCGGTGCGCCAGGAAGTCCATTCGTCGAGCAGCTCCCGCACGCCGATCACGCGCGGCATACCGCCGATCAGCACATTGAAATTGCAGGGGAAGGAATCCATCAGCGGCGTGAGCTTGAACAGCCTGTCCATCAGCTTGTCGGGGTCGGCCCCGCGCTTGAGGTCGATGGCGATTTTCAGACCGGACAGGTCGGTTTCGTCGCGCACGTCGGCGATCTCGCGGATTTTGCCCGCCTTCACCAGTTCGGCGATCTTGTCGATGATCTGTTCGAGCGTCGTGGTATAGGGGATTTCGGTGACCTCGATGAGGTTTTCCTTCTTCAGGTATTCCCATTTGGAGCGCACCTTAAAGGAACCGCGGCCGGACGCGTAAATCTGCCGCATTTCCTTTTCATCCCAGATGATATCGCCGCCGGTCGGGAAATCAGGCGCGGGCAGCGTGGACAGGATATCGTGGGTTTCGTCCTTGATGCAGGCAATCGCGGTGCGGCAGACTTCGTGCAGGTTAAAGCCGCAGAAGTTGCTCGCCATGCCGACGGCAATGCCGGTGTTTGCCGAAACCAGGATGTTTGGGAAGGTGGTCGGCAGCAGCGTCGGCTCTTTGAGCGTGCCGTCGTAGTTGTCGACAAAATCGACCGCGTCGCAGTCGATATCGCGAAACAGCTCGATGCATACCGCGTCGAGCTTGGCTTCGGTATAACGGGACGCGGCGTAAGCCATATCCCGCGAATAGACCTTGCCGAAATTGCCCTTGGAATCGACGAACGGCACCAGCAGCGACTCGCTGCCGCGGGTCAGGCGCACCATGGTTTCATAGATCGCGCCGTCGCCGTGCGGGTTAAGCTTCATGGTTGTACCGACGATGTTCGCCGATTTGGTACGGTTGCCGCGCAGCAGCCCCATGTTGTACATGGTGTAAAGCAGCTTGCGGTGCGAGGGCTTGAAGCCGTCGATCTCGGGGATCGCGCGCGAGACGATGACGCTCATTGCGTAGGGCATATAGTTTTCGCGCAGCGTGTCGGTAATGCGCGCGTTTTCCGGCTCCAACGGGGGGCGCTGTTCGCGCTTGGGCGCGGCTTCGGTTTTCTTTTTAGCCAAGTTACCCCGGCCTCCTTCGTGTCAGTTTTCGGGAAAAGCGGTGCGGCGGACGCGTCTGCCTGAGGGGCGCGGCGGATCGCCCGCCAGACCGATCGACGGGGCGCTCCGGCCTGTTTCCGGGCGCGCGGGTTCCGATCCGGATCGCCAAGCGGCGCTTAAAAAAACGGCGCGGCGCGTCGGGATTAGGACAGGTCGGCCATTTCCAAATACAAATGCCCGTTTTCCGCGATATATTCCTTGCGGCCTTCGAGGTTGTCGCCGAGCAGCAGCTCGAACATTTCCGCCGTTTCTTTCGCTTCGCAGGGCTGCACCCGGATCAGGCGGCGGGAAGCGGGGTTCATGGTGGTTTCCCACATCATTTCCGCCTCGTTCTCGCCAAGGCCCTTGGAGCGCTGGATCTGGATCTTTTTGCCCTCGAACTGCTTGAGCAGCTTGGCCTTTTCGTTTTCGTCGAAGGCGAAATAGGACTTGTCCTTGCAAACGATCTCATAAAGCGGGGATTCCGCGATGTACACATACCCCTGTTCGATCAGCGTTGGGACGAGTCGGTAGAGCATCGTCAGGATCAGGGTACGGATCTGGTAGCCGTCGACGTCGGCGTCGGTGCAGATGATGATCTTATTCCAGCGGAGCGCTTCCAAATCGAAGGCGCTGAGGTCCTTGGCGGTCTTGCCTTTGACCTCAACGCCGCAGCCGAGCACGCGGAGCAGGTCGGTGATGATATCGCTTTTGAAAACGCGGTCATAACCCGCTTTGAGGCAGTTGAGGATCTTGCCGCGCACCGGCATGATCGCCTGGAATTCGGAATCGCGGCCCTGCTTGACCGAACCGAGCGCGGAGTCGCCCTCCACGATGTAAAGCTCGCGGCGGGTCACGTCCTTGGTGCGGCAGTCGACGAATTTCTGCACGCGGTTTGCGAGGTCGAGGTTGCTGGAGAGCTTTTTTTTGATGTTAAGGCGGGCCCGTTCGGCCTGTTCGCGGCTGCGTTTGTTGATGAGCACCTGTTCGGCGATCCGGTCGGCCTCGGCCTTATTTTCGATCAAGTAGACCTCAAGCCCCTGCTTGAGGAAATCGGTCATGGACTCCTGAATGAAGCGATTGGTGATCGCCTTTTTGGTCTGGTTTTCATAGGAGGTCTGGGTAGAAAAGCAGTTGGTGACCAGAATCAGCGCGTCGCTGACATCCTGAAAGGAGATTTTGCTTTCGTTTTTCTGATACTTTTTGAACTGTTTGAGGTAGGCGTCGATGGCGGAGACGAAAGCGGAACGCACGGCTTTATCCGGCGCGCCGCCGTATTCGAGCCACGAGGAATTGTGATAATATTCGATCCGCGCGGCAGCCGCCGAGAAGCAGAACGCGCAGGACAGCTTGGCCTTGTATTCGGGCTTGTCGGCGCGGTCGCGGCCGCGGCGTTCGGACTGAAGGAATTGGACGCTGGTCAGCGGGTTTTCCCCGGCCAGCTCCTGGACGTAATCCACGATGCCGTTCTCATAGCAAAATTCGGTGGTTTCAAACTTGCCGCCCTGCTGGACGCGCAGTATGAAGCGCAGTTTCTGATTGACCACGGCCTGGCGTTTGAGCACGTCGAGGTAATATTCGACAGGGATATTGATATCGGTGAACACTTCAAGGTCGGGGCGCCAGTGGATGCGGGTGCCGGTGCGTTTGGAGGACGCGGGCTTTTTCAAAAAGCCGTCTTTGGCGTCGGTACGGTTTTCGCCTTTTTCGAAATGGAGCTGATATTCGAACCCGTCGCGCAGCACGGTAACGTCCATGTATTCGGAGGAATACTGGGTTGCGCAGGTACCTAAGCCGTTCAAACCGAGCGAAAACTCATAGTTTTCGCCCTCGTTGGTATTGTACTTGCCGCCGGCGTACATTTCGCAGAAGACGAGTTCCCAGTTATAGCGGCCTTCGCCGGCGTTGAATTCGATGGGGACGCCGCGGCCGTTGTCGTCGACTTCGATGGAGCCGTCTTCAAAGCGGGTGACGGTGATCACGTCGCCGTAGCCTTCGCGGGCCTCGTCGATGGAGTTGGAAAGGATTTCAAAGACCGCGTGCTGGCAGCCTTCGAGCCCGTCGGAGCCAAAAATAACGCCCGGGCGTTTGCGGACGCGGTCGGCGCCTTTCAGCGCGGATATGCTGTCGTTGCCATATTGGGCCTTCGAGTTCTTCATGTTTACACTCCCTGTTTTGCAATAACTCTTATTATAACCAAAATTCGGTCTTCCGTCAAGTTTCCGCGCGAATTTAGCGCGGAGGGGCGCTGAACCGACAAAAACCGACGGCGGCGGGCTCTGCCCTGCGCCCGCCCCTCGCCGGGGAGGCGTCCTGCGCGGACGGCGGCGGGCTCTGCCCTGCACCCGCCCCTCGCCGGGGAGGCGTCCTGCGCGGACGGCGGCAGGGCTCTGCCCTGCACCCGCGATTTTTTTGTAAAAAAATCGAGTAAAAACTTCATTACCGCTGCGGCGGGGAAGGGGCGCGTCCCACGTCGTCTATGTCAGCTGCCCAGCCCGCCAGAACGACGGCGGGCTGGGCGGTCTTACGCGGAAAATTTTCTGTGTTATACTTGCGTTCCGAAAATTTTGCCACTTCGTCCCGCCGTCCTTTTGGCGGGGCGAAGCCGCACGCAGAAACGGCTTTGACCGCACCCATCCCGCCCGCAGGCGAAAAAGGGATTCCAAAGGGACGAGTCCCTTTGGCGCTGT
>CAJUGU010000057.1 GCA_910586105.1 uncultured Eubacteriales bacterium | reverse complement strand
AATGCGGTCGGCAAGCTGGGCGATCTCGTTGTTGTGGGTAATCATCACCAGCGTTTGACGGAATTGGCTGCTGGTTACTTTCAAAAGCCTTAACACATCGCTGCTTGTCCGGCTGTCCAGATTGCCGGTCGGTTCGTCAGCCAGCACGATAGCCGGTTTTGTAATGAGCGCACGGGCGATGGCGACACGCTGCTGTTGTCCCCCAGACAGGTTGCCCGGCATACTGTTCAGTTTGTCCCCCAAGGCCAGCAGACGCACTACTTCATCCATGAATTTCTTGTCTATCGTATCTCCGTCCAGTTCCACGGGCAGGACAATATTTTCATAGACGTTCAGAACAGGAACGAGGTTGTAGTTCTGGAAAATAAAGCCGATGTTGCGCCTGCGGAAAATGGTAAGCTGTTCATCGCTCAGCTCGGCCAACTCCTTGCCCTTCACTTTGATACTGCCGGAGGTCGGAATATCCAGACCACCCATCATGTTTAGCAGGGTAGACTTGCCGCTGCCGGAGGTTCCGACAATGGCGACAAATTCCCGCTGCTCGATAGCGAGGGTCACGCCGTCCAGCGCTTTTGTGATGTTCGGCTCTGCGCCATAGTATTTTTTGAGGTCAGTTGCTTGCAAAACGCTCATGGTAAGCACCATCCTTTCTGTGATGCAGCCATTCTAACAGCGAATTCTCACAGAAATGTCACGGACCACTGATTTTTTACCCTTGAAATGTCACAATCCTGTGACATTTCAAATTTTGCGTTCCAGGAAAACAGAAAATGTAGAGCCGCTGCCTACTGATATTGGTAATCATGCTAGATGAATTTGCAGAAAAAATAAAGATAGGTACACCGAAAAGCCTTGATATATCAGGGCTTTTCGGCATTTCAGAGAAAAAATTTACCTAGCGAGACCGCATGAAATTTCCTGTTATTAGCATTTTCCAGCAGAATGGCCGCATTCACATTTTGGACTGCGCATACGGCCATTCTGCCGGAAATTTTTGTATTCAAGGCAATTTAAGCACTTTTTTATGCAATAGTTGTATTAAGTCGAATACTGCTTACACAAATTATTCTGCCAAACCCAAATCCAGCTTTTGCGGCGTTGGTAGTGTTTTGGGTATTGCCTAGGTGCCAGAAACGCTCCTAGGGACTTCTATGGGCCTTGTAGGGCGTTCTATGTTATCAGCCGCCGAACAAGGCCACCGCCGCCAGCAGCTACCGCCGCCGAACAAGTCCCGCTCCCGCTCGATGGGGCCGACTGTGCCGCTGGGCGAATAAGGAAAGCGGGGGCGGCTTGATTGTATTATTCTTCTTCCGCTAAGAACGCTTTTAATTCTGCTAAAGTTTCTTTCATTACGCTTGCTTTTTTTGTTGTTCCTTTAGGTGCAAGGTCAGGGAAGTATTTACGGGCAAACTCATTTCTAACTTCAACATAAGACGGAAGGCACATAACTTTCTTTCCAAGTTCCATAACATGACGCTTAATCATTGAAAGTGTAATTTGCTTTAGGTCAGTTACTTCCACCCCGCCTATAGTGTAAACTTTCTTTTCAACAGCAGACTTTTTATCAGCCATCTTATAATTCCCCTTTCAAGTGTTATTTGTGGTTGCTTAATTGTCTTGTATTATAGCGGCTAGTTTTTTATTTATCAATAGGTAAAATAAAAGGCGGCTAGTAGTGTTAATACTAAACGCCTTGTAAGAATACTATACAATATATGCTGATTCAATACAAATATAGTTATACTTTTTATTATTGTCGTTTTCTC
The DNA here is from genome assembly GCA_910586105.1 of uncultured Eubacteriales bacterium. Lineage (GTDB taxonomy): Bacteria > Bacillota > Clostridia > Oscillospirales > Butyricicoccaceae > QXXE01. Next base: position 20,597 of record CAJUGU010000057.1, on the reverse strand, counting down.
CCTCTCTTTCAACTATAATTCCTAAGACTGTAACTAAATCGCCTTGCTTAATTGTCAATAATTCATCTTGCTCCGCAGGATATACATCTATCTGTGCATCGCCATTAGCAATATTTCCATCTTCAATTTTTAGAGTAAACCTTTCACTTGTAATATTTCTAACATATCCAGTTATATAATAAGGCTTATTTGCAAATTCATTAACAAATACCAATGGATTCTCTCCATATTTTGTTTTAACGGCATATACTTCCACATAATCATAACCGCTGTATGCGGTTCTTGAATCTATTAACTCACTAAATTCTTTTATATCTGAAATTGCTTTGGCTTCTGCCTCCATTTCCTCTTTTGTCATGCCGCCGCTGGGCGTGTCTGTGCTTGTTGTGTCCCCGTTGCCGCCGCTGGATGTGCTGGGTGTGTTGTTGTCCCCTGTTCCGCCACCGCCGCCACAGGCCACCAGAGAGAGGGTCAGAGCCGCCGCAAGGATAAGTGCTAGTAGTTTTTTCATTGTGTCAACCTCCGTCTAATTTTGTTGTTGTGCTGGGGTACTCCATGAATTTTAGCAGAATATGGAGTGATAGTCCATGCTATTGTCAATATCAGTACCGATGAAGCCTTGCAGGCCGTAAAGGACGGGACGATGGCACAGACCGTTTTGCAGGATGAACCCGGCCAGGGCGCAGCAGCGGTTGAGGTCATCAAGACCTAGGCTACTCGGTGAAGATTACGCGAGTGCGGAAGTCCGCTTTGCAAAGGATACCCGCCGGACCCATGCCAAGCTCCGCGACCCGCAAATCATGATCTTGACTACCAAGTCCGGTGTGCGCATTGATGTGGAAGCATTTGTCAACAATGGCAATAACTACGAGATCAAGTGCGAGGTCGTCTGCGAGGATGCGGTGTTCAACCTGCCTGAGCCTTCCAACATTCAGGTCACCGCGATCGCAAACAAAGGCATTGCGATCCATAAGGATTGGTCGACCCGCTTTGTCGAAGCCTACAATACCGAGTTCCAGGAGTGAATCAATGCCACGAGAGCAGGCCGCGTAGATGGCCCCTCCGCATGGGACGGCTACGTTGGGCAGGTGACAGCAAAGGCCGCTTCCAAAGCGCGTGGTACGCAAACCATCGTTGAGATCACCTGTGAGGAAATGCCTGATTTCTACAAAAAATAAGATTGCTTACTTAATTCTTCTCTTCTCAACTGCGGGGGCGCCGCTGGAGCGCCACCGCACAGGGCGGGGAACAGAATCCGTTTTAGGCAACATCATTCTTCTCTATTTTTATTCACCTGGTTGTGGGAGCGCCGTTTGGAGCGCTCCCACAGAATTGTAAAAAACAAAGTTTACTGCCATGAAAACGCCGGACACATAGATACAGAGCCGGTGAAGTATAGGTAATTGTATACATCGGCTCTGTTTTTCATGTTTATGATGCAAGTGCATTACAAATGCAAATCAAGAATTAAAACACCAGGGCGAACAGAGCGGCAGCTATGCGGCCGAAGATTGGTAGAAGCATGCCTGTGAGGGAACGGACCGCACATCTTTTCGGGTTTATAAAACGCCATATCTCACCCGGTTCAAACGGACGGCACAAGTCAGGTCAAAGAAAATGTGGAACCGCAAAAAATGCGGCGGAGCAGGCAAAAAAGCCGCTCCGCCTTTTCCATTGCAAAGATCCCAAAACATTGACCTTAAAAACGGATCAAAAATCGTATTTGCATTTCACCGTAAACAGGTTCTGTTCCATCCAACGCCGTGCAGCCGGTTTATTCCTCCAACGCAAGGCGTTCCGTCGCGACCCGCTGGCAGAATGCGGCGTCATGCTCGACAAACAGCAGCGTCGGGCGCGACTTTAACAGCAGTTCCTCCAACTGCATCCGGGAAAACAGGTCGATATAATTGAGCGGTTCATCCCAGATATACAGGTGGGCCTGCTCGCAGAGACTTGCCGCAAGCAGAACTTTTTTGCGCTGTCCGGCGCTGTAATGCTCCAATGGCTTGCAAAACTGCTCTCGTGAAAATCCGAACTTTCGCAGGATCGCTTTAAAAAGGGTTTGATCCAGCGCGCGCTGTTCCACAAAGGCGTCCAGCGGCCCTTGCAGGAAATCGGTTTTTTGCGGGACATAAGAAATCTTCAGCCCGGAGGCGAGCGAAAACGTCCCGCCGTACTCGATGGGTTCTCCGCAGATCAGGCGGATGAGGCTGGACTTCCCGCAGCCGCTGCGCCCGGTCAGGGCGAGCCGCGAACCGCGTTCCAATGCAAACCGCAGCCCCTGCACGACGGGTTTCCCCTCATAAAAAAGCGACAGCTCCTGCGCCCGGATCAGCGTCTGCCTGGGATGCTCCAGCGGCGAAAGCCGGAGCTGTTCGACGGTTTCGATATCATGCAGCAGCTTTGCCTTTTCGGCGGCGGCATTTTCCCGCCGCGCTTCAATCGATTTGGCGCGCTGCATCATTTTTGCGGATTTATGTCCGATAAACCCACGGTCGGGGCGCAGGCCGGAATTGCGCGTGCCGGTTTTGGTGCGCTCGATCTTATTCGACCATCCGGAAGTCCGGCGCGCCGCCTCGCTCAGCCGGTCGATCTCGCGCCGCAGCTTTTCATTTTCGGCGCGTTCGGAAGCGTCCCGCTGTTCTTTTTCCCGCTGCCATGCGCTGAAATTCCCGCGCTGTACGTCGATCCCAGTGCGGTTCAAGCTAATAATATGGTCGGTGCAGCGGTCGAGCAGCGCGCGGTCGTGCGAGACGAGCAAAAAGCCGTCTTTCCGGCGCAGATAGGCGGCGAGCTTTTCGCGACCTTCCCGGTCGAGGTGATTGGTCGGCTCGTCGATCAGCGGGAAGCTGGCGCCGCCCAGAAACAGCGCCGCCAGCAGCAACCGGGTCTGTTCGCCGCCGGAAAGCGTGCGGAACGGGCGGCTGAGCACTTCGTCGGACAGGCCGAGCAGGCTGAGCTCGCGGGAAAGCTCCCATTCCTCGAATTCCCCGGCGGCGTCGAAAGCGGCCTGACGGGCGGGCGCGTCCGGGTCGCGCACCTGCGCGGGAAACCGGCGGAACGTCACCCCGCCGGACGAAATGTGCCCACCGTGCGCCAGCCCGCCTTCCAGCAGGCGGAGCAGCGTAGTTTTTCCGCGTCCGTTGCGGCCGATCAGCCCCAGCCGCCAGTCGGTGTCAAACTGGATGGACACGTTTTCGAAAATGTTGTCATAGGAGCCGTCGTAAGCGAACGTCAGCCCGGAAATCGTGATGAAAGACATGAAAAATACCTCCCTGTGCGGATAAAAATGGCCGCAAGAAAGCTTTCCTGCGGCTCTGATTATCCCACGGGCGGTATGAAAATACGCCTGTATCTGAAAAACGGGTGGGAGATATGGAGACGGTACGCTTTCTTGCAGCGGCACAGCAAAGCAGACGGCGCCTGCCGTCGGTCTGAAACCAGATTTGCGTTGGTGTGCCATAAAAATTACTTGCAAGAAGCGTAACGCATTTTTCCACCCCTTCTGTGTGAATTCAACGCGGGGAGACCGTTTCCGGTCCCGCTGCCCTGATTATAACATCGCCCGGACGGGAATGCAACCTGTTTTTTGCGCCGCCGCAAATTTTTCAGAACCTGTATTCACAAGCTGAAGTGGTGGATGGAGGGTAGATGGCGTGATCAGGCGAAGACGCTTTTCCGCAGGAATCCTGACGGATTTCAAGGAAAAGCGGCGCAGCATGACCGTGTCAGATGCCGTCCAGACGCCGCTTTGGGCTTTTGAATACAGGTTCTTACCCGCGCTGCGGTTAATCATCCGGTTTCCCGGCCTGCCGCCCGTCTTTCGGCGGCGCGGCCTCCCCGGTTTCAAGATCGGTATGGCAATACCGGCATTTGCGGGGAAAGACCCATTGGAAAAGGGGCAGCTGAAGGCCGAACGGCATCCCGCAGCAGGGGCAGCGGTTGACGAAGCGTGCCGCGACAGTCAGGACGATCACCGCGAACGCCAGCAGGGCGCAGGCAATGGAGATCCCGCCGGACTGCGGATATTTTTCCCGCAGCGCCGCCAGCAGGAGCAGCGCGCCCGCGCAGGCGGCAAGGCTTACCCAAAGCCGGACGGCCCGCCGTTTTGTTTTCGCATACCGCGCGCGGACATCCTCAGGACGCATCCTCATACCGACCACCTCCATAATGCGAGTATATCATATCGCATGGAGAAATGCTATAATAGACCCGGGGAACGCCCGAAAAAATTTTTTCAAAAGACCTGAAACGTTCGCGCCGCGCCGTGCGAATATATCTACGGAAGGCGCAAAGGAGGTGGGCCGCATGGAACAGGAACAGCGTTGGATACGCCGCATCCAGCGCCGCCAGAGCGCGAAGGACGCGGACGCCCTCGTGCGTAAATACTACAACGAAATTTACGCCTACGCCTATCGGCAGGTGGGCAACCGGGAAACGGCGCTGGATCTGACGCAGGACATTTTCATCTCCGCGCTGCGGTCGCTGCACACCTACGACAGCGCCCGCGCCGCCTTCCGCACCTGGCTTTACCGCGTGGCGACCAACAAGATCATCGACCATCGCCGGCGCACCGTACCGCCCGTGCTCCCGCTTGAGGACGTCCTTTTACCGGATGAGCAGGATTTCGCGGGGCAGATCGAGCGCCAAAGCCTTCTGGACGAGATCGAACGCTATGTCAGCGCGCTTGACCCGGACACCCAGCAGGTCTACCGCCTGCGGCTGTATGGGGAATACACCTTCCCGGAGATCGCCGCGATGCTGGGCCAGCCGGAGGCCGCCGTGAAAAGCCGTTATTACCGTCTGATGCAGACGCTGAGAAAGGAGTTCCGCGATGCGTATTGAATACCCGACCGACGCCGAACGGGAGGCGTCGATCCAGGCCATCCTGTCCGCAGGGCTGGAAGAACGGCCGACCCTTTGGAAGCAGCTTTTCGACCTGCTCCGCGCGGTCGGCCTGCGCGGGACGCTGTTCGGCGTAGGGGACTGCGTCGCGCTTGCGATCCTGCTGGCCGCCTGCGCGCTGCTGCCGCTGACCGCCATCCTGTGCAGGCGGGGCGACTCGAAGGAACTGTTTTACCCGCTGACGGCGGGCGCGCCGCTGCTGTATGCGGCGCTGCTGCTGCTCACCTTCTGGAAGGAAGAGCAGCTCGGCACGCGCGAGCTGAAAATGACCGTCCGCCACGACCTGCGGCAGCTGACCGCGATGCGGCTGGTGCTGTTCAGCGGCATCGCCGCGGCGGGGGACGCCCTGCTGGCGGCGCTCGCCGCCGTCTGGTGGCGCGACGGGCTGCTGTTCTCCCAGCTACTTGCGCTTTCGCTGGGCGCGCTGTTCGTGTACGTCGTCCTCACGCTGCTGGGGCTGCTGTACATCCCGGCGCGGTTACAGGCGGCGCTGCCCGCCGCGTGGTGCGCGCTGTGCCTCCTGCCCGGGCTGCTGCTGCCCTATGAACGGCTTCAGGAGATCCTCGCGGGGCTCCCGCTCGTGGGAACGGTGTTGCTGACGCTGCTGGCGGCGGCGACGGCGTACGCGCTGACGCGCGTCTATCTGCGGGCGTTCCGTCCGCGGGATACCAGTGTGTATTGCTGAAAAAAGCCCGGACTGCATCCGGGCAGGATTTGAAACCGAAAGGAAGATCAACCATGCTGACCGTCGAACACGTGACGAAAAAATATGGCGATTTTACAGCGCTCGAAGAGCTTTCGCTCACCTTCACCGAAGGCGTTTATGGTCTGCTCGCCCCAAACGGGGCGGGCAAAACCACACTGATTAAAATGCTGACGACTCTGCTGTTCCCAACCGCCGGGCAGATTTTATGGAACGGGACCGAGATCAACGCCCTTGGCGCGCGCTATCGGGACGTGCTGGGCTACCTGCCGCAGCAGTTCGGCTACTACAAAAACGACACGCCGCGGCAGTTCCTGCGCTATCTGGCGGCGCTCAAGGGCGTGCCCCGCGCGCAGACCGAAAAGCGTATTGACGAACTGCTTTCGTTAGTTTCGCTATCGGACGCCGCCGACAAAAAGATGAAAAAATTTTCGGGCGGGATGCTGCAGCGAGTCGGCATCGCACAGGCGATGCTGAACGATCCCAAACTGCTGATCCTTGACGAGCCGACCGCCGGGCTTGACCCCAAGGAGCGGGTGCGGTTCCGCAACATCATCCATTCGCTGGCGCAGGACCGCATTGTCATCCTGTCCACCCACATCGTTTCCGACATCGAAACGATCGCCCATCAGGTGGTGATGCTGCGCGACCACCGCCTGTATTGCTGCGAGCCGCCGCAGAGCATTTGCAGTGGGCTGCGCGGCAAGGTGTGCGAGCTGCCCGCAGAGGTGGAGGTGCATGTGCCGCACCTGCTGCTCGGCGAGCGGCAGGACGCGGAAGGCGCCCTGCACCGTCTGATCTGCGAAACGCCGCCCCCGGGCGCGCGCGTCGTTGCCCCGACGCTGGAGGACGTGTTCCTCTATGTCTACCAGTGAGGAGGGCGGATATGCGAACCTTCCGTTTTGAGCTGAAAAAGCTGCTCCGCCTGCCCATGCTGTGGGGCTTCCTCGCGCTGAGCCTTGCCCTGAACGGGCTGCTTACCATGACGGCGATCCACGACGCGCCGTGGTATACCTATGTCGCGTCCGTCCTGCCGGTCACGTTTCAGCGCACCGACGACCCGGCCTTTGCAGCCGGGCTGGAGATGCTGCCCGCCGAGGACTTCCGCGCCGCCCTTGCGGAGCAGACGGCGGAGCCGGTGAACGCGCTCGACGGCTATGACGCCGCCCTTCTCGGGACGCAGGAAGCCGGACTGATCGGAGTGACCGGCAAATGGGCGGATATTTTTGCGCAAAAATACGCCAGATTGCAGCCGATTGTGGACGAAATGGCGGCTTCCGGCGTCGCTTATGACGTTTATGCGGCGGCGGGGACGCACGATTACCAGTTACACCTGACGGGCATTCTGTATCACGCGGCGCTTACCGAAGCACTCCTGCTGGCTGTGCTTTTAACGCTCTACGCGTTCGGCTGCGAAGCGCAGCATGGCACCGACCTGCTGGTGTTTTCCACCCGCGCGGGCCGCGGCGTCAACCGCGCCAAGCTGGCGGCGGCGCTTGCCGCCTCTCTGCTGTGCTACGCCATCCTGTGCGTTGGCGCCCTGCTCCCGTTCGCGATGATTTACCATCTGCGCGATTTCCTCAGCATGAGCGTGTCGAGCAGCTTCAATTATGTCGTCGTCGCCCCGGTGCTGGTCAAGCCCTTCCTGACGTGGAAACCGTTCACGCTGGCGGGATACCTCGGCGCAACGCTTGCGCTCGGCGCGGCGCTGACCGTCGTGTTCGCACTGTTCGCGGCGGTCTGCGGCCTGCTGCTGCGGAATACTTACCTCGCGTTTCTCGCGTGGTTCGTCACGGCGGCAGGGATGCTGGCGCTGCCCGTTTTTTCCGCGGATGTGAAAGTCTGGACGGGCTATTTCCTCGGTATGTGCCTGCCCGTCCCGGTCTGGCTGAACCAGCAATACTGGTTCACCGATTTGGGAAGCGCAGCCTTCCTGCCGTGGCAGGAAACCGTATGCACGGCGGCAAACCTTGCGGCGTTCGCCCTGCTGACGCTGTTGGCGCTGCGCCGCTTCCGGAGAAAGGATCTGACCTGATGCGGATATTTTATCATGAGCTGCGCAAAATCTGGCGGCTGACGCACGTCCTGCCAATCGCGGCGCTGGGCGTGCTGATCTTCTTTGGTTTTTTGTACGGATCCTTGTTCGATGGGTTCCTGGAGATGCATCCGGTGCGGGATCGCTATGACCTCGCCTTTCAATGGACGGCGCAGTATGGCGCGTATCTGGACGCTTCCGAATACGAAGCCGCGCAGGCGGAATGCGCCGCGCTGCGGGAACAGGTCGACGCGCAGATCGCCGCCGACCCGGCGCTTGCCGCGTATGGGATCGTGGATATGGCAGCGCTGAAACAGGCTCTGTCGTCGCAGCTGGCTCCCGAAACAGCCGTCAACAATTTCCTGCAATCGGGCGGCGACGAACTCTATTATTACGTGGAAACAGTCGAGTGGGCGCTCGCGGAATATGTGAATGTATACGAACATTATACCGAGTGCGCGGACGCGCCCGGCCTGACGCCTGCCGAACGCGCCCGTTACCGGGAGGTCGTCGGGCAGCGCCGGCTGGACGGCATTTTTTCCGGCCTCGACAACATCCTGTCGAATTATCAAATGTGGTGCAACTTATTCGCGGTCCTGTCGGTGACGCTGCTGCTCGCGCCCTGCGGCGCGCAGGAACGGCTTTGCCATATGCCCGCCGAGCAGTGGACGACCCGCACCGGGCGGAAGGTCGTGCGATACCGGCTTGCGGCGGCGCTGGCGTCCGCAGCGATACTGTTCGTTATGGAAACATTGATTTTTGGCAGTATTTATACGCTGGCGGTCGGCACACGGGCGCTCTGGAACAACCCGGTGACAAGTTTCCTCATGGGCGACATTCTCTGGTTCGACCTGACCTATGGCGGATATGCCCTTGCAGGCTTTGCCATGACGTTTGCGCTGATGCTGGCGGCGGCGGGCGCGACGTTCGCGCTTTCCCACGGCAGCGATCATTTTATCGCGGCGCTGCTTAAGGCGGGTATCCCGGCCTTCCTCTGCGCCGCCTCCGGAATGCTGGTCGGTTATCGCCTGTTTACGACGGACAATCCACTTTATCAACAGTTCCGCGTAATGGGCTCCGAAGCCATCCTTTGCGCGGCGCTCTGCGCCGCCGGGCTGCTGGCAAGCCTCCTGCCGCTGTTCACCGACCGCCGGAAGGAGCTGTTATAAATGCGGATTTTATGTTATGAGCTGCGCAGGATCTGGAGGCTGCCCGTCCTGCTTGTCCTGCTGGCGCTGGGCGCGATGCAGTATTTTCTGTTCATGGATTTTTCAATCCGGTATTTCCCAAACGGTCACCCGGCAATAGAGCAGTACGAGCTTGCGCGGGAGTGGACGGAAAAATATGGTACGACGATGGAACCGGAGGAATACGAGGACGCAAAGCGGAGCTATGAAGCCCTGCTTGCGGAAGCCGACGCGCAAATCGCCGCCGACCCGCGCTTCACGGCCTCCGGCGTTATGGGCTGGGAAGATTTCCGGCTGCGCTGGAACGAAAACATATGGCAGGAGGAGCCGCCCGCCGAAGACCTTACGGAACTGCAAGAATTGCTGTATGGGGAGGCGTGCGGCTGGATCGGGTACCGGATCGAAGCACTGAGTACGGCGCTGTCTTTTTATGAAAATCGGGCTATTTTTACGGAGGTACTGCCGGAACAGACGCCCGCCGAGCAAAGGCGAGCCGCAGAACTGGCTGCGGGACCGGGTGTCAGCGGCATTTTCCCGGAAGAATGTACCCGGAACCTGTCGGAATATATGTGTTGGGCGGGCGTTTTCGCGGTGCTGTCAACGGCAATCCTGCTGACGCCGAACGGCGCGCAGGCAAACCTCAGCCGGACGTCCGCCGAACAATGGACGACCCGCACCGGCAGGCGGACCGTCTGGTACCAGTTCGCGGCGGCGCTGCTGTCGGCGGCAGGGCTGTTTCTGCTCGAATACCTGATTTTCGGCAGTATTTACATCGCCAGCGGCGCCGGTTTTTTCTGGGACAGCCCGACCCAGAGCTTTCTGTCCAATATGCGTTTTTGTTTCGACCTGACCTATGGACAGTATGTCCTGTGCCTGCTCGGCATGGCGCTGCTGCTCATGCTGGGAACAGCGGGCCTGACGTTCGTGCTGTCCCATTCCAGCACGAACCATGTTTCCGCCATTTTAAAAGTCCTGCCCTTGGCGGCGGCAGAGATGTTCGGCATGTCGGCCGTGCTCTCCTGCCCCTTTACCGACTGGAACACGCTGTATCAGGAAGTACGCGTCATGGGCATCGAGGCGATGGCGTGCGGGCTAATCCTTGCGATTGGGCTTGCCGCCGGTGCGGCGTTTGCCCTCCAGCGCGCGCGAAAGGAGCTGTTATAAATGCGGATTTTATACCACGAGCTGCGCAAGATCTGGCGGCCCTCCATCCTGCTGGCGCTGTTGGCGCTGGGCGCTATGCATTATTATTTGCTGATGGATTTCAGCATCCGCTTTTTCCCGAATGGTCACCTGGCAATCGAGCAATACCAGACGGCACGGGAATGGACGGAAAAATATGGTCACACGATGGAGCCGGCGGAGTACGCCGACGCAAAAGCGGAATACGAAGCGATGCAGGTGGAAGTGGATGCGCGTCTCGCGGCTGACCCGCACTTTGCACAGTATGGTGTCGCCAGCTGGAAAGACTACCAGACATTTCAGGAGCAGATCCTTTCGCAGGATGACGGCAGCGCGGATTTGGAAGCCTATAGGGAACTCAGCGCGCTGCTGTTCGGTGAGGAGTACGACTTTGCTGGCTACCGTCTTGAGGAGCGCTGCAACGCATTGATTGACTACGAATTCCGGCAAATCTGGGTAAAGAAGGCGCTTGCGGTGCAGACCCCCGCCGAACAGGCTCGGAAGGCAGAGCTTTTGACCACTCCGCGCATAAACGGCATTTTTGCGAACATATGCATTGATAACCTGTCGGAATACGCGTGCTGGGCGGGGATTTTCGCGATCCTTTCGGTCGTGATTCTGCTGACGCCCTTCGGCGTGCGGGAAAACCTCAGCCGGATGCCTTCCGAGCAGTGGCCAACCCGCACCGGTCGGGGAATCTGCCGCTACCAATTCGCGGCAATGCTGCTGTCTTCAGCGGCGCTGTTCCTGCTCGAACTGCTGATTTTTGGAAGTATTTACGCGACAACCGGAACCGGCTTCTTCTGGAACAGCCCTACCCAGACCTTCCTGCTGGGCGATTTCTTCTGGTTCGACCTGACCTACGGACAATATGTGCTGTGCTCTCTCGGCATGGTGCTCCTGCTGATGCTGGGCGCCGCAGGCGCGGTCTTTGCCCTGTCGTATGTCAGCACAAGCAGCATCTCGGCGATTCTGAAGGTGCTGCCGTTGACGGTCGCACTGGTTTTTGCGACGGCAGCAGTCACCGTCCACCCGTTCACCGATGCGAATGAGCTGTACCAGCACACCCGCATCATGGGTGTGGAGGGGATGCTTTGCGGCCTGGTGTGCCTGCTGGGCCTGTCTGCGGGCGCGGCGTTTGTATGGTACTGCGGACGAAAGGAGTTGTTTTGAAATGCGGATATTTTGGCAGGAACTGCGAAAGATCTGGCGCCCGGCGCCGCTGCTGGCGGCGCTGGCGATCCTGCTGCTGTTCGGACGGACGGTCATTGACTATTACTTACACACCCTGCCGGAGCAAAGCGAGCATTCGATTGCTCTGGAGATTTACGGCGCCCTGCGGGAACGTTTCGGCGGGACGCTCGACCCGGAGGAGCTTCCGGCGGCGGAAAAGCTGTATGAGCAGGAGCTTGCCGACATTGATCGCATGATACGGGAATGGGAGCAGACCAGACACCCGTCGTGGGCATCCTTCTCCGCCGCTGGCGTTACCGATTATAAAAGTTATTGCGCCTTGCTGGAAAAGACGGATCGAACTCCCGAGGAGGAGGAAGCCGCGGCGTTGCTGCTGGATTCCCGCTCAAGCTACGCCCACTACCGCGTGCAGCTTATGCGCGGGATACTGGAACGGTATGAATTCGAGACCGCCGCGCTGGAGGATGATATTGGCGCGGCAACGCAAAAGGCGCTGGCGCGCTGCGCCGAGATCGCGGAAGACCCGAAGATCATCCACTCGATCCTGCATGGATATTCCATCCAGGCGGCGAACCGGTTCGCGGTGCAGCTCGCGCTGACGATCCAGCTGGCGGTCATGCTGCTGCTGTCGCCCTTTCCGGTGCGCGAACGGCTCGCCCGCATAGCGCAGGAGCAGTGGCCGACCCGCACCGGGCGGCGGGTGCTGCAATATCAGTTTGCGGCGGCGCTTGCGACTGCGGCGCTGATTTCCGTGACGGTTACGGCTGTGCTGGGCTGGCGGTTTTACGCGGCGTGGGACGCCGGGCTGTACTGGGATCATATCGCGTATTCGGTCGCGGGCGGGCCGATCCCATGGTTCACGATGACCTACGGGCAGTATCTGCTGCTGCTTGGCGGGACGGTCGTTTGCCTCGGGCTTGCGACGGGCGCGCTGGCGTTTTTCCTTTCGCGGTTCAGCGCGAACTATATCGCGATGCTGTTGAAGGCGCTGCCGCTGTATCTGGTAATGACGTTTACGGCGGAAAAGCTGCTGACCGATATGCTGTATTTCGGCAATGCCCTCAGCGATCGAACAGGGATCCCGGGCATTGAACCGGCAGCGGCGGCGGCGCTGCTTGCCGTGTCTCTTGCGTTGAACGCAGCCGCAGCGCGGCGTGAGCTGCACCGCGAGCAGCGGTAACGGAAGGCGCGGAGCCGGGGATCGGGACGGTCATATACCATCCGAAATATTTCCCCCGAACCGCCGCAGCCACTTCCCGAGCGCGCCTAAATGGGGTATAATGAAGAAAAGCGCTGTCGGCGGCTGACAGGACGGCCTTTCGACGGGGAAGGGAGGCGCGGGCATGGAACTGCGTGAGGAATGGAAGCGTTACCGGGACGAGACCGATTTTTGTTATGAGGTCTTGCCGGACACGCTCCGGCATACGGGCACGGAGATGGTTTTCCACCCCCGTCAGCTGATCGTCACCCGCCGGGAATTCCCGCGGTACATCTACTTTATCACATCGGGCCGCGCGCTGGGCACGAAATACTTTGCCGACGGCAACGAATTCAATTATTTTGAGTTGGACAGCCGAAACGGCAGCGTCGGGCTGCTGGAGATCCTCTCCCGGCAGAGCGAATACGTCGCCACGATCATGGCGCTCACCGAGGTAAAGGCGGTGCGGATGGACGCCGCGCTGGTCTATCACAGCATTATGACCAGCATGGAGCTGCTGCGGCGGAGCGTCACGCTGGTTTCGCGGGATCTCTATACACGCTCCGCCAGCGACGGCCGGTTCTATTATATGGACGGCCTGAACCGGGTACGCTGGTATCTGGCCGATTATTATATGACCCATCACGGACAGGGGACGGCGGTCGCCGTGCAGGCGGAATACCGGGATATCGCGGTCAGCGTCGGTATCAGCGTGCGGACGGTGGGGCGCAGCATCCGGCAGCTGAAGGAAAGCGGCGAGATCCGTTCCCGAAAGAAGAAGATCCTGCTGGATGAAGCCGCATACCAGCGGATCATGGAAAACCTGGAGCTTTAGCGCTCCGCCGGGCCGGGGGCCGCTGGAATATTGCATGAAAAAAACCGATCCTACGCGCACGGTTTTGGTGCGCGTAGGACTTTTTTTGTTTTTCGACAGAAAAGGTCATATGACCTTTACGCGGGCTGGCAGGATTTGTATAATAAATGTACAAGTTGAATAAAAAACGATCCGAAAAGGAGAAAGGAAGTGGGAAATATGTCGGATGCCATACGGCGGAAGATCCTCATCGACACCGACCTGGGAGACGATGTAGACGACGCCGCGGCGCTGATCATGGCGCTGAACGCGCCGGAGCTGGATATCGTGGGCATTACGACCGTGTACCAGAACACCGCCGCCCGCGCGGAAATGGTGCTGGAGCTTTGCGAGAAGTGCGGCAGGACGGATATCCCGGTGTGCGCGGGGTTTGGCAACCCGCTGATCGAGCGTCCGCCGTGGGACGAGGCCCCGATCCAGTACGGGATCCTGTCGCACCGCCGCGAGGTCGAGACCGGCTGCGACGGCGCGGGGTTCATCCTGCGCATGGCGCGCGAGCACCCGGGGCTGACCATCGTCGCGATGGGGGCAATGACCAATCTGGGGATCGCGTGCCACCGTGACCCCCGGCGGATGCGGGACGTGCCGATCCTTGCGATGGGCGGCGTGTTCAACAGCAGCGCGCCCGAATGGAACCTGAAATGCGACCCGGAGGCCGCGCGGCTGGTGATGGACTACGCGGAGCACCTGACCATGTTCGGTTTGGAGGTGACCAAATTCTGCCGCATCGAAGACGGGCTGCTCGACGAGCTTTGCCCGCGCGGCAAGGAAAAGCTGCAATACTACAAGCGCGGCGCGGAGATCTTCCGGGAGAAGACGGGCTACCCGTACACTTTCCATGACGCGCTGCTGATCGCCTACCTGCTCGACCCGTCGGTAGCGGAGCTGGAACGGAGCGATTTCACGGTCGAGCTTTCGGGCGGGGCGACCCGCGGGGCGATCGTCCCCCGGCTGAACGCCTACGAGATTGACCCCGCCTGCGAACGGGATTTCCATTTCGCAAGGCGGATGGACGTTAACAAATTCCTGCGCATTGTGCGGGAACGATTTTATTAAATTTAAGGAGGACATTGAGATGAAAAAGAAATTGGCGATGCTTTTGGCCATGTGTATGGCGGCAGGGACGCTCCTGACAGGGTGCGGGGCCCCGGAACCCGAGGACGCGCCGCAGCAGGGCGGCGGCACGGCGGGCGGCCCGGCGGGCGGCTCGGACGCTTCGAGCGCTTCGGAGCCTGCGGGACGCTTTGAAGGCGACGCCGCCGACTACCGGGTCGCGCTGATGATCCCGGGTAACCTGGGCGACAAATCGTTCTTTGACGCGTCCTTTGAGGCGGTCGGCCTGCTGGAGGAGACCTACGGGATGGACGTGGACTATGTCGAAGTCGGCGCGGACGCGTCCAAGCATTATCCCGCCTACGTCGACCTTTGCGAAGGCGGCTATGACCTGATCCTGACCGTATCCAGCAACGGCGACGACGCGCTGGCGCTGGTCGCGGAGGAATACCCCGACCAGAAATTCATCAACGTCGACGGGGAAATGGACGATATCCCGTCCAACTTGTATATCGTCGCGCCGAAGAACAACGAATTGAGCTTCCTGGCGGGCGCGGTAGCGGCCCTGAAGGCGCAGGAGCTGGGCGAAAGCACGGTCGGCTTTATTGGCGGAATGGATATCCCCGGCATCAATGAATTCCTCGCGGGCTACATCGAAGGCGCGCAGCAGATCGAACCGGAGATCCGCGTGGCGTCCTCCTATGTGGGCAGCTTCACCGACACCGCGAAGGGCAAGGAAAACGCGCTGCTGATGTTCGATTCCGGCGTATCGGTGATCTTCACGGCGGCGGGGCAGTCCGGCCTTGGTGTGATCGACGCGGCGGCGCAGCGCGGCAAGTTTGCGATCGGCGTGGACAGCGACCAGGCGGGAGCGCTCAAGGATTCGCAGCCGGAGATGGCGGCGGTCATCATCACCTCGGCGGTCAAGAAGATCTCGGAGAATACGGTGTCGGTCGTCGGCAAGGCGATGGCGGGCGAGATCCCGTATGGCACGAAGGAATGGTACGGCCTTGCGGAAGGCGCGGTCGGCATCGTGGAAAATGAATTTTATGAGCAGCTCCTGCCTGCGGAGGCGCGGGCGATCGTGTCCGACCTTCAGGCAAAGGTCGTCAGCGGCGAGCTGGTCGTTACGGAAACCAAGGGCATGACCACGGAGGAATTGGCAGGCATTCGCGACAGCGTCCGTCCGTAAGGAGGTGCAGGGGGTATGAGCGATTACATTCTGGAGATGCGCCACATCGCCAAGGTTTACGGCAACGGGGTAGTGGCCAACTCGGATGTCAATTTTAACCTGAAACCGGGCGAGATCCACGCGCTGGTCGGCGAGAACGGCGCGGGCAAATCGACGCTCATGAAAATGATCTTTGGGATGGAGCAGCCCTCGCGCGGCGAGATCTGGCTGCGAGGGGAAAAGGTCGTTTTTTCCGGCTCGAAAGACGCGATTGCAAAGGGGATCGGCATGGTACACCAGCACTTTATGCTGGTGGAGTCTTTCACGGTGGCGCAGAACATCGTACTCGGTATGGAGCCGAAACGCCGCGGGCTGGTCAATGAGCAGCAGGCCGAGGCGTTCACCCGCGAGATCAGCAAAAAGTATAACCTTGCGGTCGACCCGGGGGAGATCACGAAACACCTTCCCGTCGGCGTCAAGCAGAAGGTGGAGATCCTGAAGGCGCTGGCGCGCGGCGCGGAAATTCTGATCCTTGATGAACCGACCGCCGTACTCACCCCACAGGAGACCGACCAGCTCTTTGAGGAGCTGGCCCGACTCAAAGAACAGGGGCATACGATCGTGTTTATCTCGCACAAGATCCCGGAGATCAAGCAGATCTCCGACCGGATTACCGTGCTGCGCAGCGGCCGGACGATCGCGACCTACCAGTGCGCGGACGTGACCGAGCAGGAGATCTCCAACGCCATCATGGGCTGTGAGATGAACACTTCGATCGAAAAGGAAGCGCGCGCCTATGGCGAGCCGTATATTTCGGTCGAGAACGTGTCCTGCAAGGACGCGGGCGGCGTGAAGGTGCTGAACGACGTTTCCTTCAAGGTCGGAAGCGGCATGATCTTCGGCATTGCGGGCGTGCAGGGCAACGGGCAGGTCGAGCTGGTCGATATGATGTCGCGCAAGCGCCGGGTGCAGGGCGGCGATATCAAATTCCACAAGGAGAGCATCCGGGAGCGGACGGTGGGCGACCTGCGGCGGCGGCCGTTCGGGTATATCCCCGAAGACCGTTTGGATCAGGGCGTGGCGGCGAGCCAGTCCATCCGGGAGAACATGATCGCCAACCGTCTGGGATCCGAGGAGTTCAGCAGCCGCGGCTTCCTGAACTTCAAGAATATCCGCGCGTTTGTCGACGCGGGGATCAAACAATACGAGATCCGCTGTAAGGGCGGCGAGCAGCCGGTCGGGATGCTTTCGGGCGGCAATATGCAAAAGGTGGTCGTCGCCCGGGAATGCGGGCATGACCCGGATATCCTGATCGCGGAGCAGCCGACCCGCGGCGTCGACGTGGGCGCGGCGCACATCATCCATAAGCGCATCGTGGCGCTGCGGGAGCAGGGGTGCGCGGTGGTGCTGATCTCCGCCGACCTGAGCGAAGTGCTCAAGCTCGCGGACGTGGTCGCGGTGATGTACGAAGGCGAGATCGTGGCATTTTTCGAGAGCACCGAGGGACTGAACGAGGAAAAGCTCGGGCTGTATATGCTCGGCATCGAACGGCATTCCCCGGAACAGATCAAAAAGGCGGTGAACTGGTGTGAATAGGGAACGATCCTTTCATATGCTGCGCACGGTAACGGCCATGCTGGCAGCGATCCTGGTGGCGTTTGTCATCATCCTCTTTATCAGCGACCAACCGGCGGAATCCATCCGCATCTTCCTGTTGGAGCCGTTTTCGTCCAAACGGTATCTTGGCAACATCATCGAGACCATGACCCCGCTGGTCTTCTCCGGGCTTGCAATGGCGGTGCTGTTCCAGACCCAGCTGTTCAACCTCGGCGGCGAAGGCGTGTTCTTCATGTCCGGCATCGCGGGCTCGATGCTGGCAATCTGGCTGAAGCTGCCGCCGGTGGCGTTCCCGCTGGCCTGTATCGCGGCGGGCGCGCTGGCAGGCGTCGCGGTCATGCTGGTACCGGGCGTCCTGCGGGCGAAGTACAACGCGAACGAAATGGTCACGTCGCTCATGATGAACAACATCTGTTACGGCATCGGCTGCTATATCCTGAACAACGTCATGCGGGACAGCGCGGTCTCCTCGCTGGTCTCGTATAAATACCGCACGGCGGCGCGGCTGCCGGTCATCCTCCCCGGAACGCGCGTGCATCTGGGCATCGTGATCGCGGTATTGTGCGCGGCGTTCGTATATGTGTTCCTGTACCGGACGAAAAGCGGCCTTGAGGTGCGCGCGACCGGCGCGAACGCGAAGTTTTCACAGTATTCGGGCATCAGCGTTACCCGGGTGATCGTGCTGGTGCATGTCATTGCGGGCGCGGTGGCAGGTATTGGCGGCATCGTGGAATGCCTGGGCCTGCACCAGCGCTTTGAGTGGACAGCGCTGCCGGGCTACGGCTTTGACGGCGCTATGATCGCCATGTTGGCGGGCAACAACCCCTTCGGCGTGATCGGGGCGGCGGCGTTCGTCGCCTATCTCCGGGTCGGCGCCGATCTGGTCAACCGCTTCGCCGACGTGCCGACCGAAATGATCGCCATTTTGCAAAGCATCGTCATCCTGCTGATCTCCGCCGAGAAGTTCCTGCACAAATATAAGCAGAAGTGGATCGAAAAGGATATCAGCATTGGGCAGGGCGCGTCGGAGGCGGCCGCCTGAAATCACGCGTGGAAATCGCCTGATGGAATGGGCGTTTTCGCAGAAAGGCATGGTAATCCATGAAGGAATTTGCTAAACTGGTATTATCCAGTGATTTCGTGTATTCGATCTTCCGGGTGACGACCCCGCTGCTGTTCGCTTCGATGGGCGCGGTCATTTCGGATATCGCGGGCGTGCCGAATATCGCGCTGGAAGGGCTGATGCTGATGGCGGCCTTCGCCGGGATGTATTTCAGCTTCCTGTTCCAAAGCGCGGCGATGGGGCTGCTGATGGCGCTGGCCACGGCGGTCGCGTTCGCGGGCGTCCTTGCGTTCTTCACCCTGTATTACAAGACGAACATCATTCTGGGCGGCATCGCCCTGAACAGCCTTGCGAGCGGCGGCACAATCTTCTTCCTGTACTTGACGGCGCAGGACAAGGGCACGAGCGTAGCGCTTGCGAGCAAGACCCTGCCGAACCTGAATATCCCGATCGTACAGGATCTGCCGGTGATCGGGAAGATCCTGTCCGGGTATAACGTCCTGACGTATGTTTCGATCCTGGCGGTCGTGTTCACCTGGCTGCTGCTGGGGCGGACGTCGCTGGGGTATCATATCCGGGCGGTCGGCGAAAAGAAGGAGGCGGCGGAGTCGGTCGGCATCAGCGTGGTACGGACGCAGGCGGCGGCGCTGCTGCTGAGCGGGCTGATGTGCGGCTTTGGCGGCGCGTTCATGTCAATGGGGTACGTTTCGTGGTTTTCGCGGGACATGGTCAGCGGGCGCGGCTGGATCGCGCTGGCGGCGGAAGCGATGGGCCGGCAGACGGCGGTCGGGTCGGCGGCGACCTCGCTGCTGTTTGGCGTCGCGGATGCGGTATCGAACGCGGCGGCGACGATGGGCCTGCCGTCCGACCTGGTGAAGACCATCCCCTATTTTGCAACGCTGATCGGTCTGACGCTGTTTTCGGTGCGGACCTGGCGGAAGTCACGGGAAGCATAAGAGGGCATGCGGGCGTGGGAGACGGTTTGCCGTTTCCCGCGCTTGCAGATGGCCCGGAAACAGGAGGCATCAACAATGCAAGTGTTAAATTTTGGCTCCCTGAACATCGATCATGTGTATACGGTCGATCACATCGTACAACCGGGGGAGACCCTCAGCTCGTCGGGCCGCGCGGTCTATTATGGCGGCAAAGGGCTGAACCAGTCGATCGCGATCGCGAAGGCGGGGATCCCGGTGTTCCATGCGGGCAAGGTCGGCGCGGGCAGCGATGGACTGCTGGCGGAATGTGAGCGTTACGGCGTGGACACGTCCTGCATCGAACGGACGGACGAAGAAACCGGGCATACGTTCATACAGGTCGACCGGGACGGACAAAACAGCATCGTGCTGTTTGGCGGCAGTAACCGGAGCATTGGACGGGAACACATCGACCGGGTGCTGGGACGGTTCGCGGCGGGCGACCTGATTGTGCTGCAAAATGAGATCAATGAATTGCCGTACATCATGGAGCAGGCGGCGCGGCGCGGTATGAAGCTGGTGCTGAACCCGTCGCCGTGCGACCAGGCGCTGCTGGGCTGCGACCTGTCGCGGGTCGGCTGGCTGATCCTGAACGAGGTGGAGGGCGAACAGATCGCGGGCGAGCGGGAGCCGGAAGCGATCCTGCGGACGCTGGCGGAGCGGTTCTCAGAGACGGGCGTGGTATTGACGCTAGGCGACCGGGGCGCGTATTGCCAGTTGGATGGGGCGCGTATTTTCGAGCCTTGCTGCAAGGTCAAGCCGGTCGACACGACGGCGGCGGGGGATACGTTCCTGGGGTATTTCGTAGCGGGGCTGGCAGAAGGGCTTGCGCTGCCGCGCCTGATGAGGCGGGCGGCAGCGGCGGCGGCGCTGGCGATCACGCGGCGCGGGGCTGCGCCGTCGATCCCGACGCGCAGCGAAGTGACGCGGTTCCTGGAAGGGGCGTAGCGGCCCCGCCGCAGGGCTTCGTCTTGTAAGCACGACTCAAACCCGCCCTTGGCCGGGGGCGATCTTTCGGGGCTGGACGATTTTACGCGGTATATTTATGACCCGCAAAACAACCTGTTATCAAAAACCGGAGCGATGCCGCGCGCATCGCTCCGGTTTTTGCCGTGTGCAGTTCGATCCCGTGAAGGGGCGTTTTGCAGCCCGGAGGCTTGCCTGGAAAATAAATCTTGCACGGATAATGCGCGTATGCTATCATAAAAGGCGTAGATAATGACGGTAAGAGTGATTTTTCATACGAACAAGGGAAGCGTATTCATCCATGACCGCTCCCGGGATAGCGGTTCAAAATGGTAGGGGGAAGAAAACGGAGCGGCCGGATGGAGCGCCGGCAAACTGGAGAGATTTTTATGCTGATCGGTTTGACTCAAATGCTCCTTCCCCCGCCCGCAGGCGGCGCAGGCGATGCGCAGCATCGCGGGTGTCCAGAGGGGCG
>CAJUGU010000056.1 GCA_910586105.1 uncultured Eubacteriales bacterium | reverse complement strand
ACCCCTGCTGGCTCCGTCCGCCACAACGACGGCGGACGGAGCGGGCAACTGCAACGCGGAACGAACGTACCCTCGATCCGTTCGCGTCCTGCTGCCCTGCCCGCCGCAACGACGGCGGGCAGGGCGGGCGACCTTATCCGTCAAACCTATAACGCAGCCGGGGCGACCGCGACGCGCCGACTTCATCCAGCCGCCCCACGCAGGTACGCTCAGGCGCCCGGTGCAGCGCTTCCGGATCCGTCCGCGCCTGTTTAAGCAGACCGCGGAATACCGCCGCCGCTTCCTCCAACGTCGCACGGCTCTCGGTCTCGGTCGGCTCGACCATCAACGCTTCATGCACGATTAACGGGAAATACATCGTCGGCGGGTGGATCCCATGATCGAGCAGCCCCTTTGCAATATCCATTGCCGACACGCCGGTTTCCTTTTTCAGCCCCTCCAGCGTCATGACGAATTCATGCATAACGCCCTCCGTGAACGCCATATCGTAATCTTCTTTTAACAGTGTCATCAGGTAGTTGGCGTTCAGCACCGCATTCTGCGCCGCTTCGGGAATCCCCTCGCGCCCCAGTGTCAGCAGGTACGCCAACGCCCGGACGACCACAAGGAAATGGCCGTAAAACGCCTTCACCTGCCCGACCGAAGCCGTGCTTTGCTCAAGCGTGAAGCCGTCGCCGTCCTCGACCGCCCGGTCTCCGGGCAGGAACGGCGCAAGGAACTGCCTGCACCCCACCGGCCCTGCGCCGGGGCCTCCGCAGCCGTGCGGCGTCGAAAAGGTCTTATGCAGATTCAGGTGTACCACGTCAAAGCCCATATCCCCAGGGCGCGCAATGCCCATCACCGCGTTAAGGTTCGCGCCGTCGTAATAGCACAGCCCGCCTGCGTCATGCACGATCCGGGTAATCTCAAGGATGTTCCCATCGAACAGCCCGACCGTATTGGGATTGGTCAACATCAGCCCCGCCGTATCTGGTCCGACCGCCTCGCGCAGCTTCGCAAGGTCGACGCAGCCTGTTTCATCCGACGGGATCGAAACTACGTCGTAACCCGCCATTACCGCTGAAGCCGGGTTCGTACCGTGCGCCGCGTCCGGAATCAGGATCTTCCGGCGCGCCGTATCCCCGCGCGAATGGTGCCACGCCTTGATTAGCAGCAGCCCGGCAAATTCCCCATGCGCGCCCGCCGCAGGCTGGAAACTCATAGCATCCATGCCCGTGATCTCGCAAAGCAGCTTTTCCGCCGTGCAGAGCGCTTCCAGCGCGCCCTGCACCGTTTCGACCGGCTGCAAGGGATGCAGCCCGGTGAACCCCGGCAGCGCCGCCGCCTCTTCGTTGACGCGCGGATTATATTTCATCGTACAGGAACCCAGCGGATAGAACCCGTCGTTTACCCCATGCGCCTCGCCCGCAAGGCGGGTGTAGTGGCGGCTGATATCGACCTCCGCCAGCTCCGGCAGGCGGGGCGGCGCGGCGCGAAGCGGAGCGTTTAATTCCGCTTTGGGCACGTCGCACGGCGGCAGGATATCGCAGTGCGCGCCCGGTCGGCTCCGTTCAAAAACCAGCTTCATATCTCGCACACCTCCCGAACGGTCTCCGCCATTTCATCAATTTGTTCCTTCGTGCACATCTCGGTCACACACCACAAGATCCCATCCTGCACCGGTAGCCCGCCGAGGATTCCCTTGTCCTCGAGCGCCGCCAGCACGGCGTCCGGCGTTGCGGGCAGACGGGTGACAAATTCGTGAAAGAACTCGCCGCCATACGCGAGCGATACCCCCGGGATCCCGCACAGCTTTCCGGCGGCATACCGCGCCTTCGCGGCGCATTGTTCCGCCGTCTCGCGCAGCCCGCCGGGCCCCATCGCCGAAAGGTACGCCGCCGCCGTCAGCGCGCAAAGCGCCTGGTTGGAACAGATGTTGGACGACGCCTTTTCACGCCGGATATGCTGTTCGCGCGCTTGCAGCGTGAGCACAAATGCCCGCTCTCCGCGCGTGTCGACCGTTTCGCCGACGATCCGCCCCGGCAGCTTGCGCATCAGCGCCTTGACGCAGGCGATGAAACCAAGATACGGCCCGCCAAACGCCATCGGGAGCCCTAACGGCTGCCCTTCGCCGACGGCGATATCCGCGCCCAGCTCGCCGGGCGTCGCCAGCAGCCCCAGCGAAATGGGGTTCGCGCTCAGGATGTATTTCGCGCCCGCTTCATGGACGATCTCCCCCAGCGCCTGCGCGTCCTCGATCTGCCCGTAAAAATTGGGCTGCTGCACCAGCGCGCACGCAACGTCCGGCGACAGCGCTGCGCGCAGCGCTTCCGGATCGGTGCGCCCATCCCGCATCGGCACGATCTCGACCGGGGCGTCCGCGCCGAAGGCGTAGGTCTGCACCGTCGCCAGAATCTGCGGGTCCGCCGCGCCCGAAAGCAATACCTTCCGGCGTTTGCGGTCGCGGCACATCGCCGCCGCCTCTGCCGCCGCCGACGCGCCGTCATATAAGGAAGCGTTGGAAACGTCCATGCCAGTCAGCTCACAGATCATGGTCTGATATTCAAAGACGGATTGCAAAATGCCCTGGCTGATCTCCGCCTGATAGGGCGTGTACGCCGTCAGGAATTCTTCTTTCGCGGCCACGTTCTTCACGATTGCCGGGATATAATGCCAATACGCGCCCGCGCCGCGGAAAATACTGCGGAATACCTGATTTTTCGCGGCAAGCCCTTCCATGCGCCGACGCACGGCAAGCTCGGAAAGCCCCTCGGGCAGGTCGAGCGCGCCCGCCCGCACCTCCGCCGGGATGTGCGAAAACAACGCCCCCATCGAGTCGGCCCCGATGGCTTCCAGCATTTTTTGCCGTTCCGCAGGGCCGTTCGGGATGTAACTGCCCACGGTCAGCCCTCCTCTTTGCAGAATGCCTCATATTGTCCCGCGTCCAACAGCTCTTCGGTGTCGGTGATATGCTCCACCTTCACCAGCCATGCGCCATATGGGTCTTCGTTCAGCAGCGCGGGGTTTTCGAGCAGCTCTTCGTTGACCTCGGCGACCTCGCCGGTCACCGGGGAATACACGTCGGACACCGCTTTCACCGATTCCACATCGGCAAAGACCTCGCCGGATGCGACCCCGTCCCCCGCCTCCGGCAGGTTAACGAACACCAGGTCGCCCAGCGCGTCCTGTGCAAAATCGGTGATACCGATCAGCGCGGTTTCCTCATCCAGAAAGCGCACCCATTCGTGACTCTTCACATACTTCAGTTCCGCCGGTGTTTTCATAACGCAAACGCTCCTTTTCTCTCAAATATCCAGTGTTTTCAGGAAAACCGCAAAGGCGGACGCCGCCTTTGCGCGCTCTCCGTTACGGCCTTGTGTAAAACGGCAGCGGGACGACCTCCATCGCGATCCGGCGGCCCCGCACCTCCGCTTCGACCGCGTCGCCGACCGCGCAGCTCCCCGCTTCGACCAGCGCCATTGCGATGGCTTTTCCGAGGAATGGCGCGTGTGTACCCGAGGTCGTCGTGCCGATCTGCACCCCATCCTTGAACAGCGGGCACTGCTCGCGCACGATCCCGCGCCCGGTCACAGCCAGCCCGATCCGCGTCCGTGTCGGCTCCTTCTCCGCCAGCGCGGCGCGCCCGATAAAGTCCGCCTTTTGCAGCTTGACTGCAAAGCCCAGCCCAGTCTCCAGCGGGGAAACCGTCTCGTCCATTTCGTGTCCGTAAAGCGGCATGGCCGCTTCCAGTCGGAGCGTGTCGCGCGCCCCCAGCCCGCACGGGATCAGCCCATACTCCGCGCCCGCTTCCAGCAGCGCCGGCCACAGGGCGGGCGCGTCTTCCGGGGCGCAGTACAGCTCGTAACCCAGCTCGCCGGTGTAGCCGGTGCGCGAGACCAGCGCGCGGATGCCTGCCGCCTTCACGTCCGGCACGGCGGAATAATACTTCTCCGGGATATCCTCCGGACGCATCAGCTTCCGCAGGATCGCGGGCGACGCGGGGCCCTGCAAGGCGATCTGCGCGACCGAATCAGAAATGTCGGCGCATTCGCAGTCCCCGGTGCATTGCGCGCGCATATGCGCCGCATCCTTTTCGCGGTTGGCGGCGTTGACCACGGCCAGATACCGCGTTTCGCCCAGCCGGTATACGACCAGATCGTCGATCACGCCGCCGTCCTCGCGGCACATCGCCGTATAACGTACCTTCCCGACTTGCAGGTTCGTAAAATCGTTGGTCAGGATGCGGTTGAGGTTTTGCAGCGCATCCGGCCCCTGAAAAAGCACCTCGCCCATGTGCGAGACATCGAACAGCCCGGCCTTTTGCCGGACGGCCATATGCTCGGCGATCACGCCTGCGCCATACTGCACCGGCAGCAGGTACCCGGCAAAGGGTACGATCCGCCCGCCGGCTGCGGCGTGAGACTCATAAAGTGGGGTTTTTCGTTCCATCATCTTCCCTCCTGTTTGCCTGCTTCGCAGCTTTGGGACGCCGTTTGGCGGTCCTCTGGATGGGGAGCAGGCTCTGACAAATAAAAAGCAGAGACCGGCAGGGCGCAAAGCCGCCGCCGCATCTCTGTTGCTTCACCTGAAAGATTCCCGGCGCGGCAGGCGCGCGGTTGCTTCGTTGGCGCGCCGCCCGCAGCGCTGCGGGCGGCGGCTTTCCAGAGTTCCGTCCAATATCGGTCCCTTTTGCCTGAGAGTTTACTGCGCAATACCCCTTCGGCGCCGCATAGGCGGTCTCTCCCGATATCATCATTCGCATATAGCTGCCGGAATGCCCGTCCTCCTCCAATCCGCAGGCGGCAGGCACTCTTGGCATCTTCTACATTATAGTATATGGGGAAAACTCCACAATGTCAACCAAAATCCAAACCTTTTTTCAGCGTCTTCCACAAAAAAGGATAGGGTATTTTCGTGCAAAACGATATCCGGCGCGTCGAAGCAACAGCACGGAGCCGCGCCCGGCGGCATTTTTCCGGTATTTCCGGAAAAAGCGCTTGCCGAACGGGACGCGCAGGGGTAAAATTAGTGCAAAGGAGGCGACAGGACATGGATCGCATCGATATGCAGCTCGAAAGGCTGCTGAAGCGGCCTGCGCAGGTCTCCGCCGCGCGGCGGCTCACGGGCGGCTGGACGGCTGGGACGGCGGCGATCGGCGGGCAGGCCTACCCCTGCTATGCGCTCGGCGAGGGCAAACTCCCGGTCGCGGCTTACGGGCGGCGGCAAGACGGAGGCGCGGTGCTCGTCTGCGGCGAAGGCCACCCAATCAAGCCGCGCATACAGGAAGCGCTTGGCAGACTGGAACCGGGCACGGTCTGGGTCTGCCAGTACGAACACAGCTGCGGCGCGCTGCTGGTCGCGGAAGGCGAGCGCCCAGCCCGTTATCTGGTCATTGAAGGGGTCGGCGGACACATCGGCTTTCCAAAAGGGCACATCGAAGCGGGCGAGGATATCCCCGCCGCGGTTGCGCGCGAGCTGCGCGAGGAAGTCGGCGTGACCGACTTCCAGTATATCGACGGCTATCGGGTCGATGCATCGGTCGTCACCCGCAAGGGGCGTGACAAGGACGTGACATACTTTCTCGCGTCGTTCGCTCCTTCGCGCAACTGCCTGCGGTGCCAAACCGAAGAAATCCGCAGCCTTTGGCTGCTGGACTATGAAGACGCGCGCAAGCGGGTCAACACCGCGCTCGACCGCGAACTGCTCGACAAGGCGGAAGCCCTGCTGAACGCCCGTCCCGAGGTCTTTTGAGCGCCTCCCGGTCATTGTCTCAACAAATGATTATTATAAGCAGGCGGGTTGGAAGCAATTCCCAGATGGCCATTTGTATGGACACGGAGGAATTTATGGATGTTCTCTCGTCATTTGTTAGCGCACAGCAAAATTACCGGCAAACGGGCAGGGGCAACGGCTTAAAACCCCAAATGTTAATATGCGTTGCTTGCCGCAACGGGCAATTTCCCGTACAATAGGCTTAACAACGAAAAGGAGGTTGCCCTCAATGTTAAACGAAAACATTAAAGTCATTCGCAAATCAAAAGGCCTTTCGCAGGAAGAGCTTGCAATCAAGCTGAACGTGGTAAGGCAAACAGTCTCAAAGTGGGAGCAGGGATTATCCGTCCCGGATTCGGAGCTGCTGGTTGCCCTGTCGGAAGCGCTCGAAACGCCGGTCAGCACGCTGCTTGGCGAAACGGTCACGGAGCCGGAGCCCGACAGCTTAAAAGTGATTTCGGAAAAGCTGGAGGTTATCAACTTGCAGCTGGCGCAGCTCAAGGCCATACGGCAAAAAACGCTCCATTGGCTGTTTATCGCATTATGCGTGGTCACGGCGGCAATTTTTGCGGGCTTGCTTGCATGCGGCAGCCCTTATCTGGGATGGGATTACGGCGACCCGGAAACCGCCGTTTTCGGAGCCGCCTTTCATACCTTTGAATGGTTCTTTATCCGAACGGCGCCGTTCCTCCTGACTGGATCGATCGTCGGGATCGTCCTGACGCGGAAAAAGACGTGAAACATGGAACGCCCCCAAAAAACGGATTACGAAAAAGGACCCGCACGCCAACCGGCTGCGGGTCCTCTTTGATATTCCAATATCAAGCGCGGGATTGCTCTTACTTTGCGGCGATCACATCCGACATATTATAAAGCCGCGGCTCGGTTTGGCGGGCGAGGAACGCCGCCGCGTTCACTGCGCCGACCGCGAACACTTCCCGCGAATTCGCGTTATGCTTGATCTCAATGACCTCGTCGCGGCCCGCAAAGATCGCGCTGTGCTCGCCGACGATCGTCCCGCCCCGGATACTATGGATGCCAATCTCTTGCGGCGGGCGTTTCTCGCGGCGCTCGTGCCGGTCGTAGACGTATTCCGCCTCATACGGCAGCGCCTCCCGCACCGCGTCCGCCAGCATCAGCGCCGTGCCGCTGGGCGCGTCCAGCTTCTGGTTGTGGTGCTTTTCGACGATCTCCACATCGAAATCCGCGCCAAGCACCGACGCGCATTTTTTCAGCACTTCCAGCATCAGATTGATGCCGATTGACATATTGCCCGAACGGAAGACCGGGATCTGCTTCGCAGCCTCCGCAATCCGGGCCAGCTGCTCCTCCGAATGGCCGGTCGTGCAGATCACCACCGGGGTACGGGTGCGCAGGCAGTATTCCAGCAGGTGGTCGGTCACGGAGACGTTGGAAAAATCGACGATCACGTCGCAGCCGCCCGGGAATTCCAGCGGGTCGGCGTAGACCGGGTAATCCGAAAGCCGGACGGCGTTCAGGTCAAAGCCCGCGACGATCTTCATATCGTCCTTTTTTTCGACGATATCCGTAATAACGCGTCCCATGCGGCCGTTGCAGCCGGAAAGCGCGATTTTGAGCATGGTTTCAACTCCTTTGGTTTTCGGGACGGGGCAGCACGCGTCCCCGCCCGCACTTCCTTCCTGCATTTACCGGGTGCAGTTCACCGCCGCCATCGCCTTCTTCAGGCGTTCGGCGTTCGCCTCGCTCATTTCGTAGAGCGGCAGGCGCAGCGCGCCCACCTTCCAGCCAAGCAGTTCCATCGCCTTCTTGACCGGGATCGGGTTAACCTCGCAGAACAGGGCGTTGATGAGGTCGATATACTTGAGCTGGAGCGCCATCGCCTCCTGGAATTTCCCTTCCAGACAGAGCGCCGCCAGATCGTGCGTCTCCTGCGGGCAGACGTTCGACAGCACCGAGATCACGCCCAAACCGCCCATCGCCATCAGCGGTACGATCTCGTTGTCGTTGCCCGACCAGAAATTCAGCTCGCCGCCGCAAAGCGCCATTGCCTCGGCGATCAGCGAGAAATTGCCGCTCGCTTCCTTTACGCCGTTGATGTTCGGATGCTTGGCCAGCGCGGCGTATGTATCCGCAGTGATGCCCATGCCGGTACGGCTGGGGACATTATACAGGATTACCGGGCAGTCGGACGCGTCGGCGATCGCGTTGAAATGCTGGATCAGCCCGCGCTGGGTCGTTTTATTATAATAGGGCGTCACCGACAGCACGGCGTCTGCCCCGCACGCCGCCGCGTGCCGCGTCATATCAGCCGCATACGCGGTGTCGTTCGAGCCAGCGCCCGCGATCACCGGCACACGCCCGCCGATATATTCGCAGCCGAAGGCGATCGCCTCGCGATGCTCCCGATCCGGGATCGCCGAGGATTCCCCCGTCGTGCCCATAATGGTGATCGCGTCGGTGCCGTGTTCGATCTGGTGATCGATAATCTTCTTGAATTCGTCGTAATCGATCTCGCCGGTGGCCTTAAAAGGCGTCACGATCGCGACGCAGGCGCCGGTAAATACGGGCTTCTTCATAAAAAGCTACCTCCTTATCTTCCATGCAGCTTCAAATTGAAAACTTAAATATAGCCTTCCGCGCAGAGGAACTCCGCCATCAGCACGTTGCCGCCCGCCGCGCCGCGCAGGGTGTTGTGCGCAAGGCTGACGAACTTGTAATCGAAAATGGCGTCTTCGCGCAGCCGTCCGATCGTCACGCCCATACCGCCGTAAAGGTCGCGGTCGAGGCGGGTCTGCGGGCGGTCGGGCTCGTCGAAATAGGTCAGGAACTGCGCGGGCGCGGACGGCAGCCCCAGCTCCTGCGCGCGGCCCTTATAGCTGCGCCAGCGCTCGATGATCTCTTCCTTGGAAGCCTTGTCGCGCAGCTTGACGAACGCCGCCGCCATATGCCCGTCGCTGACCGGCACGCGGATGCACTGCGCGGTGATTTTGGGCGACGCCGCCGGTACGATCACGCCGTTTTCGATATGGCCCCAGACCTTCATCGGCTCGTTCTCGCTCTTCTCGTCCTCGCCGCCGATGTACGGAATCACGTTGTCGACCATCTCCGGCCAGACCTCAAAGGTCTTGCCCGCGCCCGAGATCGCCTGATAGGTGCACACCGCAACCTCCTCGACGCCGAGATCCCAGATCGCGCTCAGCGCGCCGACGTAGGACTGGATCGAACAATTCGACTTCGCCGCGATAAAGCCGCGCTTGGTGCCCAGCCGCTTGCGCTGCGCGTGAATGACCTCGGCGTGCTGCGGGTTGACCTCGGGGATCAGCATGGGCACATCCGGCGTCAGGCGGTGGGCGCTGTTGTTGGAGCATACCGGGCATTCCAATCTGGCGTAGCGCTCCTCAAGCGCGCGGATCTCGTCCTTCGGCATATCGACCGCGCAGAAGATGAAGTCGACCTGCGACGCCAGCTCCTCCGCATCCGCCGTGGCGTCCAGCAGCACCATATCACGGATGTTCCCCGGGATGGGGCGCGCCATCTTCCAGCGGCCTTCGACCGCTTCGGCGTAAGTCTTCCCCTTGTTGCGGCCGCTCGCGGCGATCGCGGCCAGCCGGAACCACGGATGTTCCGCCAGCAGCAGGGCAAACCGCTGCCCGACCATGCCGGTCGCGCCGACGATGCCCACTTTATATTGTTTGTTCATGCCTGTTTTCCTCCTGAATCATACAAAATATAGAAAATTCGGTTGCTCTCAGCGAATAAAACATGAAAAATACCGGTTGAAAAACCGGTATGGACTATACTATAATAGAAAAGAGCAGCAACGCTGGAAGATGCTCTCCCCTATTCCAGATAGCGCTCCACCGGCATTCTCATGCAGATGACAGACGAAAGGATGTTCTCCGTTCCGTCCAGCAGGCTCCGTCCGTAACCGGCGCCCGCTTCGGCGGCTGATCCCTTTCCGGTCTGGTCAACGGGAATTACGGTCCCTGCCAAACGATTACTCTTGAAAGCCGCGCCTCTATCTATGATTGTTTGCTGGGATAACGGATATCCCTTATTGTAAATTACCCTATTGCGTTTGTCAATAGATGTTAGGCGTAAATGTTGAAAGGAGATGGTTAATTTGAAGCGGATACTTGCCGCATGTCTGGCATTCCTGCTCTGTGTAAACCTTGCCCCGCGGGCCGGGGCGGTCGAGGTGGTCGACACCATACGGGTCGGCCTGTATTACGGCACGAACGCGCTCGGGGAGGCAACCGTAGAAAATGCGGACGGCGCGGGCTTTGCCGTCGGTACTTACAGCGGGAGGGCGTTCTCTGCGGCGGCGTCGACCTCGAGCACCCGCCTTCGCGTGACGGCCGCGGGCGGCACGGTCAGTGTAGTGGACGCGGGCGGCGCGACGGTCTACAGCGGCGAAACGGTAGCGCTCCGCCCCAATGGCCAGCAGTTCACACTCCGGGATCTGAAATACTGCGGCGACGCGGTCTTCACCGCCTCGGGCAGCCAGCTGACCGCGATGAACTATGTTTCCCTTGAGGATTATGTCAAGGGCGTGCTGCCCTATGAAATGACGCCGAGCTGGTCGCTGGAAGCACTCAAGGCGCAGGCCGTCTGCGCGCGCTCCTACGCTCTCGGCTCGATCAACAAGCACCAGTCCAGGTACGGCTTCGACGTGTGCAACGGCACCGACTGCCAGGTCTATCAGGGCTCCTCGCGCGCAACCAGCAATTCCAACAATGCGGTCGACGCCACCCGGGGCGAATACCTCACCCATAAGGGCGAGCTGGCGACCGGCTTCTTCTTCTCGTCGGACGGCGGGGCGACCGAGGACGCCGCCAACGTCTGGGGTACCGAAGTCGGCTATCTCAAGGGCGTGCCCGACCCCTACGAAGACCTTGACAGCGCCACGAACGGCCGCTGGACCAAAACGCTCACCGCGACCGAAGTCGCGGACAAGCTGCGCGCGGCGGGGCACTCGATCGGTACCGTCGCAAGCGTCGCCATCACCAAACGCACCGCGATGGACAACGTCAACGAAGTCACCGTCACCGATACCGCGGGCAAGAAGGTCGTCCTGAAGCGGGAGGCCTGCCGCTCGGTGTTCAGCGTCAACAGCCTCCGCTATTCCATCAACGGCGTGAGCGGCGGTTCGTCCTCCTCGTCTGTCCAGGAGCCCGCCGCCGCCGACAACCTGCCGTCGGCGGATACCGTATATATCACCGGCGATTCGGCCCTCGGCCCCACGCCGCTGTTTGAGGTCGGCGCGATCGCGGCCCTCCCCTCCTCCGTCCGCAGTTTTGTCGGCGCGTCCTATTTCGCCGCCACCAGCACGTTCACCTTTGCGGGCACCGGCTGGGGGCACAGCGTCGGTATGAGCCAGTACGGCGCGAAGGGCATGGCCGAACGCGGCTTCTCTTACGACGCGATCCTGAATTATTACTACACCGATATCCAAATCACAAAATAAGGAGATCCCTCCCCAGCATGAAGAAAAGTGACTTTTATTTTGACCTGCCCGAACGCCTGATCGCGCAGACGCCGCTCGAACGGCGGGACAGCTCGCGCCTGCTTGTCGTCGACCGGCAGGGCGGCGCGAACGCCCACCGCCATTTTACCGACCTGCCGGAGTATTTGCAGCCGGGGGACTGTCTGGTGATGAACGATTCCCGCGTGCTCCCCGCGCGGCTGATGGGCTCCGCCGAGGGGCGCACGACCCCGATCGAGGTCGTGCTGCTCAACGACCGGGGGAACGGCCTTTGGGAGTGCCTGACCCGCCCCGGCAAAAAGACCCGCGAGGGCGCGCGGCTCTCCTTCGGCGGCGGGCGGCTGACCGGCGAGGTCGAAGCGGTCGGCCCCAGGGACGGCAACCGCCTGATCCGGTTCCATTACGACGGCGTATTCCTCGAACTGCTGGACGAGCTGGGGACGATGCCCCTGCCGCCTTATATTAAGGAAAAGCTGGACGATCCCGAACGCTACCAGACGGTATATTCCAAAACGCCGGGGTCGGCGGCGGCCCCTACCGCCGGGCTGCACTTCACGAAGGACCTGCTCGCGCAGCTCGAACAGAAGGGCGTGCGGCTGGCGTATGTCACGCTGCACGTCGGGCTGGGCACCTTCCGCCCGGTCAAGGCGGAGGAGATTGCCGACCACGTCATGCACTCCGAGTTCTACCAGCTGGGCGAGGAGGCCGCGCAGACCATCAATGAGACCCGTGAAAGCGGGCGCGATATTTTTGCCGTTGGCACCACGGCCTGCCGCACGCTGGAAACCGTCGCGGACGAGCAGGGCCGCGTGCGCGCGCAGAACGGGTGGACCGACATTTTCATCTACCCCGGCTACCGGTTCAAGGCGGTCGACCATCTGGTCACCAACTTCCACCTTCCGGAATCGACGCTGATGATGCTGATCTCGGCGTTTGCGGGCCGGGAGCGGGTGCTGGAAGCCTACCGGCAGGCGATCGAAGCGGAATACCGCTTCTTTTCCTTCGGCGACAGCTGCCTTTTTTACTAATCTATGCCTGAAAGTGAGATCATATGAAGGTTGGAGCATTTGAACGAATGAAAATTGCCGGGCGCGCCCGGCGCGGGCAGTTCCAGACCGCCCACGGGCTGGTGCAGACCCCGGTATTTATGAACGTCGGCACGGCGGGCGCGATCAAGGGCGCGGTGGATGCGTTCGACCTGCGGGAGCTTGGCTGCCAGGTCGAATTGTCGAACACCTATCACCTGCATGTGCGCCCCGGCGATGCGATCGTCCGCCAGATGGGCGGCTTACACCGGTTCATGCGTTGGGACGGCCCAATGCTGACCGATTCGGGCGGGTTCCAGGTGTTTTCGCTGGCGTCGCTGCGCAAGATCAAAGAGGAAGGCGTGACCTTCCATTCGCACGTGGACGGGCGGATGATCTTCATGGGGCCGGAGGAAAGCATGCGCATCCAGTCGAACCTGGGTTCGGATATCGCGATGGCGTTCGACGAGTGCATCGAGAACCCGTCCCCCTATGATTATGTATATGATTCGATCGAGCGGACGACCCGCTGGCTGGCGCGCTGCAAGGCGGAACTGGCGCGGCTGAACGCGCTTCCCGGTACGGTGAACCCCCAGCAGCTGCTGTTTGGCATCAATCAGGGCGGCACCTATGACGACCTGCGGGTCAAGCATATGCAGCAGATCGCCGCGCTTGACCTCCCCGGGTATGCGATCGGCGGTCTGGCGGTCGGCGAATCGACCGAGACGATGTATCACATCCTCGACGTTGTGCTTCCCCATGCGCCGGAGGACAAGCCGCGTTACCTGATGGGTGTGGGCACGCCCTCGAATATCATTGAAGGGGTGGCGCGCGGCATCGATTTCTTTGACTGCGTCATGCCGACCCGCAACGCGCGGCACGGGCATTTGTATACGTGGGACGGCGTGCTGAACATCAACAACGCCAAATACCAGACCGACGAGCGCCCGATCGAAGAGGGCTGCGGGTGCCCGACCTGCCGCCGGTTCTCGCGCGCCTATGTGCGGCACCTGATGAAGTCCGGGGAAATGCTTTCCCAGCGGCTGACGGTGATGCATAACCTGTGGTTTTATAACCACTTGATGGAAAGGATCCGGGAAGCGCTGGAAAACGATACCTTCGACGCGTTCCGCGAACGCTACAGCGAACGGTTGAGCAAACGCATTTAAACCCGCGAACGTTGAATCTTACCGTTTGCTTCGCCTACGCGGCGGGCGCCGGGGCTCTGCCCCCGGACCCCGGTTCTGCGCGGACGGCGCCAAAGGGGCTCGCCCCTTTGGAATCCCTTTTTCGCCTGCGGGCGGGATTGGTGCGGTCAAAGCCGTTTCTGCGTGTGGCTTCGTCCCGCCAAAAGGACGGCGGGACGAAGTGGCAGGATCGGCAAAAGGTTCCGAATGTGAGCAGAATAACAAATCCAGAACGGCGTAGCTTCGCATTGTCCGGAGCTGTGCCGTTTTGCATCCCTGCCCCTGCCGGGGTGAAACTGCGGTGCAGATCCCTGAAAAAAATTGCGCCGCCCCCCTTGCAATCTCCAGCAAAGCGCGATAGAATAGGAAGGGAAAAATTGACCCCGCAAAAGCGGGAAAGCAATAAAAGGAAAAGAGTGAACTTGTTATGTTGGATATCCGTTATGAGCTGACGCAGCAAAAGAAGGACAAGCCCGACCCGCAAAAGCTGGGCTTCGGCGTTCATTATACCGACCATATGTTCATCGTCGACCACACCGAAGGGATCGGCTGGCACGACGCGCGCATCGTACCTTATGCGCCGCTTCAGCTCGACCCGGCGGCTATGACGCTGCACTATGCGATGGAATCCTTTGAAGGGTTGAAGGCCTACCGCCAGCCCGACGGCTCGATCCGCCTGTTCCGCCCCGACAAGAACGCCGAACGCATGATCAACACCAACCGCCGGATGTGCCTGCCCGCGCTGCCGGTCGAAGACTTCGTGCAGGCGGTGAAGGCGATCGTCAAGACGGAGGAGGACTGGGTGCCGTCCGAAGAAGGCACGTCGCTTTATATCCGCCCGTTCGTCATCGCGACTGAGCCCCACCTCGGCGTGCGCACCTCGAAGACCCATCAGTTCCTGATCATCTGCTCGCCGGTAGGCGCGTATTACTCCACCGGCATCAACCCGGTCAAGATCTTCGTCGAGGACGAATATACCCGCGCGACCCCTGGCGGCACCGGCTTTACCAAGTGCGGCGGCAACTATGCGGCTTCCTTGATCTCGCAGGTCAAGGCGCATGAGCTGGGCTACGAGCAGACCCTGTGGCTCGACGGCGTCGAACACAAATATGTGGAGGAAGTCGGTTCGATGAACTGCTTCTTCAAGATCGGCGGGACGGTCTATACCGCGCCCTGCACCGGTACGGTGCTGCCCGGCGTGACCCGCATGAGCTGCATCGAACTGCTGAAAAAATGGGGCTATGCCGTTTCCGAGGAACGCCTCGCGATCGCCGACGTCATGAAGGCGTCGCAGGACGGCCGTCTGGAAGAGGTCTTCGGCACCGGCACCGCGGCGGTCATCTCGCCGGTCGGCGAGCTCCGCTTCGAGGATCAGGTCGCCTATATCAACGACGGCAGGATCGGCGAAGTGACCCATCGGCTGTATGACACAATCACCGGTATCCAGTGGGGCACGCTGCCCGACGATATGGGCTGGACGACCGGCATCTGACCAACCCCTATCGGGGCCCGCTTTCGGGCCCCCTTTTTCTACCCCAGGCGTTCCAAATCTCTGCCAAATTTTTTCATTCCCTGTTGAAATTTGCCGCGGAATCCTGTACAATATAAGAAAGCGGCGGAGGAGACGCGCCGCTCAACCGGCAGGCGTCTGACGCGCCTATCCCGGAAGCAGGTGCAAATCGATACGGAAAAGGGGACTTTCAGATGAAAAAAGCGATGAATCAGTCGAAACTGATCACCATCCTAAACGCCATCTCCATCTGCGGGTTGGTGTTGGTGCTGTTTCTGGTATTCCTGAACAGCAGGTTCAACAGCAAGCTGACGCAGGCCAGCGAAGACCGTTTCGCACTCACCGAGAATGCGACGCTCTTTATGGACGGTTCCGCCTACCTCACCAACGAGGTCCGCGCCTACGCGGCCACCGGCACTGTGGAACACTATCAAAATTATATGCGTGAGGTCGACAGCACCAAGCGCCGTGAGATTGGCCTTTCCAACATGCAGTCGATCGGCATCACGGCGGAGGAACAGGCCCTGCTCGACCAGATGTCGTCCATCTCCAACAGCCTTGTCGTGCTGGAAGAGCAGGCGATGGCAAACGTGCAGGAAAACCGCAAAACACAGGCGCTGGAATACGTTTATGGAACGGAATATACCCAATCGCTCACGCAGATCAGCAGCTTGGAAGATCAGTTTCTGAGCGTCCTGTCCGCGCGCACGCTTCAGGAGGTCGAGCACATCGCGCGACAAACGACCCTGAACCGTCTGGCGATCTTCTTTGCGCTGCTGCTGGTCGCCGCGATCCAGCTGTTCATTATGCGGACCGTCCGCCGGGATGTATTGGAACCGGTGTTGCAGGTATGCGAACAGATGGAACAGATCTCCAACGGCAACCTTTCCGCCCCCTTCCCGCTGAAACCGGACACCTCGGAGATCGGCCGGCTGGTCTCCTCCATCCATGAGACCAAGCGCGAGCTGAAGGTCTACATTCAGGATATCGACGACCACCTCGCCCAAATGGCGAGGGGCAATATGGATCTCGAAATCGGCAAATCCTATCGCGGCGAATTCCTGCCGATCCAGGACGCGATGCGGCAGATCCTGGATTCGCTCAACAATGCGCTGTCGCAGATCAACGCGACCACCGAGGAGGTCTCGGCGGAAGCCGAGCAGATGGATTCCGATTCCCAGATCCTTTCAAACGGCGCGGTCGAACAGGCTTCGACGGTGCAGCAGCTTTCCGCAAACATCCAGTCGCTTTCCGGCGAGGTCAAACGCACCTCGGAAGACGCAAACGAAGCCCGTCAGTGTTCCGAAGAAGCGACCAGCCAGCTGGCCGTATGCAGCCAGAAAATGAGCGCGCTGACCACCGCGATGGAAGATATTTCGCGTTCCTCGCAGGAGATCAGCGGGATCATCAAGACCATCGAGGACATTTCGTTCCAGACCAATATCCTCGCGCTGAACGCCTCGGTCGAGGCGGCGCGCGCGGGCACGGCCGGCAAGGGCTTCGCCGTTGTTGCGAACGAGGTCCAGAGCCTTGCCAACAAGAGCGCCGTTGCCGCGCAGAATATCACCGGCCTGATCGGCAAATCGCTCAAGCTGGTCGATCAGGGCGCTGCGCTGACCGCCGATACGACTTCCGCACTGCAATCCGGCGTTGCCGGGGCGCAGAAATCAACCGGCCTCATCGAACAGATCGCCGAATCTGCTACGCAGCAGTCGGAAGCTCTCACCCAGCTCACGCTGGGGATGGAGCAGATCTCCGAAGTGGTGCAGACCAACGCGGCGACCGCCGAAAAGACGGCGGAAGCGGCCCGCCAGCTCCGCGGACAGGCGGAAGAACTGAAGGTCTCGGTGCAGCGGTTCCGTCTGCGCCGTTGATCCCCCGTAGAAATCCTTTCCCCGGCGTCTTTTG
The DNA here is from genome assembly GCA_910586105.1 of uncultured Eubacteriales bacterium. Lineage (GTDB taxonomy): Bacteria > Bacillota > Clostridia > Oscillospirales > Butyricicoccaceae > QXXE01. The sequence goes on along the minus strand of CAJUGU010000056.1, from coordinate 5,917 downwards.
GGATGCCGGGGTAACTTTTGCCCTGCGGCAGGAGCGTGTGCGGAGCTTTCACACAAGGGATCCCGACCGGTCCCGAAGGCCGCCTGCCCGGTACAGGTTCGTTGCAGGATGGTCTTTGCCCCGTCTAAACCTTGATGCAGAAGGCCTGCCTTTTCGCTTTTTTCACGGATACGTCCCTGCCGGCGGTCGTTTCAATGCAGGTCATGCCCGTTTTTTTGCAAAAAGGGGTTGACATGGAGTGTACTCCATGTGCTACCATAAAAGGCAACAAGGACATGCGCCGAAAGGCGCTGAAATCATCCGTATTCCTGAAAGGAGACTTTATGGCAAAGGTATTTTTTACTTCCGACATCTCCCCCGAAGGGCTCGTCCGCGCCTATCAGGCGCTCGGCGTAACGCTGAAAGGCAAGGTCGCCGTCAAGATTTCGACTGGCGAACCCGGCGGGCACAATTTCCTGCAACCGGCCTTGATTGAGAAACTGGTCCAGCAGCTTGACGGTACGATCGTGGAATGCAACACCGCCTACGAAGGTCGCCGCAACACGACCGAAGCGCACTGGCAGACCTTCCGCGACCATGGGTTCACCGCGATCGCCCCCTGCGATCTTCTGGATGAAGACGGCGAGCTGGCCCTTCCCGTCCGCGACGGCTTCCACCTGAAGGAAAACTTCGTCGGCTCCCATCTTGACCGTTACGGCTCCGTGCTGATCCTGTCGCACTTCAAGGGCCACGCGATGGGCGGCTTTGGCGGAGCGCTTAAGAATCTATCCATCGGCATTGCCTCGGCGCGCGGCAAAGGGCATATCCACACCAGCGGCAAGCCCTGCCGTGGCCTGGACGATATCATGGCCGCCGATCATGACAGCTTTCTGGAATCGATGGCAGACGCCGACCGCGCCGTGATCGACCATGCCGGCGCGGAGAACATCGTATATGTCAGCGTCGCGAACCGCCTTTCGGTCGACTGCGACTGCGACGCGCACCCGCATGACCCGGAAATGGCGGATATCGGTATTTTCGCCTCGACCGATCCGGTCGCGCTCGATCAGGCGTGCGTCGACGCGGTCTATGGTTCCCCCGACCCTGGCAAAGCCGCGCTGATCGAACGAATCGAATCCCGCAACGGCATCCATACCATCGAAGCCGCCGCAAAACTCGGCCTTGGCGAACGCGAATACGAGCTGATCACGCTCGACTGACCGCGTCCAGGCTCATACCTTCGGCGGAGCCCCGGCCCGTCTGCGCCCGGCCTCCCGCCCCATCCTTATCCCTCAAGGAGCGAATTCACCCATGGAACAAAAACACCTCAGTAAACAAACCCTGAACCTTGTCCTGTCGGCAATGTTCCTCGCGATCGGTCTGGTCTTGCCCTTCCTGACCGGCCAGATCCAGCAGATCGGCAATATGCTGCTGCCCATGCACCTGCCCGTACTCGTCTGCGGCCTGATCTGCGGCTGGCAGTACGGCGCCGCCGTCGGCTTCATCCTGCCCCCGCTGCGCTATGTGCTGTTTGGTACGCCCCCGATCTTCCCGATGGGCGTCGCAATGGCGTTTGAGCTTGCCGCCTACGGCTTTATCGTCGGCTTCCTGTATAACCGGTCGCGCTGGCAATGCATCATTGCGCTGTACCGCTCGCTGTTCGCCGCCATGATCGGCGGGAGACTTGTCTGGGGCGTTGTGCGCGTGCTGCTGACCGGCGTTGCCGATCAGGCGTTCACCTGGCAGGTGTTCCTGTCCGGCGCGCTGTTCACGGCGGTACCCGGCATTATTTTGCAGCTGGTGTTCATCCCGGCCCTGATGGTCGCGCTCGACCGTACCGGTATGGTACACTTCCGCCGCGAATCAAAAAAAACGCTTCACGAGATGTCGTGACCGCGCATCCACAGGCAGGCCCGCAGTACGCTGCGGGCCTGTTTTTTGTCTCCGGCTGCAAAAGTGCGGCCTCAAACCGCAAAACTGCAAATTGCAGTTTGACCACCGCTGTGTTATGCTTATATCGGAGGTCGATTTTATGCTCTTGTTTTGCGGTTACCTGATCCAGGGGTTCAGCGAGCTTTTCATCCTGCACTATTTGATGCGGAATTTCCTGGATTCCCCGCCCCCTCCGCGCCGCCAACTGATCTTGTCCAGCCTGATTTATTTAGCGGTTACGATCTCGGAAATGTACATCACCTACGATCTGATATTGATCCCGATCGGTTCCGTTACCATGAAGCTGTTCATCGCCGTCTTTTATATCGGGAAATTGTATCAAAAAGCATTCCTTTGCGCGCTCGCATGGTTGGGCGGCATCTGCGCGGAAGGGTTGGATCTGCTCACCATACAGCTTGCGCTGGGCGTCCAGTTTACAACGGACACTGAAATGCAAATGCAGTTCATGCCCTATGGCTGCGCGATCTCCGCAGTCTATCGGACGGTCTTTGCGTTGTTGATCGTTCGGCTTTCCCATGTTTATCAAAGGCGCAAACGTCATATCTTTCATGCGAACCTGTTCCTGATCATCGCCTTCTTTTATATGACCTTTATGATGCTGGTCAATTTCGGGCAGACCCGGTATATGCCGTTTTCGCTGCTTGCTATCGTCATGATGCTAGGCTCCATCGCGATCTGTTTGGATATGTTCCGGGAACAGCTTTCGGCGCAGCGCGATATGTTGAAAAGCGCCTTCCTCGCGGAGCAGCTTTCAGCGCAGCTCGCCCATTATGAAACGCTTTACCGGCAAATGCGGCGCACGCATGAACTGCGCCATGATATGAAAAATATCCTTTTGAGCACGGACGCTTATCTTGCGCAGGGCGATACCGAATCCGCCCGCGCGTTCCTTGGCCGTTTTCAGGCGGAGCTTTCCCCCGCCGCGCTCGCCGATACCGGCAACCCGCTGCTTGATGCAGTGCTGACTGCCAAGCAGTCCCTGCGGCCTGCGCCGCCTTTTACGGTGCAGATCCCGCCGCTTCTGCTCAAACATCTTGACCCGGCTGACCTTGCGATGCTGCTTGCAACGGCGTTGGATAACGCCGTCGAAGGCTGTACGCCGGACGGTACGGTCTCTGTGGAAGTACGGCAGCGGGAAGGGTTCGTGACCTTGGCCGTCCGTAATCCAACAGCCAACCATCCCGCCGGGGAATTCCCCCGCAGTACCAGGCCGGATCCCACCGAACATGGCTACGGCCTGCGAAGTATGTACCGGCTTGCGCAAAAATGGAATGGGCACGCTTCCTGGAGCTGCGAGGACGGCGTGTTTACCCTGCGCGCCGTTTTGCAGGACTTGCCGCCGCTTGCGTGAAGGGACGGCGCTTTCTGCCGGTGTTATGGGCGTCCCGGACGGGCTCCCTCACTTTTGAAAGCTCCTGCCGTTCATTTATTGCATATAGTCGTTGATCTTCCCCAGCAGGCTTTGCCCGGTATCGTCGATGTAAGTGTAATGCTCCGGCACTGTCCCAACCAGGACCGTATCCGTTACCGGATAACGGCTCGTGATCGTTACGTCCCGATGCCCAAGCAACGGTAACTGCACCCGTACTTCTGCCGTTATTTCCAACAAGATATTATGCCGCGTTTGATTGATGCCCGCCGCCGTGAATGCACTGATAAATTCCGCCTTCGCAAACCCCAGCCCCGCCATACCCACACGGATCCGCGGGCCTTGCCCCGCAAAATACGCAGGCGCAAAAACCGATCCCAGCGGGATCTCGATCGTATTTCTTTCCAATGTGTTTAATGCTTCGTACAGCTCGTTGACCATCACCGCTTTCATGCTGTTCATCGTGATGACATCCGTATGCAGCGCGGTGACGTGGCTGCCGTCGTCCCGCTCTAACGTGACTAGACCTTCATATTCGGAGCGGTTTTGATAAATTTTGTCCATCATGGCCGCGTTGATCGCGCTGGTCGCTGTATACTGCGCTTGATTGACTGCATATTCCGCAATGACCGGTGAAGCGATCCCTAACGTTACCGCGACCGCCGCCGCGATCGGCAATAGGATCGCAAGCGCCAGCCGGAATTTCCATCGCCCTTTCTTTTTGCGGCGCATGATATCCCCTCCCCTCCCTTTACTTTACGAGGAACGGACGTAAAAAAGAAGGACAAATTTTATACCGCCGATGGGAAAGGCCGCTTTGCAGAAAACCGGCGCGGGATAGCGGCTGTTTCCTCCGCTCCATATACTTTCCCAACGTCCATATGCACTCCTTTCCGCAGGCCCGCCGCAGCGCGGCAGACCGCACTGTATCCCTCCAATGCGCGCCGTTTTTTTACAGCGCAGCACGGGTACCGCCGTCGGCGTTTTCAGCCGCCGCTGTCCGCCATTTGATGAAATTGGTCAACGATCTCCCGCATTGTGACCGACCGCAAACTGTCGCTCAAATCGCTATGGATTTTCGAGTAAGTCTTGTCCAGAAGCGAATGGATGTTCCTTCCAACCGGGCAAAACGGCGACGGCGCACTGTGAACGCCGATCAGCTTTGCAAGAAAATCCGGCTCAATCGCCTTGCAAATGCGATACAATGTGATTTCTTCCAGCGGGCAGTTCAGCGCCGCGCCGCCCGCCCCCATCTTAATCGACAGAATGCCATCCTTTTTCAACGCCCCCAAAATATTCCGGATCGTGACCGGATTCGCACCGGCCGACAGGGCCAGCAATTCGCTGGTCACTTTTTTTGCCTTCCCATATTCGTGGATACACACCAGACAATGTATGGCGATCGAACATTTCGTGCTGATATGCAAAGCGCTTCCGCCTCCCTGCTCCATGATATCTTTTAGTTTATCACATCCGGAAGCCGCTGTAAATATTGACACGGCAGGCGCCTTGTGCTATACTTTTGTTGTAATCTTTAAAACTACAGGAGGATCTTGAGATGAAGCTCATACAAATCGTTTTCAGCCCGACCGGAGGCACGCAGAAGGTCATGGACGCCCTGTCCGCCGCTTTCGACCTGCCTACGGAAACGATCGATCTGTGTCTTCCAGAAGCCCCTAAGGCCGCGATCGCAGGCGACGATATCGCTCTGATCGCAGTCCCCTCTTATTTTGGGCGCGTCCCGGCGCTTGCGGCGGAACGGCTTTCGCGGCTGCAAGGCAATGGCGCGGCCTGCGCGCTCGTTTGCGTATACGGCAACCGCGCCTATGAGGATACCTTTGTTGAAATGCAGGATCTTGCGGCAGCCTGCGGCTTCCGGGCGTGCGCGGCAGTCGCGGCGGTCGCGGAACATTCGATCATGCATCAGTACGCCGCCGGACGTCCCGACCCGCAGGATGTGCAGGAACTGCAAAGATTCGCGCGGCAGATCGCGGAAAAACTACGCGCGGGCGGTGAAGCGCTCGGCTCCAACGTCCTGCCCGGCAACCGTCCTTATAAGAAGGCTGGCGGGCACGCGCTGGTACCAAAAGCGGGCAAGGACTGCACCGCCTGCGGCGTCTGTGCAGCGTCCTGTCCTGCGCAGGCGATCGATAAGGATTCCCCTAAAACAGCGGATGCAAAAAAGTGTATTTCCTGCATGCGCTGCATTGCCGTTTGTCCCGCAGGCGCGCGGAGCGCAAATCCGGCTTTGGTCGCCGCCAGTGCGCTGGCGCTGAAAAAGGCCTGCTCCGGGCACAAACCAAACGAGCTGTTTCTTTAATCGCACGCGTGACACATTCGGATCCCGTACAGTACATCCGACAGAAGCCGTCCCCCAGCCGCAGGCGCCCGGCATCATGAAAAAAGAACCATGCCAGACGGAAAACCGTCCGGCATGGTCTTTTCAGGACGCAAAACGTCTGTTATACTCACGCTCCCCAAATTTTCCCAATCATGTCACTTCGTCCCGCAGTCCTTTTGGCGGGACGAAGCCCCACACGGAAACGGCTTTCACCGCACCAATCCCGCCCGCAGGCGAGAAAGGGATTCCAAAGGGACTCGTCCCTTTGGCGCCGT
>CAJUGU010000055.1:531-22851 GCA_910586105.1 uncultured Eubacteriales bacterium | reverse complement strand
CGCTGTGAACTTTTTGTTAATTATTTCATTGTCCACTTGACGGGGAGCGGTTCAAACCGGGAATCCCGCCTTTTTAGTTGACTTTAACCTTTGTACACGTCCCCACGATTATCAACCTTTATTACTTGGACGGTAAGAACATCGTTGAAAAGGTTATATACAGCTCGATATGTGCCAATACGAAGCCGGTATTGCCCTTTACGCCCGCGCATGGGGAAGATATCGCCTTCATAAGGAAGTCTGTATAACGCGGTTAAAATCCGTTCCTGCTGCGATCGTGGCTGCTTCTCAATGAACTTTCGCGCCGGTCGGTCAATGACTACTTTGTAACTCATAGCTGTATACCCAGTTGCTGTGCAAAGTCCTCAATCGGCACGGGGTCGCCCTTCTCCGGGTCGTTCTCGTAGTCCAGCACCATTTTTTCACAAAAGGATTCATCTTCCAGATCATCAATCGTCTGTTTCATGACTTGGAGCATGGCGGCAACATTGACAAGCTGCGCTTCAGTGAAGCTATCAAGAATGGCGTTGCATTTTTCGCGGTTACTCATGCGGTTTCCCCCTCCTTCATCTTTTCGCCTGTTGCCGGGTTGATCCCCATTTCAAGGGAAATGATATCCCGCTTGATGGTGGAATCTGTTGCACGCTCAAGGAATGCCGCTTCATCCTCCCCAGTTTTCTCTATATGTGCCTTTATTCGCGACGAGATGAGCTGTGACGCATTTTCTTGCGGCAGGAGCACAGACTCAAAGCCTGCTGACTCTTGTGCGCCGTCTCTGGCGATCGTCTCCTTTATAGCCCTGCCGATAAAACCGTTGACGGATTCACCGCAAGCGGAAGCGTGGGTTTGCACGGTTTCCTTTTGACCTTTTGGTAAAGTCAGGTTTACGCGATCATAATTTGCGGCCATATATTTGTTTACGGCTTTTTGCTGTGCTTTCGATGCTGGCATAGCGTCCTCCTTTTCTAAAATCAGATTGAACCCCTTAGCGCAAAAGTAGCAATAGTAGCAATAGGGGGACATTGACTGGCTTTTGCTACTTTTGCGGCTTTTGCTCTAATTGGAGCATCCTTCTAAAGCTGCACCTATTCCATCATGCCATGATTATAGCATAAAAGTCTATCTGTGTAAATAGAGAAAAGCCACAAGTATATCTGCGCAGATATGTATATCTTGCCAATGTATATATCTGCACAGATATAGTATAATATAATCACAGCTAGGGAACAGACCCAACGGGAACGAAAACCCGTGAAGCCCTGCTCCATATCCCTGTGAGCTGGCGAACGGCAACAGGCAGGAAGATGAGCCGGGCGGGTCGTCCCGAATCTTGAATGAGACTTTAGGAGGTCAAAAAATGAGCATCGACACTATGAACAGCAAGATCGCAGAGCTGCGCGAACTGCGCCGGATGGCTGACGAACTGGCCGAGGAAATCAAATCCTTACAGGACGAGATCAAGGCTGAAATGACTGCCCACGCGGTCGATACGCTGACCGGCACGGATTGGAAAGCCAGCTGGAAGGTTGTAAAGTCGTCTCGGCTGGACGGCAAATCCCTCAAGGATGCACTTCCTGATATCGCTGCACAGTTCATGAAGGAGACCACAAGCCGCCGCTTCCTGCTGTCGTAATCAAGATTGGGGGTACTGATTATGCTGAGCAGCCTTGACCGAAAGCGCATAGACCGGCTGTACAGCCTGTTAGAGCGCGCTGAGCGTGAAGGGGATACCGATATGGCGGCGACGCTGCGCTGGGCGATCTTCACGCTTGAGAACAGATAGGAAGAGCTCCTTGCATCAAGGCCGACCAAAGCACGATGCAAGAAGCCCACACAACCATACAGGGGATTGCACATTTATTTTACATCAATCCCCAGACGATTTCAAGGAGGATTTTTATGGAAACAGAAAAGAAAACGGGCGGGAATGTCTCGCTTCGGCTGGACACTCTGACTTGCCAGCTGGTATGCGGCATAGCGTTGATTGAAGCGCTGGCCGAAGCGGTTGCCAGCGGAAGCAGCGCCCCCGCTTCCTATGCGGATGCGATTTCTGGCGCAGCCTTTTTTCTGCGCGGGGTATCAGAAGATTTGGTTGGGGCTATTGATTCCTTTGTAAGGCGGGGCGGTGCAGAATGAACATTGAAAAAGTAAAATCCGTTGTTCCCGGCAGATATGCCATTCGATGCCCGGAGGTGCTCGAAATCCACGAAGCCAGTAAAGCCTTTTGGTTTGAGGAAATCTCGCTTGCGTACAAATACGGTTTTATGCGCGGGCAGAACGCCGAGAAGAACCGCGCCCGGAAAGCAAGGTCGATGAAGAAGATAAGCAAAACTGCCAAAACGACAGTTTTGAAGCTCCGAGGGGAATGACCATCATTGCCGATCGCTCCAGATTTGGCGATATCAAATTTTAAAGAGTACAGAAAATTTATGCCGCTCCAATCAAGGGGCGGCTTTTTTAGCGCTATTTTTTGCTGACTGGCGATGCTCTTAATGAGTTTAAGCGCAAAACGAAAATTTCGATTTTGCCCCAAACCGCAACAAACTTTACCTCTGGACAGAACGCGGCGCATTGTTGCGAATTTCAGCAAAAGAAACCGGGACAGCGCAATTTTGCGCAGTCGAACGGAAGGAACGACGGGCTCAAATCTGAGCTGGACGCAAAATTGCGCTCAGATCGTACCCTATTGTTGGCATAATCCTTTAAATGGTGTCACGTTTCGCGACTCCCTTTCTTGAAATGAGCTGACCCGGCAAATCGCCGGAATAGGGTGATTACAAAATGTGTAAATATACTATTTGTAATCATAGTAGGAAATATTGGAATATTTCACTTCAAAATTGCTTCAATTAGTGAGGTAGCAAAGCGCCGTCCAAGTGGTGACTCCTAAAACTTGAGGAGCCCAATGGCAAAGGTATGATTTTACTACCGCTGCGAGTGGGTGTCACAATGCAGAGTTCATCGACAAAAGTGTCGATGAGCGAAGAGGCGAAATTTGCCCCCTTAATACCGCCAATCAGGGCGCATTTTCGGCCCTTTGCCCAGACGAGTGGAAACCTTTTGCTGGGTGTCCCGCTCGACTTTTTTCGCCTTGAATCTTGCCGAACAGAATTCAACAATAATTCAACTGCGATACAAAACGACCCGTTACAGTAGACAACGAAACACTATGAACGAGCGGGCGTTTTCTGTATTTTCGGCATATAATTGAACATTTTACAACGATATCACAAGCCCGTTTTGGAACTCATAACCCGGAGGTCGCAGGTTCAAGTCCTGTCCCTGCACCCATTGAAGAAAAACCGTTATCGAAATGATAACGGTTTTTCTTCTGCAACACAACGTATTCTTTGTATAAACGAAAGTTTGATGCATCAGCTATACTCACGTCCCGAAAGATTTGCCGATCATGCCACTTCGTCCCGCCGTCCTTTTGGCGGGACGAAGACACGCGCAGAAACGACTTTGACTGCACCTCTCCCGCCCGCAGGCGAGAAAGGGATTCCAAAGGGACAAGTCCTTTTGGCGCTGTCCGCGCAGGACCGGGGTTCCGGGGCAGCGCCCCGGCGCCTGCCGCGTAGGCGATGCAAACGGTAAGATCCGACGTTCGCGGGTATATATTGCGGCATGACCCAAAATCAGGCTGGACAAACCGTGCCGATACCAGTATAATAATGAGAATGACAGCCGTCGATCTGCTTCAGGACATGCCCGATAGCGATGACGGCTTTTTCAAAAACGCACAGGCAGCGGATCGCGCCCAAAGGCAAAATTGCAGCGCCTGACCTAAAACGTAGCTTTTTTCATGAAACTTGTGGGGGAGGATCCACATGAGAAAAAAAGAGACCCAACCGGCTGCGCTCCAATTCCTTTTTACCAAGGATGGATTTTGCCTCGACGGCAGCCCGGAATGGCTGGACGAGGAAGACCGGGAACTGGCCGCGCTGCTTGAAACGGACCGCCGCAGGCTGCTTTACCATCTGGGCCTTCAGCCAGGGCCGGAAGCAGCGAGCCCTTCCCGCGTGTTCCTGACCCGCGTTTCAGAGGCGTTTTTCAGCGCGCTGACCGACCTGCCCGACCTTGAACTGCTACGCGAACACGCAGCGGCCAAGCTCTCCGACGAACAGGCCGACCGGCTGCTCCGTTCGGTCCCGTTTGCAATCGGGACCGAGCACATCTGCCGCGAATGGCTCGAACAGCAGTTCCGGGAGCTGAACGCCGTCTTTTCCGAAGAGATCGCCGCCTTCACCGGCAACGTCGCGTTATATCTGACCGAACAAAGCCAGCGGCTGCGCATCCCGGAACGGATCTTTTTCCATCTGGTGGAAAATAAAAGCAGCGAATTCCCCTTCGCGTTCCTTGCCACTTATGCGACGCGGGATGAAAACGGGCAGGTGCGTCATATGCCGCTGCAATATGCGCTGCTGGAATATCAAAATGACCGGGAAAAGCTGCTCGCGCTGCTTTCCTGTCTCAACCGCGCCGCCGAGGTCTCCGCGATGATCGGCGGCTTCATGGAAAGCGGCGAAATGTTCCACCCCCTGAAGCTGACCGGCGAAGAAGCCTACGCTTTCCTGACGCAGGCCGAAGCGATTGAAGCCGCCGGGATCCTGTGCCGTATCCCCAACTGGTGGAAAAAACGGGCGTCGGCAGTCGCGTTATCGGTCTGTCTGGGGGACAGACCGCCGTCCATGCTCGGCTTTGATACCCTGATCTCGGTACAGCCGCGGCTGACGGTAGACGGCGTGGAGCTTACGCCCGAGGATATCCGCACCCTGCTTGCGCAGACCGAAGGGCTGGCGCTCCTCAAAGGGAAATGGGTCGAAGTCGATCATAAGCGCCTGCGCCTGCTGCTCCGCCAGATGGAAGAGCTGCCGGAGGCGGTCACGCTGCTGGACGCGCTGCGGCAGGAAATCGGGCCGCAAAAGGCGGAAGTTGACGTCGGCCCGCTGGTGAGCAACGGCGAATGGCTGAGCCGCCTGCTGGGCGACCTGCGCCGCCCGGAATCGATCGAAGGGATCCCGCTGCCGGGGAGCTTCCAGGCGCAGCTGCGGCCTTATCAGGAAAGCGGCTTCCACTGGCTGGCGTACATGGAACAGCTCGGCTTTGGGGCCTGCCTGGCTGACGATATGGGCCTTGGCAAAACGGTGCAGGTGCTGGCCTATCTCGACCGGCTGCGCACCGAAAAACCAGGTGCCCGCGCGATTTTGATCGTCCCCGCGTCGCTGCTGGGCAACTGGAAAAAAGAAGCGGAGCGGTTCGCGCCGGAAATGGGCTTGCAGATCCTGCATGGGAAAAGCGCGGCGGCGCTCGAACAGGCGTTCCGGGAAAGCGGATGCTTCCTGACCGTCACGACCTACGGCATGGCCGCGCGGATGCCATGCCTTCAGCAGACGGTATGGGACTGCGTCGTGCTGGATGAAGCGCAGGCGATCAAAAACCCGGTGGCAAAGCAGACCCGCGAGATCAAAAAGCTGGCCGCCCGGATGCGCATTGCGATGACCGGCACCCCGATCGAAAACGACCTGACCAACCTGTGGTCATTATTCGACTTTTTGAACAAGGGCCTTTTGGGCTCCTCGAAGGAATTCCGCGCATCCTGCGCCGGTCTGGACGAACGGCCCGAGGGCTACGCCCGGCTGAAGGCACTGGTCGCCCCCTTCCTGCTGCGCCGGATGAAGACCGACAAGCGGATCCTGTCCGACCTGCCGGACAAGGTGGAGATCGTTGAGCATATCGAGATGTCGAAAAAGCAGGTCGTGCTGTACCGCAAGGCGGTGGCCGACCTCGAAAAACGCCTGCGGGATGCCGAAGGGATCGAACGGCGCGGCCTTGTGCTGGCAACGATCATGAAGCTGAAACAGATCTGCAACCATCCGGATCAATACCTGGGGCAGCCGGATTTCGACCCGGCGGCAAGCGGCAAATTTGCCATGCTGCAAGAGCTTTGCGAGACCATCCTTGAAAAGCGCGAGCGCGTGCTGGTCTTCACCCAGTTCCGGGAAATGACCGGGCTGCTGGCGGCGTTCCTGCGGACGGTGTTCGGGGCGGCGGGCCTTGTGCTGCACGGCGGGACGCCGGTTGCCAGGCGGGGCCGGATCGTCGAAGCCTTCCAGGGGGAGGCCTATGTGCCGTTCCTTGTGCTGTCGGTCAAGGCGGGCGGCGCCGGATTGAACCTGACCCGCGCCAGCCATGTGATCCATTTTGACCGTTGGTGGAACCCTGCGGTGGAAAATCAGGCGACCGACCGCGCCTACCGCATCGGCCAGACCCAAAACGTGATGGTGCATAAGCTGGTCTGCGAGGGGACGATCGAGGAGAAGATCGACGCGATGATCGAATCGAAAAAGGAGCTGGCGGAAAACGTGATCGGCAGCGGCTCGGAGGAATGGATCACCGAGCTGAGCAACGACGAACTGCTGTCCATGCTCCGGCTGGACAATGGCGGAAAGTGAGGAAGCGATGGGCAGATTTTGGGACGGCGGCAGTTACAGCCAGCCGACGGCCGAAGAACTCAAGCACAGATCGGAAGCCAGCCGCAAAAAGGCCGAGGCCGCGGGCGCGGTGCTTCAGCCGGTCGTCATTTCCGGAAGGCGGATCGCAAAGAGCTGGTGGGGGATGGCCTGGTGCAAAAATTTGGAGCGTTATGCCGATTACGAAAGCCGTCTGGACCGCGGGAAGCGTTATCTCCGGACGGGCGCGGTCATTGACCTTCAGATCCAGGCGGGCAGGATCCTTGCCAAGGTGCAGGGCTCGCGGAAAACGCCTTACGCGGTAGAGGTCTGCATCGACCAGCTGCCCGAAGGGCAGTGCCAGGCGGTCCTGAAAAAATGCGGACGCCGGGTCGAAACGCTGGAAGCGCTGTTGACAGGCAGCTTCCCCGAGGAGCTGAAAGAGCTGTTCCAGGCCCGGGGCGGGCTGTTCCCGTCGCCGAAGGAGATCCATTTTTCGTGCAGCTGCCCGGACTGGGCGCAGATGTGCAAGCATGTTTCCGCCGTGCTTTATGGCGTCGGCGCGCGGCTGGATACCGACCCCGCCCTGTTCTTTGAGCTGCGCGGGATCGAGATCGGGCGCTTCGTGGATACCGCCCTTGCCAATAAAGTCGAGGCGATGCTTGCGAATGCGCAGAAGCCCAGCGCGCGCATTTTGGAAGACGCGGATCTCAACGCGCTGTTCGGCGTGCTGTAAACGGCTGAAAAGCAGGGGCGGCGCGAGGGGATCCCGCGCGGGGCGAACGGCGGTGCCGCGCCTTGCCGATCTGAGCGGCGCAGCGGCCGGCCGGACGAACGCCGGTCACAAAAAAAGCGAGCGCCTCCGTACTGCCGTATTGACCGCAGTCCGGAGGCGCTCACTTTAAGGAGATCTTACAAACCACAACAGGGCAAGTTCCCGTCAGGCTGTACGCAAAGCTATGGATGGCCGGGGGACGTTTACTGCTTTATCACCCGAAGCACGTCGTCGCCGGGCTGTACGGCGCCGGAGGCAACGCTTTCAACGGCGGAAAAGTCGTCCGTATTGGTGACGGCCATGATCACCGTAGCCGGGCGCCCGGCGTCATGGATCCTCCGCAGATCCATCGTCAGCAGAAGGTCGCCTTTTCTGACCTTCTGCCCGGCTTTCACCTCGATCTGGAACCCGTCCCCGGCCATTTCGACGGTATCCACGCCGACGTGGAGCAGCAGGTCGAGCCCGGCGATCTCAAGCCCGACAGCGTGGCCGGTATCCGCGGCCTGGCTGACCTTGCCGTCCGCCGGGGCAAATACCTTGCCTTCGTCGGGATTGACGCCGCAGCACACGCCTAAAACGCCCGTGGAAAAGACCTCGTCGGGGATCTGCGCCATCGGCACGAACGCGCCCTTTGCGGGGGAACCCAGCGTAAGGGGGAATTCAACCGTTCCCGCAGCCGATCCGTCTTCCTTCTTCAAAAAACCAAACAAACCCATGATATGTTTCCTTTCCATCCCCGCGCTGCGGGGGCTTTTTTAACGGGTCAAGCATCCGCCATTGGTGCGGATGACCTCCTGATACCAGCCGAAGGATTTCTTTTTATACCGGGCCAGCGTCCCGCTCCCGTCGTCCTGCCGGTCGACATAGATCATGCCATACCGCTTTTTCAGCTCCGCCGAGGATGCGCTGACCAGGTCGATGCAGCCCCATGCGGTATAACCCATTACTGGCACGCCGTCCTCAATCGCTTCGCGCACCTGCACAAGATGGTCGTTCATATATTCGATCCGGTAATCGTCCTCGACCGTCGGCGCGCCGTCCGGCCCGATCGCCAGTTCATCCGCCGCGCCCAAACCGTTCTCTACGATAAACAAGGGTTTTTGCCAGCGCTCCCAATACCGGTTCAGCGTGACGCGCAGCCCTTGCGGGTCGATCTGCCAGCCCCATTCACTGGCCTTCAAATAGGGGTTCGGCACGCCGCCGATGATGTTCCCCGGCCCGGGCTTTTGCGCAGGGTCGGCGCTGCCGCAGGCGCTGACGTAATAACTGAAGGAAACGAAATCAACCGTGTGCTTCAGGTCTTCCTTGTCCTCCGGCTCGATTTGCAGCTCGATCCCGTTCTCCCGGAAATATCGCAGCATATAGCCGGGATACCGCCCCCGCACGTGTACGTCGCCGAAAAAGTCGTTCTGATGCTCGGCCTTCATGCAGGCGATCACGTCGTCGGGGTTGGGGGTGAGCGGATAGGTCGGCATGCTCAGGATCATACATCCGACCTGCGCCTTCGGCATCAGCTCGTGGGCCAGCCGGGTCGCCCGCGCGGAAGCGACCAGCTCATGGTGGCAGGCCTGATACAGCGTCTGACGGCGCAGCTCGTCCGGCGGGGTGCAGATGCCGCCGCTCATAAAGGGCGAGTGCAGGACGGAATTGATCTCGTTGAAGGTGAGCCAATACTTCACCTTATCGCGATAGCGTTCAAACACCGTCCGGGCGAACTTTTCATAAAAACCGATCATGCGGCGGTCGGCCCAGCCGTTGTACGTCCGTGCCAGATGGAGCGGCGTTTCATAGTGGGAGATCGTGACGAGCGGTTCAATGCGATACTTCCGGCATTCGTCGAACAGGCTGTCGTAAAATTGCAGCCCCTTTTCGTTGGGCTGTTCCTCGTCGCCCTGCGGGAATATCCAGCTCCATGCGATGGAGGTGCGGAAGACCTTGAAGCCCATTTCCGCAAACAGCTTTACGTCTTCGCGGTAGCGGTGGTAAAAATCGATGCCGGTCAGTTTCAGGTTGTCTGGCGTAGGCGCATGCGATGCTCTTGGCAAACCAAAATCCGGCCTGTGCGGCAGGATTTTCTTGCAATTCAGTCATCGGCGTGATAAACTGATTAGGACATGCTGTGCCGATCCGTTCCGGACGGCTGTTTCGAGTGTTTGAAATAAAGGAGTTTTTGCATATGTTGACCTTAAAGGATTTTGAAGCCGCGTCGGCGCGGCTGAAAAATGTGATCCATACCATCCCGCTGTCGTCCTCCATCACGTTTTCCGGGATGACTGGCGCGGATGTTTACCTGAAATATGAAAACCAGCAGAAGACCGGCTCTTTCAAGGTGCGCGGCGCTTACAACAAGATCATGAAGCGTTACGAGGAAGGCGGGTTGTCGGCGGTGATCGCGTCTTCGGCGGGCAACCATGCGCAGGGGGTCGCGTTTGCGGCCAGCTCGATCGGGGTGCCGTCGACGATCGTCATGCCGCGTTCCACGCCGATCGCGAAGGTCTCCGCGACCGAGGGCTACGGCGCGAACGTCGTCCTCGCGGGCTCCTGCTATGACGATGCGTATGCCAGGGCGTGTGAGATCGTCGAGGAGACCGGCGCGGAATTTATCCATCCCTTTGACGACGAGGATGTGATGGCGGGACAGGGCACGATCGCTTTGGAGATCCTGCGCGACCTGCCGTTCGTGGATATGATCTTTGTCCCGGCAGGCGGCGGCGGGCTGATCTCGGGCGTCGCGGCCTGCGCCAAGCAGGTCAACCCCCGGGTGCAGGTGATCGGCGTACAGGCGGAGGGCGCGCCCGCGATCGCGAATTCATTCCACCATCCCGAGATCATTTCCAGCGAGAGCGTGCGCACGATCGCCGACGGCATCGCGGTGCGCACCCCCGGCTCGAAGACGATGGAATATATCAACCAGTACGTGGACAGGATCGTTACGGTGTCCGACGCGGAGATCGCATCCTCGATCCTGCTGCTGCTCGAACGCGCAAAGCAGGTGGTCGAGCCTGCGGGCGCGACCTCGCTGGCGGCGGTGCTCGGCAAAAAGGTGGATATCGAGGGCAAAAAAGTGGTCTGCGTGCTGTCGGGCGGCAACATTGATATGTCGTTCATCCATAAGGTGGTCGAAAAGGGCCTTGTTTCGCGCAGCCGCCACGTGAAATTCTCGACGATCATGCCGGACGTTCCCGGCGCGCTGGAGCGCTTCGCGCATATCGTAGCCGAGCAGAACGCAAACGTGATCCTGTTCAACCACGACCGCGTACAGGCGAATCTGGAGATCGGCGAAGCGATTATTTCGGTGGTGGTCGAGCTGGGAGGCAAGGAACACGCCGACCGGCTGTATCAGGCGCTGACGGAAGCGGGTTATCATATCATTGAGGATAAGATCGCAAAATAAAACGAAAAACCGCGCCGGAGCGCTGCAATGCGTTCCGGCGCGGTTTTTCAGCCTTCGATCCGAAACCGTACCCCCGAACGGGTGTTCTCCGCACAGAGGGTGAAGCCGTGCAGTTCGCAGATACGTTTTGCGGCGGCAAGCCCGACCCCGTTCCCAGCGTCGCCGCGGGTGCGGGCGCGGTCGGTGCGGTAAAACATTTCAAAAATGCGTTCCAGTTCGCCCTCGGGGATGGGTTCGCCGTCGTTTTCAACCGACAGGCAAAATGATTTGCGGTCCGGATCGGGGAGGAGGGAGCCGCCCGCAGGGCTGTCCGGGACGCTGAGCGTGACCCCTACCGCGCCGCCCGCCGGGGTGAACCTGGCCGCGTTTGAGAGCAGGTTATCGACCGCGCGCCGCAGAAGCGCCGCGTCGCAGCGCACGAACAGCCGTTCGGGCAGGGTGCGCGTGAGTGTGCGCCCCTCGAACAGCGGCGCGGCCTCGTCCAGCCAGACGCCCAGCAGCGCCGCGAGGTTTTCCCGCCGCCCGTTTTCCAGCCCGGTCATGCGATCCAGACGGGTATAACCCAGCATTTCCAGCACCAGCCGGTTCATTTTTTCGGCTTCCCGTTCGATGGAATCCAGATAGCGCGCGTTCTCCTCCGGGGCAATGTTTTGCTGCACGGCTTCGACGTAGCCGCCGATCAGGGCGAGCGGCGTTTTCAGGTCGTGCGACGCCGCCGCGACGAAGTCCTGCCGCTTGCGCTCAAGGGCGCGCTCGGAGTCCCACTTCTCCTGAAATGCCGCTTCGGCTTTTTTCAGCGCCCGGGCCAGTTCGCCCAGCTCGTCCGGCCGTTCCAGCTCGTCCTTCCCAAACCAGGTGTCCGGTTCGGCGATCGCGGCGGCTTTTTCGGTCAGCGCCGCCAGCGGCAGGGCAACGCCCTGTTTGATAAGCAGATGGACATGCAGTACCAGCAGGACGGCGGCCACAAGCAGCACGAGCGCGACGCGCCAGCTGGTTTCCAGAGCGGCGGGGAGCGGGCGTTCGTAGGCGTGCGTATACAGATGCACGCCGGTTCCCGGCAGATAGTTCGGGTATACGGTTTCATACGTGTACGCCTGCCAGAAAAGCCCGCCGCAGACGCTTTTCCGACTGAGAAGGCCGAAGGACTCGGCCTGGTTCTCGACCCGGACGACCGTGTCCGCCTGCACCGCGCCGCAGAAGGAAACGTACAGTTCCCAGCGATCGTCCCGATCCGGCCAGGCGATGCCCCAAATGCTTTTCATGGGATTCCGCCAGACGAATTCCGGCACGACCAGCTCAGCCGACTGGGTCTCGGCGCTTTCAAAGCGGAAAACGTCTCGTTCCGCGCCGTCGGACATTTGGGGAAGGCTGAGGACTTCGCCGTGGCCGGCGGTCTCAAAGAAATCCGCATAGAAGTAGAAGCCGTCGTCCCGCCCGACCGCTAAAATCTGTTCCGGGAAGGCGGGCGGTTCCTTCCGCTTCGCCATACTGTCACGGTCGAGCACCAGAAAGCGGTCGGGGGCGCCTTCGATCCTTGCGCGGTCGGAAAGGTAGACCGCATAGCCGACCTGTTCCCGAAAGATGACTTCGCCATCATCGGTCGCGGCAATGCTGACGCGCAGGGTGTTCTCGTCGCTGCGGTTGGCGAACCGGGCGTAGGTTTCGCGGTCAAACGCCGTCGGATCCGAACGGGATTCGCGGGCTTCGGTATAGGGCTGGATGCTCGGCGCTTCGTGGTCGGACGGAAAATCAAGCATCCAGAACGTCAGGAACAGGGTAACCGCCGCGGTCAGCAAAAGAACCGGCAGCGCGGTCTGGAACGCAAGTGTTCCGGAAATCGTTTTTGTTTTTCGCATGGTCAGCCCTCGATTCGGAAGCGCACGCCCACGTCGGTGTTCTCCGCGCGGAGGGTGAAGCCGTGCAGCTCGCAGATACGTTTTGCGGCGGCAAGTCCGACCCCGTTCCCAGCGTCGCCGCGGGTGCGGGCGCGGTCGGTGCGGTAAAACATTTCAAAAATGCGTTCCAGTTCGCCCTCGGGGATGGGTTCGCCGTCGTTTTCGACCGACAGACAAAACGACTTGCCTGCCAGATAATCGGTGATGGGACTGCCCGCGCGGTTGTACAGCGCGACCTTGACGGAGCCGCCCTTGGGGGTGAACTTGGCAGCGTTCGAGAGCAGGTTATCGACCGCGCGCCGCAGAAGCGCCGCGTCGCAGCGCACGAACAGCCGTTCGGGCAGGGTGCGCGTGAGTGTGCGCCCCTCGAACAGCGGCGCGGCCTCGTCCAGCCAGACGCCCAGCAGCGCCGCGAGGTTTTCCCGCCGCCCGTTTTCCAGCCCGGTCATGCGATCCAGACGGGTATAACCCAGCATTTCCAGCACCAGCCGGTTCATTTTTTCGGCTTCCCGTTCGATGGAATCCAGATAGCGCGCGTTCTCCTCCGGGGCAATGTTTTGCTGCACGGCTTCGACGTAGCCGCCGATCAGGGCGAGCGGCGTTTTCAGGTCGTGCGACGCCGCCGCGACGAAGTCCTGCCGCTTGCGCTCAAGGGCGCGCTCGGAGTCCCACTTCTCCTGAAATGCCGCCTGTGCTTTTTTCAGCGTCCGAGCCAGCTCGCCCAGCTCGTCCGAACGTTGCAGTTCGGCTTCCGTAAACCACGTTTCGGCGGTCACGATATGCCCGGCTTCCGCTGTACAGTGGAAGAGCGGGGCGGAAACAAAATGGTTCACGAGCAGATACGCATAAAGCAGCAGCACGCCCGCCAGGAACAGCCGGAACAAGACCGTTTCGCGGCACCATTGCCACGCGTGGGACAGCGGGGCTTCATAGACCCGGGTATAGATATGGAGCCCGGTGTCCGTGAAAAATTCCGGGAAGTCGACCGCAGCGGTGATCTCCTGCCAGAGATAGGGGGAGAACGCGTTTGCGGTATCCTCGCGGGAAAAGGCGTCCTCGCGGCGAGGGATCGGCCCATCGGAAATCGAATCGATCATGGCGATCACGCGCGCCCAGCGCACGGAATCGCTGTTGAAAGCAGCTGCCAGCGCGGCGGAGGCGTCTTCTGCCGATTCATACGATTCATAACGCCGCTCGTTCGAGCTGGATATGGAATAATCGGGGAAGGAGGAGCGGATATCCCCTGTGTCGCTGGTATGCAGCGAAAGGCTATCCGGCCCGGGGGCAACCGGCGCTTCCCAGCTGCGGGCAGGGGTGCCGCAGCATTTGACTTCCAGAGAAGTGGCGTAGAAGTAGAAACCGTCGTCATAGCCGGTCGCGTGGAGCTCATCCATGAAGTGCCAGTCGCCCATATCCATGATATCCGCCCATTCAAACCACTCGTCGACAACGACGAACCGCGTGGTATCACCGTATTTATAATCGCCAAGAAGGCCGTATGGCTCCCGTTCACGCAGGTAAAACCCAAGGCGGTTCCGAAAGACGGTCTCGCCGGAATCGTTTACGGCGATGCGGACGCTGGGGGAATCCTCATCCCCCCACCACTGCAACGAAAACTCGTTGAAAAGCATCTGGTCCATCTCCGCGCCTGCGTGATAAGGCATACCGCTGGCAGC
This sequence comes from uncultured Eubacteriales bacterium, assembly GCA_910586105.1. Taxonomy (GTDB): domain Bacteria; phylum Bacillota; class Clostridia; order Oscillospirales; family Butyricicoccaceae; genus QXXE01. The sequence continues at coordinate 8,659 of CAJUGU010000055.1, read as the reverse complement.
GGGGATGGAATCGTGTGCGGCGCTGGTTTTGTGAAGATGGTCGCAGAGGTCTTTGCCGCACAGGAGGAGCGTGACCGTCAGCACAGGGACGGCCAGCCACAGGGTCAGTTTTGCCGCAAGGCTCCCATTTTTTTTCATGTCGTACCCCCCAATCGATAGCCCTGGCCGTAAACGGCCTTGATGTGTACGCCGCCGGTGCCGAGCGACTTCCGCAGCGAGGCGATGTGCCGGTCGAGCATCCGTTCGTCCCCCTCGAAGTCGTCGCCCCAGACTTGCAGGATCAGCGTGTCGCGGGGGACCGTGCGCCCGTGGCTGCGCATCAAAACCTCAAGGATCTGGTATTCCTTGGGGCGCAGCGGCAGTTCCTGCCCGTCGACCCATGCGCGGCGTTCGCTGGGGGACAGCGTGATATTGCCGTATTCCAGCTCGCCGGGGGCGAGCCCGCGCCCGGCGGCGCGACGCATGATCGCCTGCGCCTTTGCGACCAGCACCGGGAACGAAAACGGTTTTGTGATGTAGTCGTCCGCGCCCGCGCGGTAGCCCGCGAGCTGGTCGTATTCCTGCCCAAGCGCGGTGACGAAGATCACGGGCGCGTCGCACATTTGCCGCAGTTCGCGGCAGACCGAAAGCCCGTCGTATTTGGGCAGCATCACGTCCAATATAATGAGGTCGAAGGCGTTGCCGCGCGCAGCCAGCAGGGCTTCCTCGCCGTCGTAGGCGGGGAAGACTTCGAGCTTTGCCGCACGGAAAAAATCGCAGATCAGCGCGGACAGCGCGCGGTCGTCTTCTGCTAACAGGATCGACATAGTGTCCATCTCTCCTTCCTGATATCGCCCCGGCGTCCCGGACGCTGCCCGTCTGTTCCGCGCGGCCAGCGCGTGAGCGGGAGCCCGCCGGGATCGGGGATCGATCTTACGACTATTATAGCACGGAAATGTCCGAAAATGTTCCAAAGGCAAAGAATTTGTCGGCGGCGCCTGCCGGATGAAAAATACTTGTGAAGTAGTATATTAAATGCAAGAACGGTAGCAACCGTTTCTTGCATTTTTTACCTGAAAAGGCCGGGAAAGCGAGCGGGAGGGCTCAGAAATGAAACAAAAATGTGAAGTGCGCTATTTCGCCACAGATGTTGCCAGCATTCCGGTTTAAAAGGCATACAGCAAGACGGAAACTTACCGGCAGGCCGCGAAAGACGGCTGGGGAACCGTGTACCGCGACGAAAACGGTGTTCTGGCGTGTGATGAAGATTGTTCCGCCAACCTTTACACGAAGAACGGCGGATATTTCGGAATCTTCCCTTATGAGGGAATCAACACAAAGGAAATGCCGAAACAGGCAGAATGCGCGGCGATCATTATAAGCGATTCCTGCGGCTTTACCTTTTGGGCGGAGGATTTCAGCCAGATTCATATTTTCGTAACCTACGACGAAAACGGCCTGATCGACGCATACCGCGTGGAATACGGCGATACGCCGGTTTATGACGGTGAAGTTAAACAGCGGCTGTCACTTTTTTGTGACAGCCGCTGTTATTTTTCAAGGGGCTTTTTTTACAGCCCCTACAATTTTTGTGTTATTCGACATCCATGACCTGATCGCGTCCGGGGCCAACGCCCAGCATCGTGACCGGACAGCCGCAGATCCGCTCAAGCGTTTTGATATAAGCCTGTACCGGCGCGGGCAGTTCGCGGAACGTCCGGCAACCGGTGATATCTTCGGTAAAGCCGTCGAATTCCTCATAAACCGGTTCGCAACCGACCAGATCCATAAAATTCGCCGGGAACTCGGTGATGGTCTCGCCGTTTTTCAGCCGGTACGCCGTGCAGACCTTGAGCTTTGGCAAACCGCGCAGCGGGTCAATCTTATTGATGACCATTTCGGTCAATCCGTTCACACGGACGGCATATCTTGCGATCACGGCGTCGAACCAGCCGGTGCGGCGCGGACGGCCGGTCACGGTGCCAAACTCGCCGCCTGCGTTGCGGATATAATCGCCGGTCTCGTCAAACAGCTCGGTGGGGAACGGACCTTCGCCGACGCGGGTCGTGTAACTCTTGAAAATGCCCATCACGGAATCGATCGCCGCCGGGCCGACGCCCGAGCCGATGCAGCAGCCGCCGGCGACTGGATGGGACGAAGTCACAAAGGGATAGGTGCCCATGTCCAGATCGAGCAGGGTGCCCTGCGCGCCTTCAAAAAGGACTTCCTTCCCGGCCTTGACCGCGTCGTATACCAGCACGGTCGTATCCCGCACCATCGGGCGCAGGCGGTCGGAATAGGCGCGGTATTCGTTCAGAATCGCTTCCACATCGAGCGGTTCGCCGCCATATACGCCTTCGATCACGCGGTTTTTGCGGGCGCAGGCTTCCCGGACAACGGTTTCAAAGCGTTCCGGATCGACGAAATCGTGCATCCGGATACCGACCCGCTCGGACTTGTCCATATACGACGGGCCGATGCCTTTTTTGGTGGTGCCGATCGCGACGCCTTCCTTGGCCTTTTCGGCTTCACTGAGGGCGTCAAGTTCCAAATGCCACGGCATGATGCAGTGTGCGCGGGCGTCGATGAACAGCCGGTCGGTGGAAATGCCCTGCTGATGCAGCCCATCGATCTCGCCGAGGATGGATTTGGGGTTGACGACCACGCCGGAACCGATGATATTGGTGCAGTCCGGATAAAGAATGCCCGAAGGGATCAGCTGGAGCTTGTATTTCACGCCGTCGACCACAACGGTATGACCTGCGTTGTTGCCCCCCTGGCTGCGTACAACGACATCCGCCTTTGCGGCAAAAATGTCGATAAACTTCCCTTTTCCTTCGTCGCCCCACTGGGCGCCTAAAATAATTTTCCCAGGCATGACCTGTTGCCCCTTTCACATTTTTGGGTTTCTTGTTATTGGCGCGGCTAAGCCGCCATACTTGTGATATTATATCACCGATGGCGGGGAAATTCAACCATAATGTGGGAAATATCGAAAATTTGCGGGTGCGGAAGACAAAACCGCCCGGCATCCCTGTTTCCGAACGGGCATGCCGGGCTTGTGCTTTGCGCGCATGCCGCTGCAAGGGCTGCGGCGCTGCGATCCGTTTTCGGCCGTTTGCCGCGTCGAACGGCGCGGCGGTAATGGTCCCCTTCCGCAGCGCGTTCGATTGGCCCCGGGCTTCAGCCTTCCGCCGTCGCGGCTTCATCCGTCAGCCGCTGTTCAAAATCGGCCTCGGGTACCGGTTTCGCGTAGCGGTATCCCTGCGCGATGTACGCGCCGATCTCCTGCATCAATTCCACGTCGTCGGCGGTCTCGACGCCTTCGCAAACGATCTGTGCGCCAAGGTCTTCCGCAAGGTCGACGATCCGCTTCATGATCTTGACCTGACGCCCGCGATCCTCCTGGTTCAGCAGGAACGAACGGTCGAGCTTGATGACCGACGCCGGGATCTTTTCAATGACGCCAAGCGAGGAATACCCCGACCCGAAGTCGTCGATCGACAGCCGGATCCCCTTGTCGTGCAGGTCGTGCATGATCTGCTCGGCGGCTTTTTGCTGCATTTCCTCCATGACGAGCGTTTCGGTGACTTCGACCTCGATCAGGTCAAGCGGCACCTGGTTTTCCTGGATCACATTCATCAGCCGTGACACAAAGCCCTGTTTCAGGAAGTGCATCCGGGAGAAATTGCACGATACGGTGACGACCGGGAGCCCTGCGTCGAGCCTGCGGCGCAGCATCCGGCAGACGCAGCCAAGCACGAAAAAGTCGACGTCGACCACTTTTCCGGTCTGTTCATAATATTCGATAAAGAACCCTGGCGCCCGGACGGCACCGCCCGCCGTGGGATCGAGGAACCGCACCAGCGCTTCCGCGCCGACGACCTTGCCGGTACGGATATCGACCTTCGCCTGATAGTAGGTTGCAAAATTGTCGTCGATGTTGATGGAATCGAGAAGCCGCTGGCGCTCATGACGTTCCCGGATGCTCTTTTCAAGCTGCTCGTCAAAGACGACGATCCGCTGGCCGCTCCCGGAGTGCAGGAAGTCGATCGCCTGATTGGCGCAGACGATCGCCCCGCGGATATCGGTGCTTTCATAGGGGATGAAGCGGACGCCCATTTGCAGTTCGATCCGGCTGCCGGTCGCGCTGAAAATATAGGCTTCAATCAGCTTGCCGATGTTTTCCAGACGTTCCCGGATATCGCCGTTTTCCGACGACAGCAGCAGCACAAAGTGGTCGCCGTCGGCCTTGGCGTAGACCTCGCCCTTGCCGCGCACGCACTGGGAAAGCACGTCCGCGATCGAAACCAGCAACTCCTGCGCCTTGTTCCAGCCATAAACCACTTTGTAGCGTTGGAAGTGGCTGATGTTGAGGTATGCGACCGCATAAACATACATCAGCCGGTCGGCTTTCAAACTTTTTTTGCCGATATAGATGAGGTGGTTCAGGTTCCAGATATCGACCTCAACATCCTTATACATCAGCTTTTGGATCTTGCGGGTGTCGCGGATGGTATGTACCGTGACCAGGATCACGCTGGCCAGCAGCAGCGCGAGCACGCCGATGATCGGGCGGTTGTTATCCTCCAGAAACCGGGCGACGCTGTTCGCGGAATACAGGTTGCGTTCCATGATGTAATCGCTGATCGCGCGCGGGTCGATCGTGAGGATCGTTTTATTCAGGATCCCGGTAAGCTCGGTGTCCTCGCTGCGAACGGACATGGAAATATTGTGTTCCTGATTGAGCGCCCGTTTGATCTCGAGCCCGTGATAATGCATGTTGGTATTGAGCTGGTATTCGGCCAGATAGCCGTCGCAGAGGACAGCGTCGGCCTGGCCGTCGCGCACGGCTTCCAGGCAGTGCTGCTGGGAATCCAGGATCATGAGGCCGGTCGATTCCAGATCGATCGCTTCGGCGGCTTCCTCCGCGAGGTAGGACACGACGGCAAGCGTCTGGATGCTGTTCAGCTCGCGTTTCTTATCCATCACGATCACCAGCGGCACCTGGGTATAATCCTTCAGCTTGGCCAGCTGGTGGCTGTACTTCTCCTCGGCGTGGTGGACGCAATAGGACATCACGTCGACCGTGCCGTCGGCAAGGGCGTCGACCGCTTCCTCCGACGAGCCGATCAGCTTCCATTCCAGGGTAAGGCCCGCAATCCCCGCGGCGCTTTCGAGCATATCGCGCGCCAGCCCGCGGCAGGTATTGTCTTCCTCATAAACGAAGGGGTAATAGTCGGCAAAATAGCCGACCTTGATCGGCCCCGCGTTTCGGATGAAGTTTTTTTCATCGGTCGTGAAGACGACGGTCTTGTCCAGCCTGCTTTGATAGAACTTGTTCATCAGGGCGGTTTCGAGCACGGGCTCGTTCATTTTCAGGTCGGCGATCGCGTAATTGAGCTCGCGCATGACCTCATCGTTGCCCTGCCATGAGATATAGTAAAAGGGGCGCGGCGCGAAGCGTCCGATCAGCCGCTGACCGTCCTTGATCTCCATGAAGGTATGGATCATTGCGTCTACGCTGCCGGCTTCCAGCGCGGCCTGAAGCTCGGAAGTGGTGTCATATTCCCGGATCTTTGGGGAGGATACCCCATTATCCGCCAGATATTGCAGGAATTCCGCCCGGCGGACGTATGTTTTCACCATACCGTAGGTGATGTCCTGCATCGCGTCAAAGTCCTCATAAGCAAGGTCGCTGTCGCCCCTTGTGGCGAGAATGCCGAAGGTATAGCCGCTGGAAAGGTCGGCATATTGAAAGTTCGCGGCACGTTCGGCCGAATACTGGGCGGTACCGACCAGATCGACCTGATGGTCAGAGAGCATTTGGAGGGCCGCGTCCCAGCTGGGGCATTCAACATATTCGATGTCCCAGTCGGCGTATTGGCACAGGCTTTCAAGGTATTCGACCTCCATGCCGAAATAACTGCCGTCTTCTTTTTTCTCATGGTAGCCGTCCATGGGAAAAAAGGCGACCCGCACCGTCCGACGGTTTTTTGCATAAGCTGTGCTTAATGGGAACCCGGCGAATAGGAACCCGATCAGTATGAAGCACAGCAAGGCAGTTGCCCTTTGTCTGATTTGCATACTTTTCATTTGTCAACATCACCTTCCATCGGTAAAATTATATCATATCAGTCTATATGGGCGCAACCAAAATTTTGGTGGAAAAGCCAAAAATTTACCGGCGGGCAGATGTTTTGAAAGGTTGGTTTTATTTTGAGAACTTTAAGAACAGTTTTGCGTATTTTTTGATGAAATCTGCACTTTTTTGCACGGCTCGCGACGCTGGGACGGCTAATGCGGGCAGCGTCCGGGGGAGGGGCATGTGTTAGGAACGGCTCGGATCGTCGATAGGGACAGGGAGCGGAAACGCACGGCGCCGTTGTTGGGCAATGCGAGCGCCGTTTGAACCGGACGCTATATTTAATGTGTAAAGGGGATGTTTGGCGGGAGCGTATGGGAGCGCTTGCAGGAAGTCCCGACGGCACGGGTTGCGGGAAGTCTCTGGTACAAACCGAAAATAGGGAGTCGGAGGGTTGTTTTTGACAATACGGCTTGCAAAAAAACAGGACGGCCTTTTCGGCTACCCTGTTTTTTTCACGTATTGAATCGGTATGTACCCGCTCGGAAAGGGAAAAATCGCAACAAATCGGCATTTTATAAGGATCCGAATTTGCAAGAATGTGTACATTCCCGCAAGCTGCATAACATTCCTTTCATCACTAGGATACCACAGAAATCTGTAATTTACAAGGACTTTTTTGCAAATTTGCAATCATGCTACCCTACCTTGCAAAAATGTACGCTTTTTCACCGACGGGCCGCTGACATTGTTTGATGTCCATTGTTACAGATTGCGGAAAGGGGGGATCAGATGTATATTGTGTGTTTGCTGTCCATACCGGCAAAACAGCGTGGTAGTCCGTTTATCCGGCATTGCCTAGCAAAAATGTCCTGGCTTTGGCAGCATAGCTATATTCAAGGGCCTCCGGGGAGCGCGTTGACAACAATGTACTTAAAATTATAAGGAGACTTTTCGTAATGAAAAAGAAATTCATATCAACCCTGCTGGCGCTGGCCATGGTGTTGACCCTGCTGCCGGTCGGCGCATTCGCGGCAGAAGTCCCGACCGTAGCGGTTTCGTTGGACTATGAAGGCCTTGCGGCTGGATCCGCCGTTCCTACGGCAACGACCGAGTCTGGCGTTACATTGACAACAAAGTGGGTAAAGCAAGACGCGACAGACGAAACCACTGGCAGTTTTGCAGATGCTGGTACTTATACAGTTACCATCACCGCCGCTGCCGCTGGTGAGAATACTCTGCCCGATGCTGGATGTTCGTTTACACTGAATGGTAAAGCAACGAGCGAGCTGTCAGACCTTAATATTGACACTAATACGCCTAACCAAATGTCGTTTGATGTTACCATTTCAGCAGGGCATACAATCACCATCACAGATCCTTCCAATGGCACTGTGACCACAAGCCCCTCTGGCGCAGCCGCTGAAGATGCAACAGTAACCGTCACTGCGACTCCTAACGAAGGCTACACGCTTGAAAAAATCACCGTGACGCAGGGCACGGGCGAAGACGTAATGAACGTGACTGTGGAGAACAACACGTTCACAATGCCTGCCGCAGCCGTTACCGTCAGCGCAACCTTTACGCAGGAATCTCAGGATACCGAGATCACTGCCGTTGAAATCTCGCTGGATACTACCGCTATTAGCGTAAACGGTACTCTGCCTACTGCAACCATCACAACAACTCCCACAGACGGTGCAGAGGTTGCAACCACTTGGACGCTTGAGGACAAGGAAGTTACCGACGCTTCTACGGCTGGTGAGTACACCGCGACCTTTACCGTAAAGCCCAACACTGGTTACGCTTTGGCTGATAGCGTTACTTATAAGGTGAATAACACCGAGGTAACCGCTGACGCATTGACCGCCACTCTGACCGTCAATCCGGATTCGGCAACCAATACCGAGATCACTGCTGTGGAAATCACGCTGGACACCACCGCCATCAACGAAGGCGATCAGCTGCCCATTGCATCTATCGTGACGACACCCGAAGACGGCGCGGAAGTTGCAACCACTTGGACGCTTGAGGACAAGGAAGTTACCGACGCTTCTACGGCTG
>CAJUGU010000055.1:0-431 GCA_910586105.1 uncultured Eubacteriales bacterium | reverse complement strand
GGATTCGGCAACCAATACCGAGATCACTGCTGTGGAAATCACGCTGGACACCACCTCCATCAACGAAGGCGATCAGCTGCCCACTGCATCTATCGTGACGACACCCGAAGACGGCGCGGAAGTTGAAACCACTTGGACGCTTGAGGGCGAGGAAGTTACCAGTGCTTCTACGGCTGGCGAGTACACCGCGACCTTCGCCGTAAAACCCAACACTGGTTACGTTTTGGCTGATAGCGTTACTTACAAGGTGAATAACACCGAGGCAACCGCTGACGCTCTGACTGCTAAGTTGACCGTCAACGAAGCGCCGAAGACTCCAATCAGCAGCGTCGAAATCACTTTGGTTACGGGCGAGATCACCGTTGGTAGTACCCTGCCTGTAGTGGTCAAGCATTTTTGTAACATTAGTGGCTAAAAATTTATTGGACTGA
>CAJUGU010000054.1 GCA_910586105.1 uncultured Eubacteriales bacterium | reverse complement strand
ATCAACCATTCTTACTTTTGTAAATTACTGGATATTTTATGAAACTGCCGTGGATCTTAACCCGGCAGAGCACCGGATGCATCCGGGCTGCGCTGGATGAAATCGATGTGGAACGGGAGTTTACCAATGCGAGGGGATTCCTGCGTGGTTTATTTCATCCGGAATTGTATTTTCGGAATATTGCGTTGGAGGACGCTCAAACCTGCATTCGATTTATGGGCATGCACTGTTTGGAGCAAGGGTATGTAAGCGAAGATTTTATAGAGGATGTGTTGCGGAGAGAATCTTTTTCCAGCACAGCATTTACGGATATACTGGCTGTTCCACATGCAATCAGTCATTATGCCGAACGCTCTTTCATCTGTGTGGTTCACAACAATGCTCCGATTCAGTGGGGCGGACGAGCTGTTCATTTTGTTTTGCTGATAGGCATTACAGAGACGGATATGAAACATTTTAAGGCAGCTTTTGACTTGATCGTTGAGCTTTTTAGTCATTCTGAGCGTACAATCGAACTGCTGAAAACAAACTCTTTTGAGGATTTTTGCGATTTTATTGCGCCAAGCGGGGATAATGGCAGGCCGGTGTAAGGCGTACTGAAAAACGGCGTAAAAGGAGTGGGATATGTAAGTGTTCCACTCTTTTTTTGTCCTTAAAGCCTCAATGAAATTTGTATTTTGTTCGATATGCTGCGCTTAACAGATATTTACTATGAATTTATATTTTTTAGATTTCATAAGAATCAGTTTGAAATGGGTGGATCAGAAATGAATTAAAAAGATGGAATGGGATTTTGGTCAAATAGATCATATCGGCAGGATGTCGGCAAAAAGTTACCATGTGCCTCTTACTAATCAGAAAAAAAGAAAATATTTACCGTTCGTTTGCCAGACTGCAAATGGTGTTCCGGATCACAATGGAAGAACATCTTATTCCGTTCAAGACGTTGTTCAAAACTTTGCACGGCGAAAGCCAAATGGCTGTGAAAAGTATTTTCTAATACAGTTTAACAGAGCGACCGATTTTACACGGCTATGTGAAATCGGTCGCTCTATTTCTATTTTCCAGCATCAGCTACGATGCCGCTCACCTCCAACTTCTGAAATCAGGATTTCAAAAAAGATTTCAGATAAGGAGGTCTGTCGAAATGGCAGAAAACCAAAAGTATATACTTATGATCGATGGCGCGCCTGTAGAGGTCAACCGCGAGATTTATATCGAATATCATCGCATGGATCGCCGCGACCGTTACTTGGAAGAACGGGATCTGGCGCATGGCAAAACGCTGTACAGCAATTTGGACACAGTAGAACTGCTGGGTGAGGAGATGATTCCAGATAGCAATGCGGTCAACCCTGAGGATGCAGCGATTGCCTGTATTTTGCACGAAAAGCTGCATCAGTGCTTGGATTTGCTTTCGGAAGGGGATCGTCAGCTGATTGATGCGTTGTATTTTCAGGATAAAAGTGAGCGCGATTACGCGAAGAAGGTTGGCATTTCCCAGAAGGGCGTGAATAAGCGTCGGCACGCAGCTTTGGCGAAGCTTAAAATTTTTATGAAAGATTAAAAATTCTGGTTCTCAACCCCCCGCTATTTTCGGCTTAATAGTGGGAGGGTAATTTCCCCGCCCGCTGTTCTTTGGAAATTGAATATCCGATGCTTTGGATACGTTCCTGACGTGCCCCGAAAAGGGGCAAGCGACATTAGAGGATGCGCGAAGATCACCTGTAGAAAAGCGCGGAGTGAACTCGAAGCCACTTATTTTCTGTTTTTGTTCGAACGCTTCACCCGCTCCCCCTTCTATCGAATGACGGCCTATCTATTACTATTATATAAGGTGTAAGCGGGCCCATCCGTCCAGAAAGCCAGCTGTGGCAGCTGGCCTCGCGATGACAGCGTCAGGGATCATGATACTCCCGTCCAGTCCCGTAATCAGGAGGGCGGCCGACAGAGATCCTGCCGGGGGTGAGATTCCCGTGAAGCGGTGGAGCCAGCCGCTGTCCAAAGAGGTCGCCCGGTGTGCTTGGGGGAGTAGTGTCGAATACAAGTGCAGAAACAATCAAAAGAGAAATCTTGATAACAGATGCCACGGGGACCGCGCCTGCGGGAAACTGCGGAAAGGGGTCCCTGTGTATGTGCTATCAAGTATCCTTTCGTAAAATGGCAAGATATTGTTCGTAAGCAAAGACCCTGTTGCGGGATGCGTTTGTGGTTTCCAGAAGGATATTCAGCTCTGCCAATTTCTTGACTGCCGAAGCAACCGTGTTGTAGCTGCGGTCAAGCGCAGCGGCGGTCCGCCTGATATCAATAATCGGATTCTGTTCCAGATAGTCAAACACAGCACGGACGGTATCACTGCCCCGCTTCGACTGTGGGAGCTTCGCGATGTTGGCGTCATGCAGGGCGGATAATTGTGAGATGGAATGGACTGCGTCTGCTGCGGCGGTTTCGACTGCCTCCAGAAAAAAACGTACCCATTGCTCATAATTTCCGCTGCGGCGTACTTCACTGATCCGGTCATAGTATTCGAGCTGATTCTTTTTCAGAAAATAGGAAACATATAGCACAGGCTTGCTGAGCAGCTTCTGTTCGGTCAGATACAGAAGAACCAGCAACCTGCCGATCCGCCCGTTCCCGTCCAGAAACGGATGGATAGTTTCAAATTGGTAATGAATCAGCGCGGCCTGGACCAGCGGGTCATAGTCGGTGCTTTCGTTGATATAGCGCTCCAGATCAGCCATTGCGGATTCCATGTCATCCACATTTGGCGGGATATAACGTGCATCCTTTAGCGTGCAGTTTGCAGCGCCAATCCAGTTTTGAGAACGCCGGAATTCCCCTGGATTCTTCTCCTGTCCCCGTACGCCTTCCATCAGAATGGCATGGGTTTCGCGAAGAAGACGATTGCAAAGCGGAAGCGATTGCAGCCGCTCCAATGCAAACTGTGATGCCCGAACATAATTGATGACTTCCGATACATCCAGATTCGCATTGATATCGGATTCAGGGTCAAGAACATCGTCCAGCGTACATTGTGTGCCCTCAATCTGTGAGGAAATCAGGGCTTCTTTCCGAACGTACATGGATACAAATAATTCGGTGTTTGGGATCAGTTTGGACGCAGTGTCCAGATACACAAGCTGACGGTTTGCCGACACCAGAAGACGGATGAGATCATTGTCCATATTCAGAGCGGGAGCTGGCGGCAGCGGGGCAGGGCGAAAGGATTGATAAGCAGCTTCACCAGTCATGTTGGTTGTATATGTTCCAGATCGATTCATGGTAGCACGCTCCTTTAAATTGAAATACAGTGTCTATTATACGCTCCTTATTTCAGGAAGTAAAGGGTTTGCTGAAATAAGGAAAGCGGTTTGGTGTGCTTATTTCAGCTTAAAACGGTTAAACGAAAAACTACAGAATGTCAGGAGGATTCAGGATGAACAATACAGAAGGAACCATCAAATCTTCAAAGATGGAGACCACAATCAAAGGGCACAAGGTCACGCTGCACTTTGCGGACGAACCGAACCCGGATGTCGCGGTGCAGGTCAAGCAAGTTCTTCTCAGCACTTGTCTGCTGGCGGCAGATTGCAGGACGGCGGATAAAAGTTCAAATACTTCTAAATTTCAGTAGCTATTTGGACTGTAATGTGAGATAATAGGTTTGGCAAAGAGACGGTGAACCTTGACAACTGAATATGGTTTGGATGTCTGCCCTCACATTACAAAATCTGCGGAAAATTCAATAGGAGGACAGATGTAATGGCTGAAAGAGTTCAATGTTTATACCGCGTATCCACGACCAAGCAAGTCGATCACGACGAACAGGACCGCGCAGACATTCCGGTGCAGCGCAAAGCCTGCCGTGAGTTCGCAGACCGGATGGGCTGGACGATTGTCGGCGAGGAACAGGAAACCGGCGTATCCGGTTACAAGATCAGTGCAAATGACCGCGACAAGCTCCAGCTGATCAAAGAGCGTGCGGAGCAGGGAAAGTTTGATATCCTTCTGGTGTTCATGTTCGACCGTCTCGGACGCAAGTCCGACGAAACCCCGTTTGTAGTCGAATGGTTCTGCAAGAAGGGCATCAAGGTCTGGAGCGTCAACGAAGGCGAACAGCGCTTTGAATCCCATACCGACCGCCTGACGAACTACATCCGCTTCTGGCAGGCCGATGGTGAAAGTCAAAAGACTTCCATCCGTACCAAAACGGCGCTCGGCCAAATGGTGCAGGAGGGGCGTTTTCGTGGCGGCAAAGCTCCGTTCGGCTACCGGCTCGAAAAGAGCGGCATCCTGAACAAGCGCAAGCATGAGGTCAATAAGCTGGTTATCGATGAGGAAGAAGCGGAGGTTATCCGCACGATGTTCGACCTCTGCGTTTCCTCCGGCTTCGGTAGGTGGCGGATGGCGAACTTCCTCAACGACCACGGGATCAAAAACCGAAAAGGTGAAAACTGGCATGATGCGACCATCTGCGCAATCCTGCACAATCCGATGTATAAAGGCGTCCTGCGCAGCGGGGAAACGTATTCCGAGCCGTTTGAGGAATTGCAGATCATCTCGCCGGAAACCTTTGACCTTGCACAGAAACTGATGCAGGAACGCAAGTTAGAAAACAAGGACGAGCGTCACATCCCGCTGAATACCACCGGACAGTCACTTCTCTCGGGCAATATGTACTGCGGTCACTGCGGCGGACGGCTGGTGCTGACTACGAACGGCACGGTTGTCCGGAAAGCAGACGGTACAGAGATCCGGAAAAAGCGTATCCGCTATGTGTGCTACCGGAAAACCCGCCGCCGTCTCGAATGTGATGGTCAGACGGGTTATACGATGCACATCTTGGACGGCATGGTCGAAGATATCCTGCATCAGGTGTTCCGCAAGATGCAGGCAGTCTCTGACGAATTGATTGTTGGGACGGCGTTCGAGAAGGAAATGACACTTCTAAAGGCTGATCTTCAGCGTGCAAAGGCCGAAAATGCCAATGCAAACAGGGAGTACGAGTCGCTCAAAGCAGAGGTAATGAAGTCCGTGCAGGGTAAAAGCTTGCTGCCTGCTGATGTGCTTTCCGAAATGCTGGAGGAAGCCCGCGACAAGCTGATGGTTACCAGCAGGCGTGTCACCGAGCTGAATGAGGAGCTTGCAGACGGCAATGCCCGTATGGAGGACTTGCGTGCGGAATACCAACACATCGTATCGTGGTCAGAAATCTTCGATAAAAGTGACCGCGCAACGCAGAAAATGATCTGTGCGTACATCATCAAGCGGGTGACCGTCCGCCGTGACTACCAGCTGGACATCGAGTTTAACATCAACGTACAGCAGTTCCTGCACGGCATCGACAGCTTGGAGCAGCAGTGTAAAAAGAGGAAGCCCTTGAAAGCCAGAAACGCATAAATCCAAACGGAGCAATGCTATCACGATTCCAACTTTTGAATTGTTTCTGCCAATTTTTTATGTGAGTGGTCGCCTATGATGCCCAAAAGTCCAACCGGACATTTGGGGGTGCTTACCCGATGATTCGGGAGAGCGTTTGACTGGCAGTCAAGAGGTCATGGGTTCGATCCCCACCGTCTCCACCACGAAAAAAGGCTTGAGATCGATTGATTTCGGGTCTTTTTTCTCGTTTTTAGGCATTTAACGCGTTCTTGCATTTTTTCGGGGCTTCTAAATCCACCTCTGAAATACCGTGTTTTTCCGCGGTTTGTGTTGCACCTACTGTTGCACCTGACAGGTCGATTTTTTGCGCCGCTTCCTCCAGGATATCCTCCCGCATATGCGAGTAGATTTTTGCAGTCAACGTGATAGATCTGTGCCCCATCAAATATTTTGCTACGTTGATACTCACTCCCGCAGCTTCCAGATCTGCACAGGTAGTGTCATAGTTTTGTTGAAGCAGGAGAAGAAATGTGGTAAACTGGAAGAAAAAGTAGGAGAACATGAAAATGGCAACAACAACAGTCAAGTGCCCATATTGTGGAAGCAAAGAGGTATTGTTATATGGAAAAAGTATTACTGGCGCACAGAGGTATTTGTGTCGAAACAAGGCATGCGCTTGTAAAACATTTTAACTGGAATATAAAAATAATGCCAGTAACCCCGGAGTAAAGGAAAAAATAGTTGATATGGTAATGAACGGGTCAGGAACACGGGACACTGGACGTGTTTTGTCCGTTTCTCCTAATACGGTGACAAGCGTTTTAAAAAAACAAAAGATTTTGCAAAAACCATGAATGAGGAATATCTCTTGCAGCACGCAGATAATACGTCTATTGAAATTGAGATCCGCAATGCATTAGGGGCGGGAAGCGATGGGATATCTGTAGAAATGGACGAAATGTGGAGTTTCTGTCACGATAAAACCCAACAGGTATGGCTGTGGTGGGCAATAGATCATGAAACGAACACACCGTTAGCTTATGTTTTCGGCACTCGTGAGCACAAGTATTTAGACGAACTTTTAAAATTACTTGAACCGTATTCGATTAAGACCGTTTATGCGGATAATAATTACGCTTATAAGGACAAGATTTCAGAAGAATGTCTGGTTTCGGGCAAGAAAAATACACAACAAATTGAAAGAAATCATTTGACTCTAAGAACGCGTATCAAAAGGCTGGCTCGCAAAACGATTTGCTTCTCGAAAAATAGAGAGATTCATATGGCAGTCATTGGAACTTTCATTAACTTGTATTTCTTCGGGAGAGCATTTGACTATTCAACAATATTGTGACATTACCGCGACGCTGTTTGCTGCAATTCGTTTGGTCTTTGTCGCAGCCGTAAGATATGCCAGCTGCGCTTCATCCGAAATGGAAATGCTGCCCTCCGCGCTGCTGCAGCGCCTGCCTGCATACTTGTAGGTAACCGTAACTGCGGAACCGGTTGTATTCTGCACCGCAATGCAAAAGCGGAACTTGCCAGTACCTTTGTCGCCGTTTCCAACATTCAGGTACATTTCAACATCCTTATAGGCGGTTCCGACGCTTGCGCCCCAGTTGCAGTGCATCCCATTGGAATACAGCGCGTAGAATTCCGGGTTATCGCAGTAAATCAAATTGTTCCCTGCATTGGTGAAGGTCACCCCAACCGCAGCGGCAGATTTAGCGGCTCTGGCCGATACATCCAAAGTCTCGACTTCAAAAATATTTTCCTGCATAATAGAAACTCCTTTATCAATGGTTTTCCCAAAAAACGCATTGCCGACCGGACGTAACGATTCTCAAGGAATGTCCGGTTAACTTGAGCACCGGGCTTTTGTTTTCCGGGCATAGATATAGAGAGTTTCTAGCATGTGGAATGTAAACTTGCTCCCGAAAAAATTTCAGATGCTGTTAAAAATTGATTTATGCCGCAGCAGGCTCGACTCGCTGGGATGGGTCGACCATACGGGCGACCACAGCAGCCGCTTCCGCGCGGGTGATCGTTCGATCCGGATGGAATTTCCCATCCGAACCACCCGTGCAGATCCCTGCGTTGCAAAGCACGGAAATTTCGGATAAGTAATCGACTGGCAGGGCGGTGTTCGGATCGTACAGATCCGGGAAATGCGGTACGGTGTTATCAAACTCATTCCACACATACATCGGAAATGCCTGATACAGGAGATATGCAAATTCGTTCCGGCTTACAGCCCGGTTCGGATCCTGCCAGCTTTGCAGATCGACTGATGTATAACGATCCAGATAGTCATAATAGGTTCGGTACCATGGCTGGCTGCTCTTGAGTTTGGCTGAGCTGCCGGTACCAATCGCGCGGACTGTGGCGGCAAGCTTCATGGTCTCTGAAACGGTGATCGTCCCATCCGGGTCAAAACGGCTGGCGGATTTCCCTTCCATCAGATTGGTTTCGTATACAAACACAACATTGTTATAATACCATGCGCCCGGTTTGACATCTGAAAACATTCCGGAATAGGAGCGTGCATGCGGAAAGGCATTGTCCAGCAGGGGCAGGTCTCCAAAAGTCCGTTCAAAACGCGTGCCGGTAAATACATCGCAGCTTCCCATAACCGGGTCATGCGCGATCGAAACACCGTTTGGTATATCAAGGTTTGTCAGGTTCGTACATCCATAAAAGGCTCGCTCGGCGATGCTCCGGAATCCATCCGGCAAGGGTGAAACGGTTACCAATGCAGTACAGCCTTCAAATGCGGAAGCGCCAATTGTTTGCAGCGAATCCGGCACCTGAACGCTGGTAATTTGACGGTTTTGGTAAAAAGCCTTCTCGCCAATCGCAGTTACACCTTCCGGGATCGCAACACTCCCGCCGTTTCCCTGATAAGCGGTCACAACATTGTCGCGCAGGATAAAATCCCCTTGATTCTCCGTCACGGCCGAAGGCTCAACCGTTTGATAGATCACATCCCGGTCCCGCATCCCTTCGCGGATCACCGTTGTGTTTTCACTGTCCCACGGAGTAGATTCAAAAGCAGAGCTGTCGACCTGTGCGGCAGCGGGAAGGCGCACGGAATGTAAAGAACTGCATCTGGCAAACGCTCCGCGGTCAATCATCTGTACGGAATCCGGAATATCAATGGATTCCAGTTTTTCGCAGTCCATAAACGCGAGAGCTCCAATTTCAAGCAGTCCCTCCGGCAGCGTGACGGAAGAAAGGTTTTTGCACCGCTCAAAGGCTGCACTTGAGATTTCGGTAAGTCCTTTCGGGAGTATGACGCTGGTGATCGTATCATTATAGCGAAAAGTGTCCTGCAGCTGCGTTACCCCGTCCGGGATCACAACCGCGCCGCCCGGGCCATGGTATTCCATCAGAATACCGTTTTCAATGACAAAGTCCGTATTCGATGCGTTCGCTGAACAGAACAGCAGCAGCACCAGACAGAAACCGGAAAGCAATCTTTTCCATAAGTTGATCATTTGAGATACCTCCATTTTGATTTATGATTTTGCAGCAAGATACAGCCGGTAAATCGCTGCGATTGCCTGTTCAATGGTATATGTCCCCTGCGGGTCAAACCTTCCGGACGAACCGCCGCCCATTACCGGGGTACCGTCCGGAGCCTGCAATGCGGCGACTGTCTGAACAGCCGGTTTTGCATATTCACCGGTCTGCTCAAAATCGCTGAATGCAGGGGGGAGCGCATTCGGTGTGATGCCAAGCAGGTCGGCGGCTTTCGCGATCATCACCGCCGCGTCCTGACGGGTGAGCTGGGCATAGGGATGAAAGCTGCCATCCGGGAAACCGGATACAATACCGGTTTCCGCAGCATCCGCGATGGAGGTCTCATCATAGGAATCCTGGCTGGATACATCCCAAAAGCGTTCCTGTGAAGGCACGCCCGATTTGCGAATGACGGATGGCCGTTCTGTTTCCAGCATTTGCATGATTAGTTTGCAAAAATCACGCCGCGAAGCAGGCTTTGTATACAGCCAATCCACATCAGCCGGGATCAGCCCTACAGTACGAGCCGCATTTACTTCGTCCTCAGCCCAGGCGCTTATGTTGGCAACAGCCGGAATTTGCGATCCTGCAAGCCCCACTTCGACTGACGGCTCCGAATTTACGAAGATGTGCTCTTCACTTTGATAAAGCAATTCCCCATACCGATTATATAAAGAATAGGTGCTTTCATCAAGGGACTGCACCGTTACCGTATGCGGTGTATCGGCAGGGAAAAGGCAGTTGGGGATTTCTTTGCCGCTGTCCAGAAAGAGTACGCCATGTTCTTTCCCTTTCGTATACCGTGCGGTATGATATGTCCCGTCGCTTAGCTCATCGTACTGAAATGGTATGACCTCGTTCAGATTGAAATCAATTACGCCGCACTTTCCGCCTTTTTTCAGGATCATATACCCATCATTCCAGTGCGGGACCCAGGAATAAACTTTGTTTCCAATATCGATTTTGGGATCTTCGTCGTATTCAAAAGGTAAAAGTACCGTTTGTAAATCGCGGTCAACGATCCCGAATAGCCAGCGAAAAGTCTCCGCCGGGATGGATTCCCCACTGCGTGAGGGGATCTTATCCTTTTGCACTAAAAACCGGCCTCTGGCATCCTGCGCAATGATTTGAAAATCAGCGTCAACCTTTTCCACGCTGCCGTCCAAATTCAAAAGGTGGTATTCTGCCAGCGCAGTGCCGGTAAAAGTGCTTGCCCAGAGAAGGGTTTCATCATCGATTGGATAGAAAGAATGAACGGATATCGTATCTGCATTGCTTTCCTGCCACGGGACACGAAGCAATGCGTCCCCGGTCTGGCGATTGATCACTTCGAGATCGCTGCCCCTGCTGGATGCCGGAACCCCCTGAATCCGGATGGAGTCGATCCGGAAGTTCGGATATTCCTTTTGCGTGGTGCGTTTCTCGGCGCTATTGATTGGAGATACCGTCTCTGCGTCTGCTTCGCTGGTACTCGAACGGTCGGCTGCAAAGGCGGCGCCGGTCAGCAGCAGTACCGCCATGCCGACGCATAAGATTTGTTTTTTCATTACCGTATCCTCCCGAATGTTTTAAAACTTTTTCAAACGCGTTTACATAGCGTTCCTCCATTTCTTTTTTTAAGGTGCGGCCGTAAAAAAGAAAAATTGGAGGAAACCATTATGGAAAGAACCCCAACCAGACTGCTGTTTGTCCCGACAGGCAAAATATCGTCTACTGAGGACTACAAACAGATCTCATTGACGGAATTCAAGCAGATGCAGGAGGTAACCGGATATGTCCTGACCCCGACCGGAACGTACAGCGTCTATAAGGAAAACTTCAAAGCATATGCGGAAGCGTTGGACGCTCAAATCAAGCAGCTGCCTGACGGCAAGCTGTATTACATCGGCATCCCCGTTATCGATGCGAGCGACGTGTACCAGTACAGCAGCAGCCATTATACCGCTCGGAAAGCCTTTGTTATCGAAATGAACAACAAATATGGCGGTACCGGGCGGCTGAAGGGCTTCTACTTCACGAACGAACGCGTCTTTGGCACGGTTTCTGCGAGTTCGCCGGTTTCAAACGCTATTGTAAAGCTGATGAACGATCTGGCGTATACCATTCGCAACGATCCCAATTCCAAGATTTACAAGGAGTTCATCTGGGCCCCGTATCTCGGATACAATTCCACCTACTACTCGATCAATCAAAACCTTGGCATTGTTGCCAACCGCACGAACATTTTCAATACCATTTATCTGCAAAGCGGACATTTCTTTACCCCGCAGCGCGGAGATGGGAAGGGCTGGAACAGCAGCAAACGGACAGGGCAGCCGAAAGAGAATCTTGACCTCGCCTGCAAATGCGCCAGAGAAAACAAGGTTTTCAACTATACCGCAAATAATGATGCCTTTGTGATTTCCAGCACGCCGGTTGGCGGTTCCAAAACCTCCGCCACAAAGATTGCGATCGATATGGAAGCGCAGGATGAATTGAAGTGGAAGCAGGGAGATTATGCACCGTTTTATGAAGACGAATGCGAGGCGTATGGGCCGCTGCTCATGAACAATGCCTGCCCATTTGTGTTTTACGCTGGTTCATACAACGGGATCGTCGGCTGCCGCTTGTATATGTCGATCGACAAATTTTATCTGGACGGCAGCTGCAAGCTGCCAGGGTAACGCCGTGCTTTCTGCTGGACTTTTGCTCTGCATTCAGCATAGCACAGGTTTTGGGAGATGGCAACAGTCTCTGCAAAAACGTCCATTTTAGAGGTAAAAACGCATTGCTTAGACACAGAAAGGGGGGGCTTCGGTTTGTCCGAAGCCCCTTTATACTGGCAGCCAGCAGCGCGGACAACGCATAACAGACATCAGACGTTTGCTGCGTTTCATTTCAAAATAGCGTCTGGATAATGAAATGCAGGGCAATCATGGTTGTGAATTCCGACAACCACTATCTTTTACTTCCGGGAAAAGAATAACATGATATTGCCTGTCAAACAAGTGCTTAAAAAATGCAGCTTTTTAATGCAAAAAACGCGTGGAATCATTTGCCGTTGTGCGCATGATCCGGTAAAAATGCAGATTCCTCTGGAGCAACGGTCGCCAACTCGTGGCAAAACTGTTCATAATATTGCCTGGCTTTTTTTAGCGCCCGGCGCTTGGTTTGATTGACGCTCTGCCGACTTACACCAAGCTGTCTTGCGATTTCAGCGGCTGGGAAATTTTGGGCGCATGTCAACAGAAGAATCTTCATTTCATAATCTGACAAAACCTCATGAAGCCGGGTATGACCGATCGTGTCATATTTGTCGCAGGTTGCAGAACGCGCTTCGATCTCGTACAACTGCACTTCGGACAATGGCAAATCTCATTTGTACTAATTTTGACGGATTTTCGGGAATGTCGTATGTAGCTGTGATGGACAGACACTTTGAAATAGCGCAACAGGGCTGCGTCTTCCATAAAAGCATCCTTGAGATTGATCTTATGAAGCATTTCCAGAAAATCAACAACAAGGATTTCGTAAGCATCTTCGGCTTTCAACAGCCGCGCGTATTTCCGAAGCAACGGCTGAAACTGCTCGATCAGCTCCAGCATGGCGGTCGTGTCATTATCTTGAACACGTGTAATTAAGAACCTGTATTCACAAGCCCAAAGCGGCGGCTGGACGGCATCTGACGCGGTCATGCTGCGCCGCTTTTCCTTGAAATCCGTCAGGATTCCTACGGAAAATCGTCTTCGCCTGACCACGCTATCTACCGACCATCCACCACTTCAGCTTATGAATACAGGTTCTAAATGGTATAACAAAATAAAAACCTCTTTTCCACTTGGCAGATGAGTGCTCAGATGGAAAAGAGAAATTATTTTCCGGAATGTAAACGCGCTATAAAAAAACAGCGGAATTGAGGATTCCTCAACCCCGCTGTCCGCCTGGAATTAGTGTTTATCGTGGATCTGCAGCAGCAAGTCACGGATTTTCTGTGGCACTGGCAGCCCAAGCAGCGAAGCATTCTCTAAAAAGGAAATCCCTTCGTTGGAGATATAAAACAAGAGAATCGTTGTTCGGAGCGTGTTGCCAGATTCAAGGAACTGCCGATCCAGAAGAACGCAAAGTGCTACCATGATAAACATTGTGATCTTTCGGAAGATTCCTTTTGCACCAATCTTGCTGGATAGTGTCCGGGTTGCGATTGCATTCATTACGCCAGTCACATAATCCGCGCAGGCAAGGGCGATTAAAACCGTGCGTAATTGATCGATTCCGCCAAGCTGCATACTCACCCACACGCATATTCCTGCCAAACCAATCTTGATGGATTGATATCCGTCCATGGTCAAAGCCTCCTTTCCCAATATTTGACGGCAGGAAGACCGCCTTAGCTGTAATAAAGAAATTACAGGGGAGAATGTAAACCTGGACAGGGCATGTTTGGCGATTCCAGCATATTATGAAATCCTCAGATGTCCAGACATTTATAATAAGTGTGCAAAATGACGGCAAAAATAAATTTTAGCCTTGAAAAAGTGCCATGATTTTCTGCAAGGTTAAAAACGCTATAAAACGTTAAAAAAATATATTGAAAGCCGGTTCCGTCAGAAGGATATACTTCAAAGAATATTCCTGTTATTTGGCAGCTTGCAGCAGGAAAAGCGTGCAATAAAAAACGCCCTTAGCCGCTATGGGAGCGGTTAAAGGCGTTTTTTAAAGAAAATGGAGTATAATGGACGAAAAAATTGTGGCTTACAGCGCAGGGGGTCTTGCAGTGTTTTCGGCCTGCAAATCCAGTGCTCCACATAAGGCTCTAATTGTATTTTCTCATTACCCTGGGGCTTGCATAGTCTGTGGAATGTTTGGCGCTTGCGATTATCCATAAAACCGATTTCAGTATGTGACAATATGGGAAGCTGTTAGAACCAGCTTCCCATATTGCTTTTATGAAATTCGCGTCATTCGAAGTTCGATGTGAGACTGGCAGAGTTACGATTGCTGCCAGTCAAGAAAACAAAGCTTTTCAATTCGCAAGATTATCTTTTTTAATTCTATTAAAAAATTCATGCACATCGTAATCATGCTTTGCCCTGTAACCGATGCCATCAATGTAGACAACGATATCGCCATCTTCATAATAAGTAATTTCGCCATTCTTTTTAACGATTTTAAAATTAATGCTTGCCCCAACATAAACTTCTTTTCGGGGTTTTTTATACGTGGCAACACTCTGCAGCATATCTACAAACTGCATCTGTTGCTCAGATGAAAGAGTGTATTCTGGGGGATCGCCGAAATAGCTGACAGAAATGTATTCTATTTCATCGTTTCGCAAGGATAAAAATGGATAGGAAGGCACGATCCATGGATACGCACAGAGAAATGCAAGAAGACAGATAACGCTGATTGCTATGAAAAGTTTTCTTTGATACATTTAAGCACTCCAATAACGACAAATTCCACTATCAAACGTCCATGTGCGGTCACGGGTGGGATCCGTATAGGTATATTCATTATTCTTCGTGTATACCGTGGTAAATCCAAACATTGGATCCATTATTGTAACATATCCACTAACCACATTAATTCCATACGTAACACAAAGATGATTTATTCCTGATTTGCCCCTTAATGAAACTAAAACCGGGTAATCCTTTTTGATATTATTGAGTATAACCAAATCGGATGGGACAGAATCTTTATATGAATAGCTTAAACCAAATTCGTTCTTCATCATGCGTGGAATAACATCTATCCCTACGGGTCCCAAATAACCCTCTCCACAGGTCTGATTCGCAACCTTTTGAGCCGTCAGAGTGGTTCCTTTGACATAGTTCGAAATACAGGCAATACATGCAGCCCAACACAAATCAGACTCTCGAGGTTGGGAAACATAATCGATCGAACAGGCAAAATAGGTCTGTTCACGGACAGTTGGGGTTACATAAGCAAGGTCTCGTGCAGGGATCAATCTTGATAGTTTTATAACATCCGAATTCAGTGTTCCTGCATTAGATGGAAGAATATCACGATCAAAAATGATTTCCTGACTTTCGGCAAGTAAATAAAAATCAAATCCATCATAAAGATAGCAACTTTTGGAATCATATACTAGGGCTAATTGCTCTGGATTTATATATTTGATTTCTTTT
Source organism: uncultured Eubacteriales bacterium (assembly GCA_910586105.1). Classification (GTDB taxonomy): domain Bacteria; phylum Bacillota; class Clostridia; order Oscillospirales; family Butyricicoccaceae; genus QXXE01. The sequence continues at coordinate 8,015 of CAJUGU010000054.1, read as the reverse complement.
ACGAGCGCAGTAACGATTTGCTGATGTACATCGTCTTGGGGGATAGAAAATGCGATTAAATCATTACCGCTGAACAAGGGATAGATTTCGTTTGATTTTATGAATGTGCCATCGATATAATCATACGCATAAATCGCATTTCCAATATAGATATCGGAGAAATCAACATCTTCAAGCCCCCATAATGTTTTATCACATTCCACTGCTTCCAAGGCTTTAACAATTGAATCAGCAACATCCGTGGATACAACATCAGCAGAAATCGCTAATGAAGGAACAGGTATCATAAAAGTCAAACATAACATTGAAACTATACTAATAATTTTTTTCATAAAAACCTCCGTTTAAACACGTTATGAACGAATATGTGGCATTATTTCAAAGCTCATTATCTGAGCTTTTTTGCGCAGCACTGCTCAACCGATAATTATCAAAACGGCTTCGGAGCTGGTTGAAGTTTGCTTGGTAATTTAATGTTAACCTAATATGGTTCGGAAGTCAAGCGCTTAGGAAAAATGTAGGTTTTTAAGTCCAAAACGCATCAGAACCATTCAACGGGATAGAAAAAAATGGAATTTCGATTTATGCGGTCTCAAGTATGAGAATAATGGACGAAAAAATTGTGGCTTACAGCGCAGGTGGTCTTGCGGTGTTTTCGGCCTGCAAATCCAGCCGGTAGCCAGCTTTATACACCGTGCGGATTTCGTTTTGCAGCCCTAATTTTTTGCGGAGCTTTGCGATATGCGTATCGATCAGGCGGGAGCTATTGAAGGGTTCATAGCCCCAAACCAACCGCAGGAGGGTCTCTCGCGGCATGACGGTATTCGGGTTGCGCAAAAGGATCCCGAACAACAGATATTCGGTCTGCGTAAGCGATACCTCTTTTCCGTCTTTCCAAACCCGGCGTTTGCTAAAATGAATGGTCACATCACCCATCGATATTTGCTTTGCCATATATTCGGAGCGGCGCAAAACCGCTTTCAGCCAGGAACGCAGTTCCGCCATTTCCAGTGGCTTATTTAAAATGGCAGCCGCCCCAAGTTCAAAGCAGCGCAGCCGGTCTGACAGTTCCAATTCCGGCGCGATGAAAAGGATCGGCACACCAAAGGGCTGAAGCCGCTGTGCCAGTCGGAACCCATCCAGATCCGGCAGTTCGATGTCTATCAGCAGCAGGTTGAACCAAATAAAACGGCACAGCCGCATCGCATCCGCTGCGGTATGCACAGTCAGGCAATCGCAGTCAATCGATTGGCTGCAAGCAGACAACGATTCGCAGATTTTTTGATCGGCTTCGATCATTACAATCCGATTTCGTTCGATCACTTTTCTGTCATCCATCCCTGTCAAAGTTGTTGAAAACCACACATCTTAATATGGATGCGTAGAATAGTACTGCATCACTGCGGTGGTAAGCGCTTTGGCTTCGTTGGTCAACCCTTCGTCCGTGAGGACTAGCTGTAATTCGCTGTCCACATCAAGGAAGCAGTATTCGCTCATAACCGCAAGCAATCCGCGCTCGTAAGCAGTGCGCAGCAGATACAGCCGGTCGAGCTCTGGATTTTCCGCGCTGTGCTGATACTTGGTTGGACGGATGGGACGTCCCAAAGAACGGTATTCCGCTTCGATACAGCGGGCAAGTTCCTGTCCGGCTCCGCCGTGTTCGTAGGCGATTTGTACCAGGATTTCACTGCCTTTCACGTCGTGGGTTTCGGTTGCATTGTGGTGAATACTGAGCAGCAGATCGACAGGATATTCCCGCACAAAGCGGTCAATCCGGGCGATGCGTTCGGATTCCAATATCCGCTCGGTTTCCTCCGGCTCACGCAGCATCAACACCTGTACTCCTTGTGCTTCCAGCAGCGCCTTGACCTTTTCCGCGACAGCGATATTAAAATCCCGTTCAAAATAGCGCTCATCCACACTGTGCGTGCCGCCGTCCGACCCGCCATGCCCTGCGTCCAGCAGGATGACCAATTTACCGTCAATACAGTCCCGCTTTATCTCTTTGGAAGAGTCTTCCGGAGCGGAGTGCTCGCTAGAGTCCGAAATTGTGCTTTCAGGATCTTCCGGTATCGTTACGCTGTTTTGCGGTGTATTCCACATTTGGATACTTTCCGACGCGTTGTCATAGTCGACCGTAAAGTCCAATACTTCGGCAAGATCGCGGATTTTATAATAAGTATAGCCGTCGATTGTATAGCTTTGCAGCTCCACCCGGGAGCCATCCACAAAAATCGGATTTCTGGTAGGTGTGGCGTTCACTGCGAAGGCGGGCTGTGGCAGAAGGAGCAGAGCAGACGCGCCGGAAACCGCCAGCTTTGAAAGTGTGTTCATGATAATCACCATGCCGACCGTTACACGGTCTGCACAAATAGGGATGAAAGAGTGCAGATAAACGGTCACCTTTCTTGTAAAATTGAGATGAGGAGAAAGCAAACTACAAAGCACGATAAGGAAAGTCGCAGATTGCTTTCAGAGTTTAAAGCAGTATGATAATCAGTGTTGGAACCACCTTTTCAAGCACAAATAAGTGGTACTTTGAGTCCGCACACTAAGGATTGTTTTAACACCTGTTAATTGCTTGGTGATTCAGTCACTGCTTTCTCCCCGTCATTATGATGCGAGGAGGTTAATCGCTTTGAAAGTCGTATTTCCAACATGCTGTGGTGTGGATGTGCATAAGCGGTTTTTGGTTGCTACCATCATCACCACGTCGGCAGATAGTGTACAGCCGCACTATCAAAAGAAACGATTTTCCACTTTCAATTCCGACCTAAATCGCTTTGCGGATTGGCTACGCGCCAATGACTGTCTGGATGTCTGCATGGAATCTACCGGGAAATACTGGGTTCCGGTCTTTAACATCCTTGAAAAGCGGGGGATTCGTACCGTCATTGCCAACCCCAAATGGGTAAAAGCAGTAAAGGGGAACAAGGACGATACGAAAGATTCCAAGTGGATCGGAGATCTGTTCCGTATGGGCTTAGTCAAAAGCAGCTTTATTCCAGCCAAAGAAATTCGTATCTTACGGGAATTGACCCGTTACCGCTACAAACTCACTTCTATGAAAAGCAGTGAGAAAAATCGCTATCAAAATGCCTTTACCGTATGCAATGTGGCATTGGATTCCGTTGTGTCTGATATGTTTGGTAAATCCGCATCCGCTATTACGGAGTACCTGACATCCGATGAGAATTTTGACGTCCAGCATTGTGTTTCCCTCTTGCGGGGTTCTCTCAGGAAAAAAGCGGATGATGTTCTTGAGGCAATCGAAGGCTATGAAATTTCCGCAGAGCAGAAAACAAGAATCGGTATCGTCCGTGACCATCTCCAATATATCGAAAAGTTGATTGAGCGGGTCGACGCCTGTATCAATACCATGATGGCACAGTATGAGGATTACAGCTCCCTCCTCTGCACGATCCCTGGCATTGACCGCTCCAGCTCAATCACCATCCTCTCTGAAATTGGTACGGATATGTCCCAATTTGTTTCTTCAAAACGTCTGTGCTGCTGGGCTGGCCTTACCCCTGGCAACAATGAATCCGCTGGTAAGAAGAAGTCTGTACGCATTTCGCGTGCCGGAGTCTATCTCAAACCAGCGTTGGTTCAAGTCGCACACGCAGCTGTGAAGGACAAACAGCATCCTTACTATGCCCTCAAGTACGAGCGTATCCAAAAACGCCGAGGCAAGAAACGAGCCATCATCGCCATTGCCAGAATGATTTTGACTGCCATCTTTTCTATGCTCTCCACTGGCGAAATCTGGAACCCTTCTGACCTGTTCAAGGTCGATATGCCCGACCAGCTCAAAGAAAAGCAACTTGCTAAGGCTGTAAAGCAGGCTGTCCGTTTCCTTGAAAAACAGGGGCTGAAAGTCAGTTAGCCTTTCCCTGTTTCAAATATTTCACTTTTTGCCCTCGAAAATTTCTTCCTTTAGCAGGGCTTGGTTTTTGCACCCTTTTTCCCGATCCTGTTCTGGTGCTTTCTTTCACACTATTCCTTTCCGGCTCGAACAGCGCGCAGGCTGTCCGAAGCTACTGCCACCATAGCATATTTCAGAGGGCAAATCAACCCGTTTGTCAAAACTGCACGTTTTTGCGTCGAAAATGTAAAAAGATGATGCGCAGCCCTTCAGGACTGCGCATCCGCTGACTTTTAACCAGCGTTTTCGAGGTCAACATACTGTGCGGCAACGTATCCGCTCTTGCCGATTTTGTGGCTGTAGCAGTGGACCCAGGTCATCCCGTCAGCTTCGACCAGATAATCCGGTTCCTCAAACCAAAGCGTGACCCAGTCTCCTTTATTCATCTGCCCGAGAGAAACGCCGTTCAGCCCAGGCGTTTTACGCAGGCGGACGCCGTTACCGGTAATTTCCGCAGAGATAGAACGCGGCATAACCGCAGACTCCGCTACGGGTTCAGCAGCCACCTGGGGCTGTGCTGCGGTATGATCCGCAGCGAATGCAAAGGAGGACATACTTGCAGCAAGCGTTGCGGCGAGCAGAGTCCCAGAGACGAGACGCTTACAGAATTTCATAGAAATCAATCCTTTCAACAAATCGTTTTGGAAGTATCGCACCAGTGGCCATGTACATGGAATTCCGGAAAACCACTGTGTTTCAGCTTCAGCAAGAGAATAACACCGAATGTGTGGTAAAGCAAGGATTCCTTAAAAAATGCTGTTTTTCAGGTAAAAACGCATAGCATCATTCTGTAAGCTGCCACCTTTATATACAAAAGTGCAATCGCGTTGATTGCGGTGTGAATAAGGGAAGCCTTAATTCTATTCGGCAAAAAGTGCAGCATTTATTGTCGAAAGTGCGTGAAACTTGACTTTTTCAGGAACATCCGCTATACTGTTCCTGTATCGAGCGCAACAGGAGGGACTTTCATGCGGATAGCGGTTTGTGAAGACGATCTTGCGTGTATGACAAAGTTAAAATGTCTGTTCGATCAAAGTATCGGCTATCGTGCGAACTATTTTACGACCGGAAAGGAATTTTTGCAGAAGCTTGAAGAAAATGCTTATTACGATATCATACTTTTAGACATCCGCCTGCCAGACATCCTGGGGACAAAAATAGCCTGCTGGCTCAAACAAAAGCTGCCAGGGGCAGATGTTGTGTTTCTCTCGTCCTTCCCGGAATATGTGACGGAAGCGTTCACCCTTCAAGTATCGCAGTTCCTTTTAAAACCGCTGAATGAACAGCTCCTGATGGGAGAACTCGACCGGATCGTGCGCCGGCGCAAAGAGGAAAACGCGATTTGGTGCGTCAATGGGCATGATGCGGTATATCGTCTGATGACACGGGATATCATTTATGTGGAATCCTACTACCGGCATCTCGGCATTCAAATGAAGGAGCAGCGGCTTGAAATATCCGGGAAAATCGCGGATGCACGCAAGGCACTGAACCCCAACATCTTCTACTTATGCCACCAGGAGTTTCTCGTCAACATGAACTACATTACGAAAATTGAACAGAAAGAGTTGATCTGCACCCCGGATTTCCGCGTACCGATCAGTTCCCGGCGCAGGAGCGACTTCATGAAAGCGTATTCGGAGTTTCTTGGGAAATAGGCGCCGATTCCAATCCGTGCAGCGCAGGCAGGGCTGCGGTACCCTTTACACAAAAAGCGTCACAGTCTCATCCCCTTTTCAGGGGAGAGATTGTGGCGCTTTTTGTATGCTGCGTGATGCACTTTTATGCGTAGGATTGACATTTTTTTGCGGGGTCTATGATTTTATGGAGAAAAACGCAGCAATATTAAAACTCTTCTTGCGGAATTCACTGCTTCTGCTATACTGTCGATGTTATGATAAGGCATGGTTCTATCGCATGAAAATGTCTAATTTTACTGGCTTATTTTAACTAATATAAATGGGTTATCTTAGAGAGGAAAAACTGAGATAATGAGGATATTATCTTTGAAGGAGAACCCATTATATGGATAAAGAAAAGAAAGCCAGAAATCACTTCTGGAAGGAGTGCGGCAGGAAAATGGCGAAGCGTCGCAAAGAATTAGAGTTGAGCCGTAACCGGGTCTCAGAGTTAGTTGGTATCTCCGAAAAGGATTTAGGGCAAATCGAAAGAGGGGAACATGGTTGCGGACTGCCACGGATGGTTGCGATTGCAAGGGTATTAAATTTACCGTTAGACGAACTTACGGCAAACGTCCCCGCGCAAACAGAGCAGATGCTTGAAAAGAGGCAACAGGTGCTGGATCGCCTGATCGCGTTGTTTTCTGGCTGCACGACAGAAGAATTGGAATCCCTTTTTCAGCTGAACCTTGACCTTATGAAATACATCAAGCGGGCGCGGAGAGGTGACTATGAGGATAGCCATTTGTGAAGACGATGTTGTACAAGCAAGGGTTATTGAATTGTATCTGCGGAAGATGACAGGAAAATACCGCATCGAAGAAATCGCGATCTATACTTCTGGTGAGGGCTTGTATCGCGCAGTAAACCAAAAGAACCGGTTTGATTTTTACCTGCTGGATATTGATTTGCCCGGCATTTCCGGTATTGAGCTGGGAACGATATTGAGAAAGGAAGACTCAGATGCCAGTCTGGTGTTTATCACAGATTATCCGCAGTATGTGACACAGGCGTTTGGACTGGAAAGTGCGCAATATCTGTTGAAACCGGTCAAGTCGAAGATTTTTATGCACACTATGAGTCGGTTATTTGATGCTTATGAAAGATTGTATGTCACCTACGTCTTAGAAAATGAACGGCAGCTCAGACTACAGATCAAAGATATCATAAGCATAGAGTTTTACTATGGTGATATTATCATAACAGCGTTTACCGGCGTACATAAATTCCGGATAAACGTAAAGCAGGAAAAGGCACGGCTTGAAACAATGCAGTTTCTGAAAACTCATCAGGGGTATTATGTGAATCCCAATCATATCGAGAAAATCTGTTCGGATCGCATTTATTGCGCGAATGATATCTGCATCCCGATCAGCTCACGACAGCGGAAAAAGCTGCTGGCAGATTTCCACCAATATTTTTCGAAATAAAAATTGCCCGTCGGCTGGAGCACAAAACGTCTCTCATGCCGACGGGAGATTTTATTTTTTGGGGGAGGAAATTGGCGGGATATCCTGTAACAGGACGCGCAGGGTAAAAACGCCGTCCTCAACCGTCCACGACAGGTTTCCGTTGTAGCGCTCCGCGATACGGCGCATGCTCAATACGCCGTAACCGTGCTTTTCTGGCTCCGGCTTGGTCGAAATCAGCCGCCCCAGCTGTTCCCTAGGCTTATTGTGCGTGGGATTTTGGATGTCAAAATGGACGATATAGCCTTTCTGTTCGACGCGGAGCTGTATGTACGGTTCAGGACAGCCTGTGCAGCCTTCGACTGCATTGTCTAAAGCGGCTGCTAACAGCATTGCGGTGTCCATCGGATCGATATGCTTGCAATTCAGCTGCGGAAGGAGAATTTGGAAATCAATTTCTGGTGAATCATGCTGTTTCGCAGACAGCACCGCGTCAAGCAGCGGGTTGCCTGTATCGGTTAGTTTCTGAGGACGAATGGCTTCCCGCTTTTTTTCGATATGTTCTTTCAATTTTTCGATCTCTCCCAGATCAATCAGGGTCTGCGCGCTGAGGAGAAAATTATGCAGGTCATGACGAAGACGATGGGTTTCATTGTTACGGTCGTAAAGCGCTGTATAATGCGCGACCTGATCCTGATTTTGCCTTTCCAGAAAGTCCAGCCGCAACCGTTCCTGTTGTACACGCATTTGATCGCAGAAAATCCCAATGCAAAGCCCTATCGCAATTAAAATCAGGACGATAATCGGTATTGCAGCAATCAAATACGGGGTTTCAGCGAAAGAAACCAGCAAAAGCAGAATCGCGATAAGGCAAATTGAAATCACTCCAAGGACGGATGTATAAAGCACAGATGTATGCGTTCGTAAGTAATGAATAACTTTTAATATTAAAATTTATGGTGAATTTAGATTATCTCTTTAGAAGTTCTTATATGTCGGTAT